>NZ_JAPHNL010000323.1 GCF_026274175.1 Streptomyces beihaiensis
GCCCGACGCCGACGGCGGTGGGCCCGCGCCAACTGTGGCCGACCCTGCCGCCCGCGTCCGCGGCCGCCGAGGACTACGGGTCGGGCAGGACCGAGGTCGTCAAGGGCCTGAAGGTGCCGCAGGGCGATCTGCACCGGGTGACCCCGGTCGCCGTGGTGCGCGCCCAGGCCAAGGCGCACCCGACGGTGTACAAGAACGTCGTCGCCGGGCTCGCCCGGTGCGGGGAACCGGGGAAGAAGGGGCCGGGCTGCCCGGTCCTGGACGCGTACTACGCGGATGTGACCGGCGACGGCAAGGACGACATGATCGTCGGGTTCAAGGCGTCCAAGAACCAGTTCGTGGTGCAGATCTACATGTACACGGACGGCAGACCAGTCATGATCATGGAGGATGAGGACTCCGTGATCAGCGTCCGCCTCGCCGGACGGAACCTGGTGGTCAGGGCCGCCGCCGACCTGCCCGGTTACGAGTACCGGACGTCGTGGACGTACGACCGGCACCAGCACGCCATGCTGCCGACGCGCGAGGACATCGTGCGCACCGCGGCGCCGCCGTCCGCCGGAGTGAGCCCGTCGGCGTCACCGCTGCCCGAACCGCCGTCGGTCGTCCCGCAGTCGCCCTCCGCCGCCTCCCACGCCCCCGCGTCCTCCTCGCCCGCGTCCCCGTCGCCCTCCCCGAGCAGCCCGTGATCGGCGGACCCCGGCTCCGGCTTCCCTACTGGACCGCGTCGCTGACCTGGAAGGCGGCGGCGTTCATCACCGTGATGTGCTGCGCCCTGGCGGCGCTGCTCGGCATCCTCGTGCACGTCTCGGTCAGCCATCAGACCGTGCGGGAGGCGCGCGAGCGGGCGCTGACCCGACTGACCGCCGTGACCAAGGCGTACGAGGCCGGCGACCGGCTGGCCCCCGGCTCCTCGATCGATCCGCCGGACCTGCCCGCGTCGCTGCGCGACCTGGCGCTGCACGGACGGCGCGGCACGATGGTCGACAACAACGACGGGCAGCCGGTGATGTGGGCGGCGGGGCCGGCGGCGGGCGGCCGGGCGCTGGCCGTGCGGGTCGACTACTCGCAGGGGGCCCGCACCATCGACGGGCTCGACCAGGCGATCCTCGGCTCGTCCGTGCTGGCGATCGGGGCGACGCTCCTGGTCGGCGCGTTCGCGGTGACCCGGGTGACGCAACGCCTGCACACCACCGCGCGCGTGGCGCGCAAGATCAGCGCGGGCGACCTGGACGCGCGCGTGCACGACCCGCGGGCGGTCACCGGCACCGACGGCCGCAACCCGAACCGTGCCAGGCGCCAGGACGAGGTCGCCGCGGTGGCGGGCGCGCTGGACAGCATGGCGGCGTCGCTGCAGTCGCGCATCCTGACCGAGCAGCGCTTCACCGCCGATGTCGCCCATGAGCTGCGCACGCCGCTGACCGGGCTGCACGCCGCCGCCGAGCTGCTGCCGCCGGGGCGGCCGACGGAGCTGGTGCGCGACCGGGTCGCCGCGCTGCGCACGCTCACGGAGGACCTGCTGGAGATCTCCCGGCTCGACGCGCGCAGCGAGCGCGTCGACCTGGACGCGGTCTGGCTGGGGCAGGTGGCCGAGCGGGTGGTGCGGGTCTCCGACGGGACCGGGCCCGCGGCCGCCGCGGGGACGGCGGCTCCCGTGACCGAGGTGGTGGTCGAGGCGGACGCGTGCGTGGTGACGGACCGTCGGCGCCTGGAGCGGGTCCTGGGCAACCTCGTGGCCAACGCGCACCGGCACGGCGGCCCGCCGGTCGTCCTGACCGTGAACGGCCCGGTGATCACGGTGCGGGACCACGGCTCGGGCTACCCGGACTACCTGGTGGCGCACGGGCCGCAGCGATTCCGCACCGAGGGCGGGGCGCGCGGCCACGGCCTGGGCCTGACCATCGCACTCGGCCAGACCGAGGTCCTGGGCGGCCGCCTGGCCTTCGCCAACACCCCGGACGGCGGAGCGATGGCCACGCTCACCCTTCCGCACCAGGAGCCTGAGGATTCCGGGGAGCCGGAGGGGGCTGGGGAGCCGGAGGGGGCTGGGCGGCCGGAGGGGACTGAGGAACCGGAGGGTTCCCGGGAGCCGGACGGAGCTGGGCGGCCGGAGGGGGCTGAGGGGACTGAGGGACCCGAGGGCGCGGGCGCCTCGGGCGGCGGTGGCGACGACCGCGTGTGACCTTTTGCGCCCCCTCCGTAGCAAATTTAGTGTGATTTCGGGCATACCAGCCCATATCGCCCTTCCCTCAGAGGAGGCCTCATGGCCATACGCACAGCCGCCACCCGCCTCGGCGCCGCGGTCGCCGTCGCCGCGCTCGCCGCCGTCACCGCCGCCGCGTCCCCCGCCCTCGCGGACGGCGACGGCGGTCACCACGGCGACCACCACGCCGGCCACCACCGGACCTACAAGGGCCGCGTCGTCGCCAACGGCGGCCTGAACCTCCGCGACGCCCCCACCCGCGGCAGCCGCATCGTGCGCTGGGAACCCTACGGGGCGATCGTCCCGATCTTCTGCAAGACCGGCGGCCAGAACGTCCGCGGCAACTACCTCTGGTACCTGCTGACCGACGGCACCTGGGCCTGGGGCTCGGCGAAGTACATCGACAACATCGGGGCGGCGCCCCGCTGGTGCTGACATAAGCCGATATCCCAGAAATCGCGGACACCCTTGCTACGTTCCCGCCATGACCGGTTCAACGGGCTCGGCAGGAACGAAGGCACCATCGCCCGCGGTTCCCGCCGTCCGCGTCCCACAGCGCCGCGGTACCGAGCTGACGCTGCTCGTCCTCGCCGTACTGCTCAGCGTGTACGGGTACTGCCACGTAGGGCTCGCGCACGACGGCACCGTCCCGCCCGGCGCCGCCGGATACGGCGCCGGGCTCGGCGTGCTCGCCCTTCTCGCCCACGCGGCGGTACGTTTCCGCGCCCCGTACGCGGACCCGCTCCTGCTGCCCATCGCCGTGCTCCTCAACGGCCTCGGGCTCGTCCTGATCTACCGGCTCGACCTGGAGACGCCCGGCGACGAGGCGGCCCCCGCCCAACTGGTCTGGTCGACACTGGCCGTCGGACTGTTCATCGCCTTCGTCCTGCTGCTCCGCGACCACCGGGCGTTGCAGCGGTACGCGTACATCTCGGTCGTCGCCGCGCTGCTCCTGATGACCCTGCCGATCTTCTTCACCTCGGTGAACGGCGCCCGCATCTGGATCCGGATCGGCGGCCTCTCCATCCAGCCGGGCGAGTTCGCGAAGATCCTGCTCGCGGTGTTCTTCGCGAGCTATCTCGCGGCCAACCGCAACGCCCTGCGCTACACGGGCCGGAGGATCTGGCGACTGCAACTGCCCACGATGCGGGTGTTCGCGCCGATCCTCGCGATCTGGCTGATCAGCGTCGGCGTGCTCGTCCTGGAGACCGACCTCGGCACCTCGCTGCTCTTCTTCGGCCTGTTCATCGTGATGCTGTACGTGGCCACGGGACGCGGCAGCTGGATCGCCATCGGGCTCGTCCTGGCGGCCGTCGGCGCCTTCGTCGTCGCCTCCTTCGAACCGCATGTGCACGACCGGGTCGAGAACTGGCTGCACCCGTTCGCCTCGATCGACGCGGGCGACGGGCCGAGCCAGCTCGCCCAGTCGCTGTTCGCGTTCGCGGCGGGCGGGATGCTCGGCACGGGCCTCGGCCTCGGCCACTCGATCCTCATCGGGTTCGCCGCGAAGTCCGACTTCATCCTGGCGACGGCGGGCGAGGAACTGGGCCTGACCGGGCTGACCGCGATCTTCCTGCTGTACGCGCTCGTCGTGGAGCGCGGCTACCGGGCCGGGCTCGCGCTGCGTGACCCGTTCGGCCGATTGCTGGCCATCGGCCTCGCGTCGATCGTCGCCCTGCAGGTCTTCGTCATCGCGGGCGGTGTGACCGGTCTGATCCCGCTGACCGGCATGGCGATGCCGTTCCTCGCGCAGGGCGGCTCGTCCCTGGTCACCAACTGGGTCATCGTCGCGATCCTCGTCCGCATCAGCGACCAGGCACGCAGAAGCGATCCGCCCGAGGCCGTCCCGTCCGCCCTGGGACGGGCCGCATGACCAAGTACATCCGCCGGGCCGCCGCCATCTGCCTGGTCCTGCTGGTCGCGCTGCTGGTCAACGCGGCCCGCGTCCAGGTCTTCCAGGCCAAGCGCCTGCGGGACAACCCGGCCGACCGCCGGGTGGCGATCCAGCGCTACGACCGGCCGCGCGGCGACATCCTCGTCCAGGGCAAGCCGGTCACCGGCTCGAAGGACACCAAGGAGCCGCTGCGCTACGAGCGGACGTACAAGAACGGGCCGCTGTACGCGCCCGTCACCGGCTACGCCTCGCAGACGTACGGCACGTCGTTCGTCGAGCACGCCGAGGACGACGTCCTCTCCGGCACCGCCCCGATGCTCGCCCCGCTGCCGCTGTGGGACGACATCTCCCGTACCCAGGAGCCGGGCGGCGACGTGGAGACCACGCTCAACGCCGCCGCGCAGGAGGCCGCGTTCGCCGGGCTCGGCGACAAGAAGGGCGCGGTCGCGGCCATCGACCCGACCAACGGCAAGATCCTCGCGCTGGTCTCCACACCCTCGTACGACCCGGGTGTCATCTCCGGCACGGGTTCGGCCGCGCACGACGCGTGGAGCACCCTGAACGCCGCGTCGACCAAGCCGATGCTGAACCGGGCGATCCGCGAGACCTACCCGCCGGGCTCGACGTTCAAGGTGGTCACGGCCGCCGCCGCGCTGGAGCAGGGCGTCGTCGACAGTATCGACACGCCGACCGACACCCCGGACCCGTACCCGCTGCCCGGCACATCGACGGAGCTGCACAACGAGTCCGCGTCGGCGGCCTGCGAGAACGCCACCCTGGAGTACGCGCTCCAGGTGTCCTGCAACACGGTGTTCGCCAGGCTCGGCGTGCAGGTGGGCCTGCACGGCATGGTGAAGGCGGCGGAGGACTTCGGCTTCAACGACGGGGGTGTGCGCATCCCGATGACCGCGGCGCGGTCCAACTTCGACACGGACATGGACCGTTCCCAGCTGGCGATGTCCTCCATCGGCCAGTTCAACACCGCGGCCACCCCGCTGCAGATGGCGATGGTCGCCGCGGCCGTGGCCAACGGCGGAACGATCATGCGGCCGCACCTGGTCGACAGGACGACGACCCATGGCGGCGCCACGGTCTCCACGACCGGCGGCTCCACGTACAAGCAGGCCATGTCCCCGTACACGGCCGCGCAGTTGCAGCGGATGATGGTCGACGTCGTCGAGAAGGGCACCGGCGCCAACGCGCGGATCCCCGGCGCGACGGTCGGCGGCAAGACCGGCACCGCGCAGAACGGCGTGCACAACGAGGGAACACCGTACGCCTGGTTCCTCTCCTACGCGCAGGCCGACGACGCGTCGGCGCCGCAGGTGGCGGTGGCCGTGGTGGTGGAGGACGCCTCGGCGGACCGGGCCGACATCAGCGGCGGGGGCAACGCGGCGCCGATCGCGCGTGCGGTGATGGAGGCGGTGCTCGACCACCACTGAAGTGGTCCCCGTACCAGTGGGTGAAACGGCCCTGGGCCAGCCGCCCTCTGCCGCCTACTGTCGCGCTCATGACCGACGTGATCACGTACGAACTCGCACAGGTGAACATCGGCCGGCTCAAGGCGCCGCTCGACGCTCCCGAGATGAAGGACTTCACCGGAAACCTCGACACGGTGAACGCCGTGGCCGACTCGGCGGACGGATTCGTCTGGCGCCTTGAGGGCGACTCCGGCAACGCCACCGACCTGCGCGTCTACGGCGACGAGTGGCTGCTGGTCAACATGTCGGTGTGGCGGGACCCGAACGCCCTGACGGCCTTCATGTACCAGGGCCTGCACCGTGAACTCCTTGCCCGCCGCCGTGAGTTCTTCGAGCGGCTGAGCGAGGCCGTGACGGCGCTGTGGTGGGTGCCGGCCGGGCACCGTCCCACCGTGAAGGAGGCGGAGGAGCGGCTCACGCACCTGCGCGAGCACGGTCCGACCGGCCACGCCTTCACGCTGCGCAAGTCGTTCAGTCCACCGGCTTCCTGAGCTCCGAGCGCACCTTGGCGGCCGTGGCGGCGGCGGCCGCCAGGTCGACGTCCTGGGGGTTCTGGGCGGCGATGCGCGGGGTGATCTCGGCGACGCTGGCGCCGGTGTTGCCGTCCGTCCACGCGCACATCGGCATGGTGACCTTGGTGATCCCGCTGCCGTGGGTGAGCACCTGGCAGGTGATCGTGACATCGGTGCCCGCCGGGTGGAAGTCCCGGGGCTCGACGACGAGCGTGGCGTTGTCGGCCTCGGAGCCGCCCTTCATCATGCTGTTGCGGGCCTTGTCCGTGTTCTTGAACCGGCCGTACATGCCGGAGACGATCAGCACCCCGTCACTCTGGTTCCCGCCGCGTGTGTACTGCGCGACGACGCCCGTCACGTCCTTGGCGTCCCAGTCCCCGTCCGCGTGGTCCGCGATCTCGGAGCCCTTGTCCCGGGAGAGGTCCTTGGCGAGCTCGTACTTGCCGTCCAGGAGCGTCTTCGTCAGCTCCAGCCTGTACTCGGCCTTGGGGAACGACTTGTCGTACCGAATCCCGACGTAGGCGAGCGCGCCGACGCCGATGAGAACGATCCCGAGGACCCCGCCCACGATGCCGAGGACGAGCCCGGCCCGGCTCTTCTTCTTCGGGGGCTGCCACTGCGGAAAGCCGGGGTAAGGCTGCTGCTGCGGGAAGCCGGGATGAGGCTGCTGCTGCGGGAAGCCGGGGTGAGGCTGGTGCGCGTACGGGTTCGGCGGCTGCTGGGGCGGCTGTCCGTACGGGTTCGGCTGGGGCGGCGGTGGCGTGGACACGACGGGAACGCTACTGCATGCGAGCGGCGAGCGGCCCGCCCGCCGCCCGTCAGTCCTCCCCGCCCGCCCGGACCGCCTCGGCCACCTCCTCGACCCGCTCCCGCTCCTCCGCCGCGAACCGCTCCGCGTCGAGCCGCTCGGCGATCTCCTCGTCCTGGGCCATCAGCAGATCGAGGTTGGAGTCGCCCATCTCGAAGACGCCCATGTCGACGTAGGCCCGCTGAAGCCGCTCGCCCCACAGGCCGATGTCCTTGACGCAGGGCACGATCCGCGAGAACAGCAGTTGCCGGAACAGGGCGAGGAACTCGGACTGCTCGCTGTACTGCTCGGCCTGCGCCTTGGGGATGCCGAAGTTCTCCAGGACCTCGACCCCGCGCAGCCGGTCGCGCATCAGGTAGCAGCCCTCGATCACGAACTCCTCGCGCTCGCGCAGCTCGGCGTCGGTGAGCTGCTTGTAGTAGTCGCGAAGGGCCATCCGGCCGAAGGCCACGTGCCGCGCCTCGTCCTGCATCACGTACGCGAGGATCTGCTTGGGCAGCGGCTTGTCCGTGGTGTCGCGGATCATGCCGAACGCGGCGAGCGCGAGCCCCTCGATGAGGACCTGCATGCCGAGGTAGGGCATGTCCCAGCGCGAGTCGCGCAGGGTGTCGCCGAGGAGCGACTGGAGGTTGTCGTTGATCGGGTAGAGCATCCCGATCTTCTCGTGCAGGAAGCGGCCGTAGATCTCGGCGTGCCGCGCCTCGTCCATGGTCTGCGTCGCCGAGTAGAACTTGGCGTCGAGGTCGGGCACGGACTCGACGATCCGGGCCGCGCACACCATGGCGCCCTGCTCACCGTGGAGGAACTGGCTGAACTGCCAGGACGCGTAGTGCTTGCGCAGCTCGCCCTTGTCCTTGTCGGTCATCTTCGCCCAGTGCGGGGTGCCGAAGAGGGCGAGTGACTCGTCGGGGGTGCCGAGCGGGTCGTACGGGTCGACCTCCAGGTCCCAGTCGATGCGCTTGGCGCCGTCCCACTGCTTGTCCTTGCCCTTCTGGTAGAGGGCGAGAAGGCGGTCGCGCCCGTCGGCCGCCATGTCATATTCCCAGCTGAACCGGGCCGAACTCGCCGAGGGGATCTGCCAGCCGGCCCCGTCCGGCGCCATGGTGTACAGCTCATGCGTCGACATACCGGCAGGCTCACACGGCGGTGGACACGGGTCAACAAGGTCGACCGTCAACAACTCGTGCGCGGGGGATTGACGCCCTTGCTGACGAGCAGTCTCATAAGAGCGTGACCGCCGGTAACGGGAGTGGTGACGGGAGTTGGGGACAGCCATGACGACCATGACGGAAGCCGACACGCTCGAAGGGCTGCGGGACGCGCTGGGGCTGCTCAAGGACCGCGAACAGGTGGCCGAGCGGCTGCTCGACTCCTCCGCCAAGCACTCCTTCGACCCGGACAAGGAGCTCGACTGGGACGCGCCCTTCGAGGAGGGCAAGTGGTTCTGGCCGCCGGAACTCGTCTCGCTCTACGGCACTCCCCTGTGGAAGCGGATGAGCGAGGAGCAGCGGATTCTGCTCTCCCAGCACGAGGCGGCGGCGCTCGCGTCGCTCGGCATCTGGTTCGAGCTGATCCTGATGCAGCTGCTGGTCCGCCACGTCTACGACAAGGCGGCGACGAGCGCGCACGTGCGGTACGCGCTCACCGAGATCGAGGACGAGTGCCGCCACTCGAAGATGTTCGCGCGGCTCATCGGCCGCGGCGAGACGCCGCACTACCCGGTCTCGGCCGTCCACCACAACCTCGGCCGCCTGTTCAAGACGGTCTCCACGACCCCAGGGTCGTTCACGGCGACACTGCTCGGCGAGGAGATCCTCGACTGGATGCAGCGTCTGACCTTCCCGGACGAGCGGGTGCAGACCCTGGTCCGCGGTGTCACGCGCATCCACGTCGTCGAGGAGGCGCGGCACGTGCGGTACGCGCGCGAGGAGCTGCGCCGCCAGATGGTGACGGCGCCGCGCTGGTCGCAGGAGTTCACGCGGCTCACCTCCGGGGAGTTCGCGCGGGTCTTCGCGGTCGCCTTCATCAACCCCGAGGTCTACACGAACGTCGGACTCGACAAGAAGCAGGCGATGGCCCAGGTCAAGGCGAGCGGCCACCGCCGCGAGATCATGCAGACCGGCGCGAAGCGGCTCACCGACTTCCTGGACGACATCGGCGTGCTGCGCGGGGTGGGGCGGCGCCTGTGGCGGTCGTCCGGGCTCCTGGCCTGAAACCGGGGCCGCGTCCTCGCACGGTCCCGCGCTCCCCCCGCCACCCCGGACCGGCGCGCCCCGGCAGGGTTACGCTTCCTGCATGACCTCGGCAACCGGAACCCCCGCCTACCGGCGCCTCAGCGTCGAGGCGCGGCGGGCTCAGCTGCTCGACGCGGCACTGTCGTTGTTCGCGCACCGGGCGCCCGAGGAGGTGTCGCTCGACGACGTCGCCGAGGCCGCGGGGGTCTCCCGGCCGCTGGTCTACCGCTACTTCCCGGGCGGCAAGCAGCAGTTGTACGAGGCGGCGCTGCGGACGGCCGCCGACGACCTGGAGCAGTGTTTCGCCGAGCCACCCGAGGGCCCGCTCACCGCCCGCCTGTCCCGCGCGCTCGACCGCTACCTGGCCTTCGTCGACCAGCACGACACCGGGTTCGCCGCGCTGCTCCAGGGCGGCAGCGTGGTGGAGACCTCCCGTACGACGGCGATCGTGGACGGGGTCCGGCGGGCCGCCGCCGAGCACATCCTCGACCACCTCGCGGTCGACGAGCCGGGCCCGCGGCTGCGCATGACCGTCCGCATGTGGATCACCGCGGTGGAGGCGGCCTCCCTCATCTGGCTCGACGAGGACAAACAGCCACCCCTCGACGAGCTGCGCGACGGACTCGTCGAGCAGTTCATGGCGGTCCTGACCGCGGCGGCGGGCCGCGACGCGCAGACCGCGGACGTCGTGCGCGCCGCCCTCGCCCTGGAGACGCCGGACGGGCCCGCGGGCGGGCTCGCGCGGCGGGTGCTGCCCGTGGTGAGCGACGCGGCGCACCTCCTGTGACACTGGCCGTGTGAAGAGCGAAGACATCCCATTCGTCGGCGGACCGCTGGACGGGCGCTCCCTGCCCGTCCTGCTCACCGCCACCGGCAACCCGCCCAAGGTGTACCGGGTGCCCGTGCCCGCTCCGGAGGGCGGGCCCGAGCGTGAGTACGTGTACGCGCGAGAGGCCGTGCCCGACGGGAAGGCCGTGCGGCTCGTCCAGCGCTGGCGGTACGTGTTCGTGCCGGACGGGAAGGTGCCCGGCGGGGTGCGGTGGCCTTGGTCGACGTCGCGGAAGAACGGCGACGACGACGAAGCGGGCGGTTCCCCCGCGTAAAGGCGGCTCGCCGCGCACCCCCTGGAGGGGTGGCCGGGTTGGGCCGAAGCGAGCAGCCCGCCGGGCGGCGCGACGTCGCCCGCTGTGAGGTGTCCCCGTGCGGGCACGGAGGCTGCCCCGCGCGGGAGGTGATGACGTGTCAGGCACAGTGGTGCGCTGGGTGTGTACGGCCGCCGTCGCCGGGGCGCTGCTCGCGCCCGTGCCGGCCCGGGCGGCTGCGGCGGCTCCGGGGCCCGACGGCGAGCGGTCCGTCGCGACGCTGCTGACGGATCTTCAGAAGCTGTACCGGCAGACCGAGGAGGCCACCGAGGCGTACGACGCCGCGCGGGAGGCGCTCAGGTCCCGCCGCGAGGAGACGGACGAAATGTCCCGGAAGCTGGCCGAGGCCCGGGGCGCCCTGCACGACAGCCGGGTCGCGGCGGGTCGCCTCGCGCGCGAGCAGTACCAGGGGCACAGCGACATCTCGCCGTACGTACGGCTGTTGCTCTCGCCCGATCCGGAGCACGCGCTCGACCAGGGGCATGTCCTCGGGCAGGCGGCGAAGGAGCGGCGGGCCGCCGTGGACCGTCTCGTGGGTGGGGAGAGGAGGGCCGACGACCTGGCGACGAAGGCGCGGGCCGCGCTGGACGCGCAGCTGAAGCTGGCCGACCAGGAGAAGAAGCGCCGGGACACGGTGCGCGGGCGGTTGCGTCAGGTGGAGGAACTGCTGGCCTCGCTCAGCGGTGAGCAGCTGGCGGCGCTCACCCGCCTTGAGGACGCCGGGGTCGATTCGGCCCAGCGGAAGTTCATGGCGTCAGGGGCGCTCGGGACGGCGGTGCGGGCTCCGTCGCGGGCGGGGAACGCCGCGCTCGACTTCGCGGTGAAACAGATCGGGAAGCCGTACGAGTGGGGGGCGGAGGGGCCGGAGGCGTACGACTGTTCAGGGCTGACGGCGCGGGCGTGGCGGCATGCGGGGCGGGCGATTCCGCGGACGTCGCAGGAGCAGTGGGCTCGGTTGCCGCGGGTGCGGTTGTCCGAGCTCCGGCCCGGGGACCTGGTCGTCTATTTTCCCGACGCCACGCACGTGGCGATGTACCTGGGCGACGGAATGGTGGTGCAGGCCCCCCGGCCCGGCGCCCGGGTGAAGGTCTCACCCATCGCGACGTACCCGGTGCGGGGGGCGGTGCGGCCGGACCCGGAGGCCGGGGCGATGCCGGGCTACCGGGCGCCGTGGCCGGAGCCGTCGTGACCCGCCCGCCGCACCGAGGCGGCGGGCGGCACCGGCTACGCGCCGGTCACCGACGACAGGTACGCGCCCGTCTTCTCCGGGTCGTAGAAGAAGTTCTCGAAGTCGGCCGGGTCGTTGAAGCCGTTGGCGAAACGGTCGGCGACCGGCTGGAGCCCGCCCGCCGCGCCGATGAGGTTCAGCACGTGCTCCGGCGGGGCCTGAAGCATCGTGTTGGTCCACTTCGTGACGTGCTGCGCGGTGTCCCAGTACCGGTCGAACGTCGCCCGCATCCACGCCTCGTCGAACGGCTCGTCGCCCCGCTCCAGGATCGACGCCAGGTACGACGCCGCGCACTTGGACGCCGAGTTGGAGCCCTGCCCCGTGATCGGGTCGTTGGCCACGACCACGTCCGCCACGCCGAGCACGGCGCCGCCGCCGGGAAGCCGGCCGATCGGGTTGCGCACGGTCGGCGCGTAACGGCCGGCCAGCGTGCCGTTCGCGTCCGTCAGCTCCACCTTCGTGGCGCGCGCGTACTCCCAGGGCGTGAACCTCTCCATCAGCTCCAGGGTCAGCGAAAGGTGCTCCGCCGGGTCCTTGACGCCCTTGAACACGTCCAGGGGGCCGCCCGGGATGCCCTCCCAGAAGAGGATGTCGCCGCGGCCGGACGTCGTCAGCGTCGGCATGACGAAGAGCTCGCCGACGCCCGGCACCAGGTTGCAGCGGACCGCGTCGTAGTCCGGGTGCTCGGGGCGCGGGCCGAGCCCGTGGACGTAGGCCACCGCCAGCGCGCGCTGCGGCTCGGTGTACGGGGAGCGGGACGCGTCACGGCCGAACATCGAGACGAGCTCGCCCTTGCCCGCCGAGACGAGCACCAGGTCGTACGTGCGCGAGAAGTAGTCGAGGTCCGAGACGGCCGCGCCGTGGATGACGAGCTGGCCGCCGCGCTGCGCGAACGTCTCCATCCAGCCGGCCATCTTCACGCGCTGGTCGACGGACTGGGCGTAGCCGTCGAGCCTGCCGACCCAGTCGATGGCGCGCTGCGTGGGGCCCGGGTCGTGGGAGCCGGGCGCGGCGACCGAGACGCCGAGGCCCTCGATCCTCGGTGCCTGCGACTCCCAGAAGTTGAGTTGCAGGTCGCGCTCGTGCTGCAGCGCGGTGTGGAACATGCACTGCGTCGACATGACCCGCCCCGAGCGGATCTCGTCGGCGGTGCGGTTGGACATCAGGGTGACCTCGTAGCCGTGGGACTGAAGGCCCAGGGCGAGCTGAAGACCGGACTGGCCGGCTCCTACGACGAGTATCTTCCGTGACATTGCGGCCTCTAACTGATCACTTGCGTACGGTGACGGGGGGCGGGAACTGAGGGCGGGGACCGGGGGCGGGGACGAGGTGCGGGACGGGGGTCCTGGAGCCTATTCGGGCGTGGCTTCCAGCGCGTGGCCGACCAGGGCGAGCAGCGTCTCGATCACGGATATGCGCCGGCGCGCGTCCATGACCAGCACGGGCACGTGCGGCGGCACCGTGAGCGCCTCGCGCACGTCCTCGGGCTCGAACCGCTCCGACCCGTCGAAGTGGTTGACGGCCACGACGTACGGCAGTCCGCAGCTCTCGAAGTAGTCGAGCGCGGGGAAGCAGTCCGGCAGGCGGCGCGTGTCGGCGAGCACGACCGCGCCGATCGCACCGCGCACCAGGTCGTCCCACATGAACCAGAACCGCTGCTGGCCCGGCGTGCCGAACAGGTACAGGACCAGGTCGTCGTCGAGCGTGATGCGGCCGAAGTCCATGGCGACCGTCGTCGTGGTCTTGCCCGGCGTCGCGGTGAGGTCGTCCGTCTCCTCGCTCGCCTGGGTCATCAGCGCCTCCGTCTGGAGGGGCTGGATCTCCGACACGGCGGACACCAGGGTCGTCTTGCCCACGCCGAAGCCGCCCGCGACCACGATCTTCGTGGCGATGGGCGCCCGGCTCCGGTCCGTCTGCCAGACCTGCAACTGCTCCTCCTCGGCGGGGAGCCCCCCGAGGAGTTCAGAGACGGCGGAGTCCACTCAGCACCCTTTCCAGGAGCGCCCGGTTCGGCTGCCCCGGGCCGTGACCGGTTCCGTAAACTCGGATCTTTCCCTGGTCGGCGAGGTCGCTCAGGAGCACACGGACCACGCCCAGGGGCATCTTCAACAGCGCGGCGATCTCGGCGACCGTGCGCATGCGGCGGCACAGTTCGACGATCGCCCGCATCTCCGGCATGACCGCCGCGAGGGTGCCCTTCCCTATTTCGAGACGTTCGTCGGGTGCCTCGATGGCGGCGGTGCTCGCGATGAACGTCTCCACCAGCAGGACGTGCCCGAAGCGGGTGCGGCCGCCGGTCAGGGAGTAGGGGCGTACGCGGGCGGGCTTGCGGTCGCCGCCGCGTACGGGGAGCTTCGCGGGACCGCCGTTGCCACTGCCGCTGCTACTACTGCTGCTCACTGGTGCTCTCCATCGACTTGCGCAGTTCGCTGCGTAGTTCGGGCGTCAGGACGTGCCCGGCGCGGCCGACGAAGAGCGCCATGTGGTACGCGACGACGCTCATGTCGCAGTCCGGGGTGGCGTGCACGCCGAGCAGGGAGCCGTCGCTGATCGACATGACGAAGAGGCTGCCCTCCTCCATGGCGACCATGGTCTGCTTCACACTCCCGCCGTCCATCAGCTTGGCGGCGCCGATGGTGAGGCTGCCGAGTCCGGACACGATCGTGGCCAGGTCGGCGCTGGAGCCCTTCGGTCCGCCGCTGCGGTCCGGGCGGGACTCGGTGTTCCTGCCCGGGTCCGAGGAGAGCAGGAGCAGCCCGTCGGACGAGACGACCGCGACGGAGAGCAGCCCTGGCACCTCCTCTACCAGGTTGGTCAGCAACCAGTGGAGGTTGCGGGCCTCTGTGCTCAGTGCAGGGTTGTTGAGTGCAGGGTTGTTGAGTGCAGGGTTGTTGAGTGCAGGGGTGGGCGCAGTCAACTGCTTGCCTCCTCGGCTGTGTCCCCCTTGGCTTCTCCGAAACGTTCTTGGTGCGCGCGCCGGTGCGCTTGTTCGTGTGGGCCCGCCAGGATCTCCGCCTCCACGTCGCGGCGGCCCTCCTGGGCGCCGCGGTGGAATCCGCCGAGCCTGCGCCGCAGGGCCTCCGCGTCGACGGAGGCCGGGCGCTGCTGCGGGGCGGTGGCGGGCGCGGCGATCTTCGGGGTGCGCTTGGGCAGGCCCTTGTCGGTGACCCGCTCCCACTTGGGCGTCTGCTGTCGCGGTGACGGCTCGGCGGGGCTCTCGTCGGGAGTGCGCTCGTGGGCGTCAGGCTCAGGGACGGGGGCCGGTGCGGGGGCGGGTGCGGGGGCCGGGGCCGGTGCGGACTCGGCCATGGGCTCCGGGAGCACAGGGGCCACCAGCTCCATGGTGGTCTCGGCGATCCGTTCCCCGGGCGCGATTACGGGCTCCGGCTCCGGCTGGGCGTCGGTCGCGGGCTCGAAGTCGGCCTCCGACTCGGCCACCGTCTGTTCCGCCGCCCGGATGAGCGGATCGGCGCCGGGGCCGCCGCCCGTACGCCCGTCCAGGACGTTGGAGTTGGCCTCGGCCTCCGAACCGGGCAGGTGGACACAGGGCGCGGCGCCCGACACCGGAGCGGCGGGCGGCACCGTGGCCGAGGGCGCGGCGGCGAGCAGCGCGGTGGGCAGCACCACGACGGCCGCCACCCCGCCCTGCTTCTGCTCGCGCAGCCGGACCCGCAGGCCGTGCCGCGCCGCGAGCCGGGCGACGACGTACAGGCCGAGCCCGAGGCCGTCGGCGGCTTCGGGGTCGTGGGCCTGGTCGGGCGAGAACGAGGAGAGCCGGGCGTTGAGGGCGGCCATCTTCTCCTCGGCCATGCCGATGCCCTCGTCCTGGACGGAGAGCATGACCTCGCCGTTCTCCAGGAGCCAGCCGGAGACCTCGACGGCGGCGTCCGGCGGGGAGAACGACGCGGCGTTCTCCAGGAGTTCGGCGACCAGGTGCGAGAGGTCGTCGGCGGCGAACCCGGCGATGTGCGCGTGCGGCGGCAGTGCCGCGATCCGCACCCGCTCGTACCGTTCGATCTCGGAGACGGCGGCGCGCACGACGTCGACGAGCGGCACCGCTCCCGCGTGCTGCTGGCCGTGCTCGGCGCCGGCGAGGACGAGGAGGTTCTCGCTGTGCCGCCGCATGACGGTGGCGAAGTGGTCGAGCTTGAAGAGGGTCGCGAGCCGCTCGGGGTCGTGCTCCCGCTCCTCCAGGCCCTCGATGACGCCGAGCTGGCGCTCGACGAGGCCGAGGGTGCGCAGCGCGAGGTTGACGAAGGTGCCGTGGATGGAGTGCCGGACGCGCTCCAGCTGTGTCTGGGACCGGGCGAGTTCCGCCCGTACGTCGGCGAGTTCGGCGCGCAGCGCGTCGCGCGCGTCGGCCATCCGCTGCCGCTCGCCCACCAGGTGGCGGCGGTCGGTCTCCAGGGTCGTGATCCGCTCGTGGAGGCCGACGGCGTGCGCGTGCAGGGCGTTGACGGAACGGACGACCTCGGCGAACTCGTCGTTGCGGCCGGTGAACGCGATGGGCTGCTCGGCCGCCGGGCCGGTGGCGATCCGCGCGGAGCCGAGACGCAGCACTGCCAGCGGGCGGGTCAGCGAGCGGGCGGTGGCCATGGCGACACCGGCCGCGGCGAGCAGGCAGACACCGACCAGGGCGATCCTGATCTCCAGGGCGGTGACATCGTCGTCGCGCAGCTGTTCGAGGCGCTGGACGCGCCGCTCGCCGAGCGCGGACTCGGCGCCGCGCATCTGCTCGACGCGGGACGTCAGCGCGGCGTCGATGTGCTTCTTGCTGTAGCCGAGTTCGGTGGTGGTGAGCGTCGGGGCGGCGGTGAGCTTGTCGAGGTAGTGGACGGCCTTGTCGGTGTCGGGCCCGCTGACGGTGGAGTCGTACGCGTTGACGGAGGCGGTGGGGGCGGAGTCCCTGAAGTCGGCGAGGGCCGCCTGTTCGCGCACCCGGGCCTGCTGGGCGGCGGCGGACAGGGCGTCGCGGCGGCTCTTGGCGGCCGGGTCCTCGCCGACCACGGCCCTGGGCAGTCCGGTCACCGGGTCGATGACGGTGGAGGTGCTGGTGTCGCGCGGTACGGCGTACGCGGCGAGCAGCAGGCCGCGGGCCGCGGCGGCCTGGTCGACGGCGCGGTCGAGGTCCGCGAGGGCGTGCGCGCCGGTACCCGCTCGGGCGGGGATGCGGTCGGCGAGATCCTCGGCGAGGTGGTGCAGTTCGGTGATGGCCTTGGTGTACGCGGTGTGCGCCTCGATGGCGGAGCCCTTGCCGGTGAGGGCGGCGCGGCGGACGGCGGCGATACCGTCGATGGTGCGGCGCAGATCGGCGGGCGCGTCGTCGCGCAACTCCGCCACCTGCCGGTCGACGAGCGCGCTGCGCTCCTCGCTCAGCCCCTGCCCCTTCGGGCGTCCCGCGGCGATGTACGAGGTGACCTCGTCGCGCTCGTCCGCGAGGGCATGGGACAGGGCGAGGGCGTGCTGCGTGCGGCGGGCGTCGTCGACGAGCCCCTGCGAGGTGCCGACCCGGTCGGACGCGGCGACGATCGCGGGCGCTCCTGCCCCGGCGACGGCCGCCGCCACGACGGCGACGGCGACGACGAGGCGACTGCGCACCCGCACACGCTTGCCCTTACCCCCTGAAGGCGGTGAAGGCGGCGAAAGTGGCGAAGGTGGTGAAAGCACTGAGGAGGGGGAAGACACGGGAGGCATCCCCGTCGCGGGAGGACCGGGCTCCTGACCTCGGGCCGCGCCCGGCCCGGACGAACGGTCGGAGGCCGACGAACCGTCAACACCCCCGGACGCCACGCCAAAATCCGACACTACTGCTCGCATTCCTGACTCGTCCCACCCAAGGGCCCGGATGACGATCCGTCAACTCGCTCGCCCCACCGGTATGGCTCCTGACCATTCCAGCGCCGGTGAGCAGCGGACAGGCATCACCGAGCCCGCCACCCGAAGGAGTGAACCCCGAGCAGGAGTTGGGATCAAGTTCCCCGGCCTCGGCCGCGGCCCCCGCGCGGTGTGCCGGTTGGACGTGGTTCACAGGGTTTGGCAAGATGCCCCGCCACCCACCGCCGGAACCGATCATTCCGCCGCAAACCCGGCGTTCGGCGGGCCGCCGGACGCCATGCGGCCCCGCATGACCTGCTGTTGTGAAGGGCTCGTGCAGACTTGGCCCGATGCGCATCGAACTGGCCACAGAGCCCGGAGACCCGGACCGCCCCAACGAGGACTACGCGTCGGCGACCGCTCCCGCGTGGGGACAGGGCGGATCGCTCGTCGTCCTCGACGGCGTCACTCCGCCGCGCGGCGACGACGGGTGTCTGCATTCCGTCCCCTGGTTCACGGCCCGCCTCGGCGGCGCCCTGAGCGAACTGTCCGCTTCACGCCGGGATATGACGCTGTGCGACATCCTCGCCGCCGCCATCGGCCGGACCGCCGACACCCATCGCACCACCTGTGACCTTTCTCACCCGCGTACACCACAGGCCACCGTGGTCCTCGCCCGGTGGGACGAGGAGCGGATCGAGCACCTGGTGCTCTCCGACTCGGCACTGCTCGTCGGGGCGGTGGACGGCACGGTGACGCCGGTCCTCGACGACCGGCTCGCCCGCCTCCCGAGCGCCTCGCTGGTCTCGGACGAGGTGGCCGACGCGACCGTACGGAACAAGGAGGGCGGCTTCTTCACCGCCGCCGCGGACCCGGCCGTGGCGGCCCGTGCGGTGACCGGGGCCCTGCCCCGAGCCGAGGTCCGGGCGCTCGCCGCGTTGACCGACGGGGTGACGCGCTGGGTGGAGAAGTTCGGCGAGGGCGACTGGGCCGGGCTGTTCACGCTCGTCCGCGAGGAGGGCGCGCGGGCGGCGGTGGCGCGGGTGCGCGCCCTTGAGGACGCGGACGAGCGGGAGCGGGTCTTCCTCGGCCGCGGCAAGACCCACGACGACGCGTCAGTGGTCTACGCCGAGCTGTGAGGCTCGCACCGAGCCACGGAGCTCACTCCGCCCCGGCGTTGAGCTGGTGCAGCAGCCGCGCCAGTTCGGCGACTTCCCTGCGGTCCCAGCCCGCCAGCTGCCGCACGTACCGCATGCGGCGCGCGTCGCGCACCTTGCCGAAGTCGGCGCGGCCGCGCTCGGTGAGGGAGACGAGCCAGGCCCGGCCGTCGGCGGGATCGGGTTCGCGGCCCACGAAGCCGAGTTCCTCCAGGGCGCGCAGCTGGCGGCTCATCGTCGCCTTGCCGACGCCGATGTAGGCCGCGAGCTCGGTGGCGCGCTGGGCGCCGCACTCCTCCAGCCGGGCCAGGAGTCCGTACGCGGCCGGTTCCAGGTCCGGGTGGACCTCGCGGGCCATCTCGCCCGACGAGGCCCGCGCACGCCGCAGGAATACCGTCAACTCCCGTTCGAGCGCCAGGAATTCCTGGTCCACACCAGTCGGCGCCGAGGCGGATTTCGCCGCCTGTTCCGCCGTCCGCCGCTCACCGTTCCCGCCTTCGTGCACGTCAGCGCCCATGGCCTCAGCCTCCCCGGGTTTCGTCGTCGTGAAAATTTCTGCCAACCGCCGCCATCACCGCAGCTCCGCCAGTATTTCGCAGGAGTAGACCAACGGCGTCACCGAGTCCCTCTTCCTCTGACGGGTCTACATGCGTAGCGTCATACATGACACACATGGCATGTTCACACCATCCCCACAGCCCGTGACATGTCGGCAGGTCAGCACAGCATGAGCCACAGCACAGGTCCCGATCAGCACCGCTGATTCCCCATGAGGCCTCCGGAGGCATGCAATGCCCGTGCACAGACCCCGCACCACCACCGGCCGTACCCGCATCGGCGTGGCCGGGATTCTCCTCGCGGCACTCTCGCTGCTTTTCACCCTTCCGAGCGCGGCCCACGCCGCGGGCAAGCCCGCCCGCGGCAGCGCCTACATGGGCATCGGCGTAGCCGCCCATGAGGGCCACGGCAAGAAGACGTCCGTGTCACCCCTGTCGGTCACCCAGACCGAGGGCGTCGACGTCAGCAGCCACCAGGGCAACGTCGCCTGGTCGACGCTCTGGAACAGCGGCGTGCGCTGGGCCTACACCAAGGCCACCGAGGGGACGTACTACACGAACCCGTACTTCGCCCAGCAGTACAACGGCTCGTACAACGTCGGCATGATCCGCGGCGCCTACCACTTCGCGACCCCGAACACGACGAGCGGCGCCACCCAGGCGGACTACTTCGTCAACCACGGCGGCGGCTGGTCGAAGGACGGCAAGACCCTGCCGGGCACGCTCGACATCGAGTGGAACCCGTACGGGGCGGCCTGTTACGGCAAGTCGCAGAGCGGGATGGTGAGCTGGATCCGGTCGTTCCTGAACGAGTACAAGTACCGCACGGGCCGGGACGCCGTGATCTACACCTCCACCAGCTGGTGGACCCAGTGCACGGGCAACTACAGCGGCTTCGCCTCCTACGACCCGCTGTGGGTGGCCCGCTACTCCTTCACCGCCGGAACGCTGCCCGCGGGCTGGTCGTACTACACCATGTGGCAGTACACCGACTCCGGCCCGACGGTGGGCGACCACGACAAGTTCAACGGCGCGCTCGACCGGGTCCAGGCGCTGGCGAACGGCTGAGCCGGACCGTCCGGGCCAGACCGAGGGCCGGGCCCCCGAGGGAGCCCGGCCCTTGTCCTCCGGCCGCGTCCGTCACGCCGCGGCCGGAAGCTCCACCTCCGACGCGGCCGGGGCGAGGGCCAGTTCGAGCACCTGGCGGACGTCCGTGACCGGGTGGACGTCGAGCCGGTCCAGGACCTCCGCCGGGACGTCGTCGAGGTCCGGCTCGTTGCGCTTCGGGATGATCACCGTGGTGATCCCGGCCCGGTGCGCGGCGAGCAGCTTCTGCTTGACGCCGCCGATCGGCAGCACCCGCCCGGTCAGCGACACCTCACCGGTCATCGCCACGTCCGTACGGACGAGCCGCCCGCTCAGCAGCGACGCGAGGGCCGTCGTCATCGTGACGCCCGCGCTCGGGCCGTCCTTGGGGACCGCGCCCGCCGGGAAGTGGATGTGCACGCCGCGCTCCTTCAGGTCGCCGACGGGCAGCTCCAGTTCCGCGCCGTGCGAGCGCAGGAAGGAGAGCGCGATCTGCGCCGACTCCTTCATGACGTCGCCGAGCTGTCCGGTGAGGGTCAGGCCCGCCGCGCCGGTCTCCGGGTCGGCGAGGGACGCCTCGACGAAGAGGACGTCGCCGCCCGCGCCGGTGACCGCGAGTCCGGTCGCCACGCCCGGCACCGCGGTGCGCCGCTCGGCCGGGTCCTGGGCGGACTCGGGCACGTGGTGCGGCCGGCCGATCAGAGCGCGCAGATCGCCCTCGCCGACCGTGAACGGCAGCTCGCGCTCGCCCAGTTCGTGCTGGGCCGCGACCTTGCGCAGCACGCGCGTGACGGACCGCTCCAGGTTGCGCACGCCCGCCTCGCGCGTGTACTCGCCGGCGAGCTTGCGCAGCGCGTCCTCACCGAGGGTGACCTCGTCCTTGTGCAGGCCCGCGCGCTCCAGCTGGCGTGGGACCAGGTGGTCGCGGGCGATGACGACCTTCTCGTCCTCGGTGTAGCCGTCGAGCCGGACCAGCTCCATGCGGTCGAGCAGGGCCTCGGGGATGGCTTCGAGGACGTTGGCCGTCGCGAGGAAGACGACGTCGCTCAGGTCGAGTTCGACCTCCAGGTAGTGGTCGCGGAAGGTGTGGTTCTGCGCGGGGTCGAGCACTTCGAGGAGGGCCGCGGCCGGGTCGCCCCGGAAGTCGGAGCCCACCTTGTCGATCTCGTCGAGCAGCACCACCGGGTTCATGGACCCGGCCTCCTTGACGGCGCGCACGATGCGGCCGGGCAGCGCGCCGACGTACGTACGCCGGTGGCCGCGGATCTCCGCCTCGTCGCGTACGCCGCCGAGGGCGACGCGCACGAACTTGCGGCCCATCGCGTGGGCCACGGACTCACCGAGCGACGTCTTGCCGACGCCGGGCGGGCCGACGAGCGCGAGAACGGCGCCCCCGCGCCGTCCGCCGACCACGCCGAGACCTCGGTCGGCGCGGCGCTTGCGCACGGCCAGGTACTCCGTGATGCGCTCCTTCACGTCCTTCAGGCCAAAGTGCTCGGCGTCCAGGACGGCCCGCGCGCCCCGGATGTCGTACTCGTCCTCGGTCCGCTCGTTCCACGGCAGTTCCAGGACGGTGTCGAGCCACGTCCTGATCCAGGACCCCTCGGGCGACTGGTCGCTGGAGCGCTCCAGCTTGTCGACCTCCTTGAGGGCGGCCTCACGCACCTTCTCGGGCAGGTCGGCGGCCTCGACACGGGCCCGGTAGTCGTCGGACTCCTCACCGTCCTTCTCGCCGTTGAGGTCACGCAGCTCCTTGCGCACGGCGTCGAGCTGACGGCGCAGCAGGAACTCGCGCTGCTGCTTGTCCACTCCTTCCTGGACGTCCTTGGCGATGGACTCGGCGACGTCCTGCTCGGCGAGGTGCTCGCGCAGCTGGGTGGTGGCGAGCTTGAGGCGGGCCACCGGGTCGACGGTCTCGAGGAGCTGGATCTTCTGGGCGGTGGTCAGGAACGGCGAGTAGCCGGAGTTGTCGGCGAGCGCGGAGACGTCGTCGATCGCCTGGACACGGTCCACGACCTGCCAGGCGCCGCGCTTCTTCAGCCACTCCGTGGCGAGCGCCTTGTACTCCTTGACCAGTTCGGTGACGGCGCCGGGCAGCGGCTCGGGCACGGTCTCCGCCCCCTCGACGTGCCGCCCCTCGACCCACAGCGCGGCGCCGGGCCCCGTGGTGCCCGCGCCGATCCGCACACGGCGGCGGGCGCGGATCAGCGCGCCGGGGTCGCCGTCGGCGAGCCGTCCGACCTGCTCGACGGTGCCGAGCACACCCGTGGTCGCGTACGTCCCGTCGATCCGCGGAACAAGCAGCACCTGCGGCTTGCTGCCACCGGCGGGCCCACCGGCTCCCCCGCCGGGCCCGCCGGAGCGGGCGGCGGCCTGCGCGGCCTCCACCGCGGCGCGTACGTCGGCGTCGGTCAGGTCGAGCGGGACGACCATCCCGGGCAGCACGACCTCGTCGTCGAGCGGCAGCACAGGCAGAGTGAGGGCGGCGGCGTTGAACGCCGAGGAATCAGCAGCCATGATCTCCCCTTCGTCATTCAAGTTGAGCTACATGGACTCAATGCATGGCCGCCCCTGGATGTTCCCCTCCCGGTGTTCGCTCTGGGCGATCGCGCCTGTCGAAGCGAAGGCGATCTTCCGTAATATCCACACCCCTAATTCGGGCATTACGCGTCGTATACGGGGAGCGCTGATGGCGAACGGCACGGATCTTGGACGACATCTCGTACGGGCCTGGGTCGAAGGGTGGGTCGTCTCGCGCGGCGCCGCTCCCCCGCTCGTCGCACCCTGGGGCTACACCGTCCGCGTCGGCCTCCCGGCCCACGTCGGACGGCATGTCCTGGCCGAAACCGGTGACGCGGTGCGCGAGGCGGACGTGCGCAAGGCCGCCGAGTCGACCCGCGGCGCGGGCATGCAGCTCAAGGTCTTCGCCGATCCGGCGCGCGTGCTGCCCTGGCTCGGCCCGGAGTGGACCCCCTTCGGCGCGGACGACTGGCTGATGGCCAGGGAACTCGCACCGGCCGACGCGGGCGCCGCCCCCGCGACCGCGCCACCCGGCTACGAGCTGCACACCTGGACCACGGCGGGCGTCACCCGTGTCCTGGTCACCGACGAGGACGGGGCCTTCGCGGCGCGCGGACAGGTGGCCCGGGCGCCGACCGGCACGAGCGTGGTCGTCGACCAGGTCGAGACGTCCGAGGACCATCGCCGCAAGGGGCTCGGCACGCTGGTCATGCGCCGCCTGCACGCGCGCGCCGCCGCGGACGGCGCCCGCCGCGCCGTCCTGGCCGCCACCCCCGAGGGCCGACTGCTGTACGAAGCGGTCGGCTGGCACGCCGTGGCTCCGCTGACCAACGCCCGCTGCACGGGCACCGCCGGACGCGACCATGGCTGAGGCCCGCCGGACCACGGACGCACCGGCCACCCTGACCGCCGCCCAGGAATCCGCGCTGCGCCGCATTCGTGCGGCCGGGGACCGCGAGCGCGGCAGGGCACTCGGGCGGCTGCTCGGGCACGGGGTGACGGAAGAGGACGCCGAGCGGCTGTGCGGCCTGTTGCGCGGGCACGCGCGCGTGACGCTCAACTTCCATCCGGACCGGCTGCTCGCCGACCACCGCGGCACCGTCGCCGACCGGCTCGCCGCGGACGGCCGGTACCGGGGGCAGTACGAGACCGGCCTGTCGAACGGCAGCCGCAGCGCGCACCCCGGCGGGTTGCGGGACAGCTGGGAGGAGCGGCTGTTCGGCGGGGCGTACACGGGCGCCGCCGCCCGGGAGCGGCCGAAGTACGGCGCCCTGAACCTGATGCGGCACGCGGACGGTGCCGCACCACGGTTCGGGTCGTGCCATGTGCGGCTGCGGCCCGAGGTGAGCGGGCGCGCGACGTTCTGCTTCGGCGACAGTCACGTCGGGCCGAAGGACCTGGGCACCATCGACGCGTTCCTGCCCGTCCTCGCCGCGCTCGTGACCGACGCCGCCGCGAGCGGGCAGTCGCTCGGGGTCGCGGGCGCCGACCCCGTGGCCGAGATCGGCGCGCTCGCGGAGGCCGCCGCGGCCCGGCCCGTCGGGCGTGCGCTCGACCACTACGTGGAGGCGCAGGTGCACGGGGACGTGGATCTGGCCAGGGACGCGGAGGCGATCGTCGTCGACCCGTCGTTCAGGGGCACCGGCACCGCTGAGCTGCTCGCCTCGCTCGGGGTGCCGGTCGAGTGGCACTCCGGGTTCGTGCTGCGCCCCGCCGGGCGGGACGACGAGCTCGCGGCGTTCCGGGGGCCGCTCATGCCTCCGTTCGCCGCGCGCGTGGCGGACGAGTTCGGTGCGGACGGCGCCGTGGACGCGGCCACCGTCGGACTGGCCGCCGCCTCGGCGCTCAGGTCGCCCGGAAAGTGGGCCGCGTACGGCACACCGGACGAGGTGCTCCAGCTGGTCAAACAGGTGTGGCACTGCCTGGTGGAGTTCGGCGACACCGGTTCGCGCGCCACCGGTTTTCGCGCCACCGGCTGAGAACGCGGTCGGGCCGACGCCCGCCGGCGCCGCACCAGCGGCCCGCAGGCCACGCCGACGGCGAGGGCGATCGGATGGCCCCAGTCGGTGAGGGGGTCGGTGAAGGCGAGCAGGTCCTGGAGCAGCATCGCGCTCACACCGCCGAGAATCAGCCATCTCGGCCACGGCGCGAGCAGCACCGCGAGGGCTCCGACGCTCGCCGCGACACCGAAGCTGACGCCGTAGTCGAGACGGTGCAGCGAGCTGTCCGGCAGATGCCCGGCGAGGACGGCGACGCCCACCGGCACCTCGGTGGCGAGCGTGGCCAGGACGTGCCCGAGCAGGAAGACCACGGCGGTGCGCGGGCCTGCGACGCGACGTTCCAGCGCGGTGAGCACCAGCACGAAGCCGATCACGAACGGCGAGGTGAGGCCGCCGGCGATCCACAGCGCGCTGGCCACGAGGACGAACAGCGGCGTATGGGCCAAATGGCTGACATCGGTGCTGGAGGCGCGCAGCGCGGCCCGCACGGTCTCCGGGTCGCCGTACCGCGTGAAGAGCGAGGTGGCGAGGAGAACCACGCCGTACGAGAAGGTGAAGGGCGTACCGGTCGGTGTGGGCAGGAGCCGGACCGGGCGCCGGACGAAGCGTCCGACGGCGGCCGACGCCCGGCCGGTGCCGTCGCCGCGGCCCGTGGCCTCGCCCGCTTCCACGCGAACTTCCACGCGAAGACCCCTTTCGTGCCGCCTCGCACCGCCCCACCGTCCGTCCCCGAAGGCCGCGGTGTCAGTGACGGGCGCCACCTGAGACGCGTTTCACAGCAACCTCTTACCGCCTCGAAACGTCACCGCCCCGCGTGCCCCTCCCCCGGGTGTGTCCGACAACCCCCATGGCCCACTCTGGCGTACGTGAAAATGGCCCGCATGAGCGCGATGCATGTCCCGGAGCCGCCCGTCGTCCTCGATCGCCGCGAAGGCCCGTACGGCGAAGTGGTGCTGCGCCGGCACGGCGAACTGCTCCAGATCATCGCCAACGGCACGTTCCTCATGGACACCTCCGACGGCCGTTCCGAGCGGCTGCTCGTCGACGCGGCGCGCGACGCGCTGGCGCCCGGACGGGACCGCGACGGGGCGCGGCCGAGCGTCCTGATCGGCGGGCTCGGCGTCGGGTTCTCGCTGGTCCACGCGGTGGCGGACCCGTTCTGGGGGAGCGTCGCAGTTGTCGAACGCGAACCAGCGATCATCGACTGGCACCGCTCGGGACCGCTGCGCGACCTCACCTGCGAGGCGCTCGCGGACCCCCGCGCGCGGATCGTCGAGGCGGACCTCGTCCCGTACGTGGATGAGACGCGGGACACGTTCGACGCGCTCTGTCTCGACATCGACAACGGGCCCGGCTGGACCGTCACCGACGGCAACGAGAGCCTGTACTCGGCGGCCGGACTCGCCGCCTGCCGACGGCGGTTGAACCCCGGCGGAGT
Source organism: Streptomyces beihaiensis (assembly GCF_026274175.1). Classification (GTDB taxonomy): domain Bacteria; phylum Actinomycetota; class Actinomycetes; order Streptomycetales; family Streptomycetaceae; genus Streptomyces; species Streptomyces beihaiensis. The sequence goes on from NZ_JAPHNL010000323.1 coordinate 26,075, forward strand.
GCTCGCCGTGTGGTCGGCCCAACCCTCCGCGATTTTCGAAGAAACCTTGCGGAATGCCGGATTCACGAGGGTCCGCACCGAAGAGATCCCCGTTGTCCGAGGAGTACCGGACGTTGTGCACCTCGCAGCACGGGGCGCGTAGCCGACCGGTGGTAACTCCCCGTACGCTGACGTCCGAACCCAGATCATGCAAGCGTCAAGCACGTCCCCCACGGCGTGCATTCAGGGGCGGGCGATGGAGCAGACACACACCTCCCACAACACCACCACGACGGCGCCCGGCGCTCAGCGTCGGGTCCTGGTCGTCGAGGACGATCCGACGATCGTCGACGCCATCGCCACGCGGCTGCGCGCCGAGGGATTCCTGGTGCAAACGGCACAGGACGGCCCGTCGGCGGTCGACACGGCCGAGGCTTGGCAGCCTGACCTGCTGATCCTCGACATCATGCTGCCGGGCTTCGACGGCCTGGAAGTGTGCCGGAGAGTCCAGGCGCAGCGGCCGGTGCCGGTGCTGATGCTGACGGCCAGAGACGACGAGACGGACATGCTCGTCGGGCTCGGCGTCGGCGCCGACGACTACATGACCAAACCGTTCTCCATCCGGGAGCTGGCGGCCCGCGTCCATGTGCTGCTGCGCCGGGTCGAGCGCGCGGCACTGGCCGCGACGACCCCGCGCAGCGGCATCCTGCGCCTGGGCGAGCTGGAGATCGACCACGCACAGCGCCGGGTCCGGGTCAGGAGCGAGGACGTACACCTCACCCCGACCGAGTTCGACCTGCTCGTCTGCCTGGCGAACACGCCGCGCGCGGTGCTCTCCCGCGAGCAGCTGCTCGCCGAGGTGTGGGACTGGGCCGACGCGTCCGGGACCCGCACCGTCGACAGCCACATCAAGGCGCTGCGCCGCAAGATCGGCGCGGAGCGCATCCGCACCGTGCACGGTGTGGGCTACGCGCTGGAGACGCCGACACCGTGACGGCCGGGGACCGGGTGCCGCAGGGCCGGCCCGCACAGCCGCCGCTCAGCCCGCTGTGGGCGTCGGGCGGGCTGCGCCCCTTCTCGGTCAAGGCAAAGCTCGGCACGCTCGTCGTCGTCTCGGTCTTCATCACCACGGGACTGGTGGTGGTGGCGCTCAAGACGGCGACCGAGCTGCGCTTCATCACCGTGTTCTCGATCATCGCCACGCTGCTGCTCACGCAGTTCGTGGCGCACTCTCTGACGGCGCCGCTCGACGAGATGAACACGGTGGCCCGCTCCATCTCCGAGGGCGACTACACGCGCCGGGTGCGCGGGGCCGGGCGCCACGACGAGCTGGGCGACCTCGCGGTCACGATCAACCGCATGGCCGACGAGCTGGCCGCCCAGGACGTGCAGCGCAAGGAACTCGTGGCCAATGTGTCGCACGAGCTGCGCACGCCCATCGCGGGCCTGCGCGCGGTCCTGGAGAACGTGGTCGACGGCGTCATGCGGCCCGACGCGGAGACCATGCGCACGGCGCTGAAGCAGACGGAGCGGCTCGGCAGGCTCGTCGAGACACTGCTCGACCTGTCCCGTCTGGACAACGGCGTGGTGCCGCTCAAGGCGCTCCGTTTCGAGGTCTGGCCGTATCTGTCGGGCGTCCTGAAGGAGGCCAACATGTCGGTCTCCCAGCGGGCCGGGCTCGCCTCGGACTCCGGCAGCCACACCCGTACGGACGTTCATCTGCACCTGGACGTCTCGCCGCCGGAGCTGACCGCGCACGCCGATCCGGAGCGCCTCCACCAGGTGGTGGCGAACCTGATCGACAACGCGGTGAAGCACTCCCCGCCGCACGGCCGTGTCACCGTACGGGCGCGGCGCGGGGCCTACCCGCAGTCCCTGGTGCTCGAGGTGCAGGACGAGGGGCCGGGCATACCGCGCTCGGAGTGGCACCGCGTCTTCGAGCGCTTCAACCGGGGCGACGGGCCGAGGACCAAGGGCAAGGGCGACGGCGGCACGGGGCTTGGCCTCGCCATCGCCCGCTGGGCCGTGGACCTGCACGGCGGCCGGATCGCGGTGGCCGAATCGGAGCGGGGCTGCCGGATCAGAGTCAGCCTTCCGGGCGAGCCGCGAACGCAAAGTTGACGTAGGGTTCCGGTCAGGGAGAGGTCAAGCCGCGCCAGGTCGAACGCGAACGCGCCGGGCGCGCGGTCGGTCGTACCGGAACCCCGCTTGTTTCCCGCCATTTCCCTCCCCGAAACACGACTTCCGGTGTGACTTACGCGACGGAACACGGCCCGGCCTCCACGCGCCGGTCATCGGGGCGTAGCCTTTATTCCCGCTGTCCATCACCTTGTGAGAAGCGGAAGAGGGCGGTTACCGCCGTGTCGCCACAGTCCCCCAGTAACTCGAGCAGCTCCACCAAGACCGACCAAGGCGGGCAGGGCAAGGACCCTGCCGCGGCCTTCGGCCCCAATGAGTGGCTCGTCGACGAGATCTATCAGCAGTACCTCCAGGACCCGAATTCGGTAGACCGAGCCTGGTGGGACTTCTTCGCCGACTACAAGCCCGGCGCGGCGGCCGCGGGGTCCGC
>NZ_JAPHNL010000324.1 GCF_026274175.1 Streptomyces beihaiensis
GCCCTCGGCCGCGGTGCCCTCGGTCGCGGTTCCGACCCGCCAGGCTCCGGCCCAGGCGGTACCGGCCGGCGGGGCCCCGGCGAGCGCCGCCCCGTCGCGGCCCCGCTCCGGACCGGTGCCCGTGATCTCGCCGCTCGTCCGACGACTGGCGCGCGAGCACGGAGTGGATCTGCGCGAGCTGGCCGGGTCCGGGCCGGACGGGCTGATCCTGCGCTCCGACGTGGAGCGCGCGGTGGCGGCCCGCACGGAGGCGACGACCGCCCGCGCGGAGGCGACGGCCTCTGCCACGGACACGGTGGTGTCGCCGGGGCACCGCACGCCCCTGAAGGGGATGCGCGGCGCGGTGGCCGACAAGCTCTCCCGCAGCCGCCGCGAGATCCCCGACGCCACTTGCTGGGTGGACGCGGACGCGACCGAGCTCATGCACGCACGCGTGGCGATGAATTCCGTGACCGGTCCTTCCGCCGGGCCGAAGATATCGGTGCTCGCGCTGCTCGCCCGGATCTGCACGGCTGCCCTGGCCCGTTTCCCGGAGCTCAACGCAGCCGTCGACACGGAGCGGCGGGAGATCGTCCGGTTCGACGAGGTGCACCTGGGGTTCGCGGCGCAGACCGAGCGCGGGCTCGTCGTGCCCGTCGTGCGGGACGCGCAGGCGCGGGATGCCGAGGCCCTGAGCGCGGAGTTCGCGCGGCTCACCGAGGCGGCGCGCAGCGGGGCCCTGACGCCGGGGGAGCTCACCGGGGGCACCTTCACGCTGAACAATTACGGGGTGTTCGGGGTCGACGGCTCCACGCCGATCATCAACCACCCCGAGGCGGCCATGCTCGGAGTCGGCCGGATCACGCCCAAGCCGTGGGTGCACGAAGGGGAGCTGGCGGTGCGCCAGGTCGTCCAGCTGTCGCTCACCTTCGACCACCGGGTGTGCGACGGCGGTACGGCGGGCGGATTCCTGCGGTATGTCGCGGACTGCGTGGAACACCCGGCGGTACTGCTGCGCACTCTGTGACCCGTGCTCGCGGGACCTGGGCGTGCCCGCGCCGCCGCCCCGGTCCCGCCTGCCGTGCCGCCGGAGAGGTGGCAGTGACGGCTCGTACGCTCATACTCGGGGGATGAGCGAAGCCTCAGGGCGCGACTCGCGCCGCACCGGCCCCACCGCTGGGCACCCCGTGCCGTACGACGCGGTGGTGCTCGCCGGTGGTGGCGCGCGGCGACTCGGAGGCGCGGACAAGCCCGGGGTCCGGATCGGCGGCCGTGCACTGCTCGACCGGGTCCTCGCGGCCTGCGCCGGGGCGCGCAGCACCGTGGTGGTGGCCGAACCACGGCCGACCGCACGCGAGGTCGTCTGGGCACGGGAGTACCCGCCGGGTTCGGGGCCACTCGCCGCGCTGGCAGCGGGAGTTCGCGCTCTGCCGCGACCGAGACCGCGACCGAGGCCCGGGCCGGCGCCCGCACCTGCACCGGCGCCCGCACCGGTCCCGGGTTCGCGACCGGCGGCCGGAACCGGGGCGAGGGGCGAGGAGGCCATCGCCGGGGCGAGGGGCGAGGAGGCCACCGCCGAGGTGGAGAGCGTGGTTGTGCTCTCCGCCGATCTGCCGTTCCTCGTGGACCGCGCCGTGCGAATGCTGGTGGACACGCTTGCCGCATCCGGCGCCGACGGGGTGGTGCTCACCGATGCTGATGGACGCGACCAGCCGCTTGTCGCCGTCTACCGGCGGGCGGCGCTGTGCCGGGTGCTCGACGTGGTCGAGGCGGAGAGCGGGGCACTCGCCGGGCTGCCGTTGCGTCGGCTCACACAGGGCCTGAACCTCGCCCGCATCACCGATCCCGTCGCGTCCTTCGACTGCGACACCTGGGACGACATCGCGACCGCACGGTCACGGATCAGGGAGCATGGTCACGTGTTGGATGAATGGATCTCCGCAGCCAAGGACGAACTGGGCATCGACCTGGACGTCGACACCGGTGTTCTGCTGGACCTCGCCCGTGACGCGGCGCACGGGGTCGCGCGCCCCGCGGCGCCGCTGACGACGTTCCTCGTCGGGTACGCGGCGGCGAAGGCGGACGGCAGCCCCGCGGCCGTCGCGGAAGCCGCCGCGAAGGCCGCCGCGCTCGCCCAGCGGTGGGCCGCGGAAGCCACAGAAGCCGCGTCGCCCGACTCGGAACCGGGCGGCTCGGAACCGGGCGGCTCGGAACCGGGCGGCTCGGCCGCGGGCACGGAATGAACGCGCGCGACGGGTGGGCGCCCCCGGCCGACACCCTCGACGGTGACGTCGACGAGGCGCTCGCGCTGGCCAACGACAACCGCGGCGCGGAGGGCGGCACCGACGGCCGGACACCGGCGCAAGCCCCGTCCTCCGCGCAGTCGCCGCACGCCTCGCCCTCGGCCCCGCCCTCGACCACGGCCCCCGGCAACCCGTCCGCCCCCAGCGCGCACACGCACGGCGGTCACCACCGTCCCCACCGTGCCGCGCCTTGGCCCGCCGCCCGCGACACCGCGCGCCGAGCGGGTCGCGCCGCCGCCGAGTACCGCGCCCGTACGCCCGCGGGCGACACCTGCGCACCCGATGCCTCGGCCGACAATGCCCCGGGCCCCGGCATCTCCTCGCCCTGCGACCCCGCCTACCTCACCCATCCCACCCATCTCACTCATCTCACTCATCTCACCCACCAAGCCCGTCCCATCCGCGTCGCCCGTCTCTCGCTCGACGAAGCGCTCGGGCTCGTGCTCGCCGCGCCGTTGACCGCCCTCACGGACCTGCCGTCCTTCGACACCTCGGCGATGGACGGCTGGGTCGTGGCCGGGCCCGGCCCCTGGGCCGTACGCGACGAGGGCATCCTCGCCGGGCACGACCTGCCCGCCCCGCTGGCCGACGGTGAGGCCGCGCCGATCGCGACCGGAGCCCGTGTCCCGGCCGACACCACCGCGGTCATCCGCAGTGAGCACGGGCTGCTGGACGCCCGCGGCACCCTCCATCCGCGGCGCGAGGTCACACCCGGACAGGACATCCGTCCGCGCGCCCAGGAGTGCCGCAGCGGCGATCTGCTGCTGCCCGCCGGGGCGCTGGTCACCCCGGCCGTCCTCGGCCTGGCCGCCGCCGCGGGCTACGACGAGCTGGTCGTCGTCCCCCGCCCGCGCGCCGAAGTGCTGGTCCTCGGCGACGAGCTGCTGACCTCCGGGCTTCCCCACGACGGGCTCATCCGGGACGCGCTCGGCCCGATGCTGCCGCACTGGCTGCGCGCGCTCGGCGCCGAGGTGACGGCCGTCCGCAGGCTCGGCGACGACGCCAAGGCGGTGCGTGATGCCGTGCGGGACTCCACCGCCGACCTGGTCGTGACGACGGGCGGCACCGCGTCCGGGCCCGTCGACCACGTCCACCCCACGCTGAGCGCCCTGGACGCCGAACTCCTCGTGGACGGCGTCGCGGTCCGGCCAGGCCACCCGATGCTCCTCGCCCGTCTGGCGAGGGGGCGTCACCTCGTCGGGCTGCCCGGCAACCCGCTGGCCGCCGTCTCCGGTCTCCTCACGCTCGCCGAACCGCTGCTGCGGGAGCTGACCGGCCGGGCCAGGGACGAACCCGCGTACGGCGCCCCGCTCCAGTCGGCGGTGCACGGCCACCCGTACGACACGCGCCTCGTCCCGGTCAAGCTGCGCCCCGACGAGAGCAGCGGCCACGAGTGGGCGGTGCCGCTGCACTACAACGGCCCCGCCATGCTGCGCGGCATCGCGGCTGCCGACGGGCTCGCCGTGGTGCCGCCGGGCGGCGCGGACGACGGGCAGGAGGTCGAGATCCTCGATCTGCCGTGGTCGTGGGGGCCGATCGCGGGAACAGGACCCCTCGCGGGAGCAGGACCCCTCGCGGGCGGCGGTCGTCACGGAGAGTGTTTCACGTGAAACTGCCCGGCCAGGACGTCATGGCGCGCCATGCGGACGAACGCAATGCCACCTACCAAGTGAAGTTGCCGAGTCGGGCCGTCCAGGGGCCGCTTCGGCAGGTCGTCCGACGGCTTCTGATGGCCCTGTCCGTGCTGGTCGCCACGGCGCTGATCGTGTGGTTCGACCGCGGCGGGTACCACGACAACGCCAACGGCCACGTCGACCTTCTCGACTCCTTCTACTACGCGACCGTCACCCTCTCGACCACGGGATACGGCGACATCACGCCGGTCAGCGACGGGGCCCGGCTCATCAACATCTTCGTCATCACGCCGTTGCGTGTGCTGTTTCTGATCATCTTGGTCGGCACCACCCTTGAGGTCCTCACGGAACGGACCCGCGAGCAGTGGCGGCTGAACCACTGGAGGACCAACGTGCGTGACCACACCGTCGTCGTCGGCTTCGGCACCAAGGGCCGCAGCGCCGTGCAGACCGTCTGCGCGACCGGCCTCAAGCCAGAGCAGGTCGTGGTGGTCGACCCCAACAGCGAGGTCATCGACGCCGCGGTCGCGCACGGTTACGCGGGCGTCGTCGGCGACGCCACCCGCAGCTCCGTGCTGCTGCGCGCGGAGGTCCAGAAGGCGCGCAAGGTCATCGTCGCCACGCAGCGTGACGACACGGCGGTCCTGGTCACGCTCACCGCACGGCAGCTGAACAGGTCGGCGAAGATCGTCGCGGCGGTCCGTGAGGAGGAGAACGCCCCGCTGCTGCGCCAGTCCGGCGCCGACGCCGTCATCACCAGCGCCAGCGCGGCGGGCAGGCTGCTCGCGCTCTCGGTGCTCAGCCCGAACGCGGGCATGGTCATGGAGGACCTCATCCAGCAGGGCAGCGGTCTCGACCTGGTGGAGCGGCCGGTGACCAAGGCCGAGGCCGGGCGGCTGCCGAACGAGACGGACGACCTGGTCGTCAGCGTCGTACGCGGCCATCGGGTGCTCGGTTATGACGACCCGTCGATCGGCACTCTGCAACTGACGGACCGTCTCATCAGCATCGTGCGCGCCACGCCCGGAACCCAGGTCGCCCCCGACTCCAAGCCGCTGCCCCAGGACTGACGGTTCGAGCCGGGCTCGGTCCCGGAATCGTACGGTGACGGGAGTAGCCTCGCGGCCATGCATGCGATCACGATCCCGGAACCCGGCGGACCCGACGCGCTCGTCTGGACGGAGGTCCCCGACCCCGTACCCGGTGAGGGCGAGGTCCTGGTCGAGGTGGTCTCCAGCGCCGTCAACCGTGCCGATCTGCTCCAGCGTCAGGGCTTCTACAACCCGCCGCCCGGCAGCTCCCCCTACCCCGGTCTGGAGTGCGCGGGCCGTATCGCCGCGCTCGGACCCGGCGTCTCCGGCTGGTCGGTCGGCGACGAGGTCTGCGCGCTGCTCGCGGGCGGCGGTTACGCGGAGAAGGTCGCCGTCCCGGCCGGACAGCTCCTGCCGGTGCCGAAGGGCATCGGCCTCGTCAGGGCGGCGGCGCTGCCCGAGGTGACGTGCACCGTGTGGTCGAACGTGTTCATGGTGGCCCACCTGCGGCCCGGCGAGACGTTCCTCGTGCACGGCGGCTCCAGCGGCATCGGCACCATGGCGATCCAGCTGGCGAAGGCGGTCGGCGCCAAGGTCGCGGTCACGGCGGGCACCAAGGAGAAGCTCGATTTCTGCGCCGAGCTGGGCGCGGAGATCCTGATCAACTACCGCGAGCAGGACTTCGTCGAGGAGATCCGCGAGAACACGGCGGGCGGCGGCGCCGACGTCATCCTCGACAACATGGGGGCCAAGTACCTGGGCCGCAACGTCGACGCCCTCGCCGTCAACGGCCGCCTGGCCATCATCGGCATGCAGGGCGGCGTCAAGGGCGAGCTCAACATCGGTACGTTGCTCGGCAAGCGCGGAGCCATCACCGCCACCACCCTGCGGGCCCGCCCGCTCGCGGAGAAGGCGGCGGTCGTCGCGGCCGTGCGCGAGCATGTGTGGCCGCTGATCGAGGGCGGGCATGTGCGGCCGGTCGTGGACCGCGAACTGCCGATGAGCGACGCGGCGCAGGGCCACCGGGTCCTGGAGGAGAGCGGCCACATCGGGAAGGTGCTGCTCACGCTGGCGTAGGCACAGACAACGCGAGGCACCCCGCTCAGCCCCGCCGAAGCCGTAGCGCCAGGAAACCCAGGCCGAGCCCGGTCATGAGCAGCCCCGCACCCAGCGGCAGCAGGTCCATCCCGGGCTCGGTCGAGTGCGCGAGGTCGGCCTGCTGCTGGGCGGCCGGGCGCCGGAATGTCGGCGTCGACGTCGGCGCCGGTGTGACGGCCCCCGTCGGCGCGGGCGGCATCGGCGGCAGGGTGAGTTCGGGGCGGGGCGGCGGAGGCAGCGGCCGTCCGGGCGGCGTCCGCCCCACGCCCGCCCGGGTGCCCGCGAGGGAGCCGTGCGGCGAGGGATCGGCGGCGTACGCGACGGCGGCGGGGGCGACGGTGAACAGAGCCAGGACCAGGGCCGCCACGACAAGGGCCGACATGACGAGGCCGGACAGGACGGGGGCCGACAGGGCCAGGACCGGCCGGGCCAGGACCGACAGGAGCCCGACGGCAAGCCCCTTGGCCCCTCGCCCGTTCCCTCGCACCCGCCCGTTCCCTCGCGCCCACCCGGTCCTTCGCATCGGCACCCCTTCCGCCCCGCCGCACGCCCACCCTCCGCCCAACTGATGCACCCAGCCTCACACAGCACGACAAATACGGCATTACGGACCTCGGTGGTGCGAGGGCCCGGAATGGGGGCACCACAAAGGGGTGAAGAACCCGTGCGAGAGAATGGCGCCATGGAGATGCCGAGGAACGAACAGCCGCAGGAGAACCCGCAGGTGCTCGTCGTGGGCCAGGACGGAATGGCTCTGGGCGGCGGCGGTGACGACGAATCCCGCGAGGTCCCGGTGACGGACATGGTGGAGCAGCCCGCCAAGGTGATGCGCATCGGCAGCATGATCAAGCAGCTGCTCGAAGAGGTCCGCGCGGCTCCCCTGGACGAGGCGAGCCGTCAGCGGCTCAAGGAGATCCACGCGAGTTCGGTCAAGGAGCTGGAGGACGGGCTCGCGCCCGAGCTCGTGGAGGAGCTGGAGCGCCTCTCGCTGCCCTTCACGGACGACACGATCCCGACCGACGCGGAGCTGCGCATCGCCCAGGCCCAGTTGGTCGGCTGGCTCGAGGGGCTGTTCCACGGGATTCAGACCGCCCTCTTCGCCCAGCAGATGGCGGCCCGCGCGCAGCTGGAGCAGATGCGCCGCGCGCTGCCGCCCGGCGTCGGTGGTGAGGAAGGCGAGGACCAGCATCACACCGGGGGCCGCGCGGGCGGCCCGTACCTGTAGCCCGCACGGCGCGGAAAGGGCCCGGCACCAGTGCCGGGCCCTCGCACGTCGGCCCACGCGGCGGCGGACCCTGACTCGGCCTGACGAACCCGGACCTGGCCTGACGGACCTGGCCTGACGGACCTGGCCTGGCGGGCCCTGACCCGGCCCGGCGGACCCGGACCCGATCCGGACCCGGCCCGACCGACCCCGACCCGGCCCGACCGACCCGGGCCCGGCCGGTCTATCCGGGAGGGTTCCCCGTGGAGACCTGTAGTTGGATCTTCACGGTCTTCTTCGGGTTGATCTCCGTGCCGGGCGCGGGGAACTGGCTCATGACCGAGCCCTCGCCGAACGTGTTCTCGTCGACGGACTTGATGTCGGCGATCCACCCGGCCGCCCGGAAGCATGCCTTCACGGAGTCGATGTTCTTGAGGTAGAAGTCCGGGACCTGGATCTTGTTCTCGTCGTCGATGCCGGTCCTCGGCTCGGTGCACTGGGACGGGTCGATCGTCTTGGACGGGTCGGGGCCCCGGTGGCCCGCCACCGCGGTCCGGGAGGCGGAGGACGACGCCGACGCGGAGCCGCGGCCGTTCTGGTCGCCCCCGTTGCTGAGTACCAGCGCCGCGACCAGGCCGCCGACGGCGACGCACGCGACGACGACCGCACCGATGATGACGGCCTTGTTCCGCCCGCCACCGCCCCCGCCACCGGAAGCGGGCGCTCCCGGCGACCCCTGTGCGAACGTCGCCGACTGCGGCGACATGACGTACGGCGGCGGGGTCTGCTGCCCGTACGGGGAGGCGGGCGGCGGAGTCTGGTAGCCGGTCTGCTGCGGGTAGCCGTACCCGGCCTGCGGTTGCGGCTGCGGCGTGGGGGCCCCGTAAGCGCCGCCGGGCCCCGTCTGGTACGGCGTCTGAACCGGCCCGGGGGCGGGCGTACCGGACTGGTCGACCGGCGGGAAGACCGCCGAGCCGACGCCCTGCCCGCTGCCCGTCCGGGCGCCCGGCACGATGCTCGGCGCGGTGGGCGGTGCGGCGGCGAGCGACTGGGCCACCCGCAGGCACTCGTCGCGCATCGCCTCGGCGCTCGGGAAACGCTCGTTCGGGTTCTTCTTCAGGGCACGGGCGACGAGCGCGTCGACGGCCGGTGGCAGCGAGCGGTTGATGGAGGACGGGGCGACCGGCTCCTCCTGCACGTGCGCGTACGCGATGGCCAGCGGCGAGTCCGCGTCGAACGGCAGCCGCCCGGTCGTCAGCTGGAAGAGCATGACGCCGACCGAGTACAGGTCGGAGCGGGCGTCCACGCCGCGCCCCAGGGCCTGCTCGGGCGAGAGGTACTGCGGGGTGCCGACGACCATGCCGGTCTGCGTCATCGACGTGACGCCGGACTGCATGGCGCGCGCGATGCCGAAGTCCATGACCTTGACGACGCCGCGCTTGGTCATCATCACGTTGCCGGGCTTGATGTCGCGGTGGACCAGGCCCATCTCGTGGCTGATCTCCAGGGCCGCGAGCACATCGGCGGTGATCTTCAGTGCCTTGTCGGCGGGCATCGCGCCGTGCTGCCGTACGTCCTCGTCGAGCACCGAGCCGAGCGGGCGGCCCTCGACGTACTCCATGACGATGTACGGGGTGATCGCCCCGTCGAGCTCGTCCTCGCCGGAGTCGAAGACCGAGACGATGTTGGTGTGCGTGAGCTTGGCCACCGACTGGGCCTCGCGCTGGAACCGCTGCCGGAACGCGTCCTCACGCCCGAGTTCCGTGTGCAAGGTCTTGATCGCCACGGCGCGGTCGAGGCGGGTGTCGTGCGCGAGGTGGACCGAGGCCATGCCGCCCTGGCCGAGCAGGTCACGGAGCTGGTACCGCCCCCCTGCCACGGCGCGCCCCGCGTACCGTCCGCCGCCCTGCGCGCTGCCGACGCCGCCGGCGCCGCCGTCCTGGGTCATTGTTCTGCGTCCCCCATCGCGCCCCGCGTCGGCGCGGCCGGTGATCGAAATCAGCTATTCCCGGCCAAGTCTGCCCGAGGGCCCCCGCACGTCAAGCTCGATGCCCGTTCCGTGACCGTACGAGAAAGAAGAGTCGCGGAAGCGTTACAGGACGGCGGCGGGCGCGGCGCGGGCCCGGATTCGCGGGGACGATTTGCGCGAAGAGCGCGGCAACGGGTTTGATGGCCGGTCCATCTCGGAACGGGCCCACGGCCGGAACCTGTAGCGTGGCCCGACGGAGTCCGCCTTCACAAGCGCGCGTACTCCGACGACGTACCGAAGTGCAGATGCCGGAAGCGCGGATGTGCGGAAGTGCGGCGGAAGTACGGATCGATCCGGCGGCACGGACAGAAACGACGGCGAGGACCGATGGCAGAGCAGCAGCGCGCCCAGGGCCCCGACCCCGAGGCGACTGGCGGCGGTATGTCAGATTCGCCGGAGATGTGGGGCAACGGCGGGCTTGTCGGGGACGGCCGGTACCGGCTGACCCGCAAGCTGGGCCGGGGTGGCATGGCCGAGGTGTTCGAGGCGGAGGACGTGCGTCTCGGCCGCACCGTGGCGGTGAAACTGCTCCGCTCCGACCTCGCCGAGGACCCGGTCTCCAAGGCCCGCTTCACGCGCGAGGCACAGTCGGTCGCGGGCCTGAACCACCACGCCATCGTCGCGGTCTACGACTCCGGCGAGGACCAGGTCGGCCCGAACACGGTCCCGTACATCGTCATGGAGCTGGTCGAGGGCCACACCATCCGCGATCTGCTGCTCAACGCGGAGGCGCCGGGCCCCGAGCAGGCGCTCATCATCGTCTCGGGCGTCCTGGAGGCGCTCGCGTACTCGCACCAGCACGGCATCGTGCACCGCGACATCAAGCCCGCGAACGTGATCATCACCAACACCGGCGCGGTGAAGGTGATGGACTTCGGTATCGCGCGCGCCCTGCACGGCGCCCAGTCGACCATGACGCAGACCGGCATGGTCATGGGCACGCCCCAGTACCTGTCGCCGGAGCAGGCGCTCGGCAAGGCCGTCGACCACCGCTCCGACCTGTACGCCACCGGCTGCCTGCTCTACGAGCTGCTCGCGCTGCGCCCCCCGTTCACCGGCGAGACCCCGCTCTCCGTGGTCTACCAGCACGTCCAGGACGCGCCCGTACCGCCGTCCGAGGTCGCGGACGCGGTGCCGCCGGAGCTCGACGGGCTGGTCATGCGCTCCCTCGCCAAGGATCCGGACGACCGGTTCCAGACGGCGGAGGAGATGCGCGGGCTCGTCCAGTACGGGCTTCAGATGCTGTACGAGCAGGGCGGTCACACCGGCACCTGGAGCACCGGGCCCGTCGAGGCGCACGGGGGCGCCCACACGCCCGCCGCGGGCCTCGCGGGCACCGCGGTGATGCAACACCCCGGCGGCGGCACGGCCCCGCAGCCGCTGCTGCGCCCGCCGGGCGACGACGGTGGCTTCGACGGGGGCTACGACGGCGGTGCCGGGCGTGGCGGCCGGGGCCGTGGCAAGCTGTGGATCGTCGCGCTGCTCGCCGTGGTCGCCATCGCGGTGGGCGTGGCCTGGGCGATGCGGGGAACCGGCGGAGACGGCGGCGGTGGCGACAGGCCGAGCACGTCGCCGTCGGCCAGCACGTCGCAGCGGGAGAGCGCGCCCACGCCCTCCGACGGCGAGACGAGCCAGAACACGCTGCCCGGCGACTCGACGGGCGGCCGGACGGAACCCTCGTGGACGCCGTCGTCGCAGCCGCCGTCGACGAGCGACGAGTCGAGCCCGGCGTCGTCCGCGCCCCCGTCCTCGCCGACCGGCAGCGCGGGCAGCGACGGCGGTACGACGACGTCCCCGACGGCGGACCCGACGGACAGCGCCGGCACGGGCGGCGGTACCGACAGCGGTGCGACCAACGGTGGCACCGGCACCACGGAGGGCGGCAGCGGTTCCACGGCCAGCCCGAACCCGTCGAACGGCCCCTGAGCGGCACCTGAACGGCCCCTGAGCGACACCTGGGCGGCACCTGAGCGGGCACCTGAGCGGGCGCCTGACGGGCGGCGCTCGGCACCGGTCCTACGGCTCGGCCGACCCGCCCCGCAGTTCGTGCACCGTCATGAGCTGCGGGGCGACGCGCAGGTACACCGGGTCGAACAGCTCGCCGTCCGCGAAGTGCGGGGCGGACCCGAACAGCTCCAGCTCGGCCGTGGTCGGCTCGACCAGCTCGCACACCCCCACGCACTGCACCGACCACTGGCCGACGTCCCCGGGCGCGGGCGCGCACAGGTTGTCCGCCCCGTAGGCGACGACGCTGCCCACGCAGGCCAGGTGGTAGCCGTATCCGCGGTGCATGCGCAGCAGGAGGCGGCCGTCGGCCACGGCGTGGCGGGCGGAGGCGAGGAACGGCAGCGCGCGCATGCTGGTGGCCACACGGCCGTAGGGCACGCGGGCCAGCAGCTCGAAGCCGCGCCGGAGGTCGTGCTCGGTGTCGGAGAGCATGCGGGGCGCTGTGCCGGGGGGTGTCGTGCCGGAGGGCGTGTGTGGGGGCATGTCTCCACCCTGCGTTGCCGACGCGGTGGGGGAAAAGGGGACGCGGCCCTGAGGCGGGAAGGACGTAGGTCCTGTTCAGCGCTGTTCGGCCTGCATGCGCGCCACGTACGCGGCGGCCTGGGAACGCCGCTCCATGCCGAGTTTGGAGAGCAGGCTGGAGACATAGTTCTTGATCGTCTTCTCGGCCAGGTGGAGCCGTTCGCCGATCGCCCGGTTGGTCAGGCCCTCACCGATGAGATTGAGGATCTTGCGCTCCTGCTCGGTCAGACCGGCGAGGCGGTCGTCCTCCTTGCTGCGCCCGCCGTCGCGCAGCCGTTCGAGCACACGCGCGGTGGCGACGGGGTCGAGCAGCGACTTGCCCGCGGCGACGTCCCGCACGGCCGTCAGCAGCTCATTGCCGCGGATGGCCTTCAGCACGTACCCCGAGGCACCCGCCATGATCGCGTCGAACAGGGCCTCGTCGTCCGCGAAGGACGTCAGCATCAGGCACTTGATCGACTCGTCGCGGGAGCGGATCTCGCGGCACACCTCCACGCCGCTGCCGTCCGGAAGCCGCACGTCGAGCACCGCGACGTCGGGGCGGGTGGCCGGAATGCGCACCAGGGCGTCGGCGGCCGTGCCGGCCTCTCCGACCACCTCGATGTCGTCCTCCACGGCCAGCAGCTCATGGACTCCGCGACGCACCACTTCGTGGTCATCAAGGAGAAAAACGTGAATTTTTCCGTCTTCGCGCACGTTCACAGTCTCACACACGAACTCTTCCCGTGCCCTGGGTGACCGGGATAACGTGCCGGTGTTCCGGCCCCCTGCCAGGCTGAGACTCGGGTGTTGTCGCACCGTGGCCGACCACGGCTGACCTGCGGCTGCTCCGTCCGGACGCGGTTAGTAGGAGTTCCACGTATCCACATACTTGGAAATCCAAGCAAAATCGCAGGTCAGGTGGGGTTTCGCAGATGTGCGACGCACTGGGTAACGTGCTGAGTGCAGGGCGCTCGCCGGGGCACATTCCACGCCTGTTCCGGCGGCACACCCACCCCGTGTGTGGACGGATCAGGCGAGCCGAGCCGACTGGCCATCCGGCAATCCCGGGGGCCGGACCGACGGAGGAGCACACGTGACCGTAGACAGTGCTGACAGCACTGCCGCCGCGCAGCAGGCACAGCCGCCGCGCAAGCGGGCAGCCGCCAAGAAGACGGCGGCCAAGAAGGCTACGCATACGAAGAAGGCTGCTGCGAAGAAGTCCCCGAAGCGGTCTCCCGAGACGGCGCCCCGCGAGACGCCCCAGGGACAGTCCGAGCTGGTCCAGTTGCTGACCCCCGAGGGCGAGCGGGTCGCGAACCCGGAGTTCGACGCGTACGTCGACGCCGTCACGGACGACGAGCTGCGGGGCCTGTACCGCGACATGGTGATGTCACGTCGCTTCGACGCCGAGGCCGTCACCCTGCAGCGCCAGGGCGAGCTGGGCCTGTGGCCGTCGCTGCTCGGCCAGGAGGCGGCGCAGGTCGGTTCGGGCCGCGCCACCCGCCGGGACGACTACGTCTTCCCGACCTACCGCGAGCACGGCGTCGCCTGGTGCCGCGGCGTCGACCCGACCAACCTGCTGGGCATGTTCCGCGGCGTGAACAACGGCGGCTGGGACCCGGGCAGCAACAACTTCCACCTGTACACCATCGTGATCGGCTCGCAGACGCTGCACGCGACCGGCTACGCGATGGGCGCCGCCAAGGACGGCACGGACTCGGCGGTCATCGCCTACTTCGGCGACGGCGCGTCCAGCCAGGGCGACGTGGCGGAGTCCTTCACGTTCGCCGCGGTCTACAACGCCCCGGTCGTGTTCTTCTGCCAGAACAACCAGTGGGCGATCTCCGAGCCGACCGAGCGGCAGACCCGTGTGCCGCTCTACCAGCGCGCGCAGGGCTACGGCTTCCCCGGCGTGCGCGTGGACGGCAACGACGTGCTCGCCTGCCTGGCCGTGACCCGGTGGGCGCTGGAGCGGGCGCGGCGCGGCGAGGGCCCGACGCTGGTCGAGGCGTTCACGTACCGGATGGGCGCGCACACCACGTCCGATGACCCGACGCGCTACCGGGCCGACGACGAGCGCGCGTCCTGGGAGGCGAAGGACCCGATCGAGCGCCTGCGCGCGTATCTCGCGTCCCAAACTGACACGGACGAGGGATTTTTCGCGGAACTCGACGCGGAGAGTGAAGCGTTGGGCAAGCGAGTGCGCGAGGTGGTGCGGGCCATGCCGGACCCGGGCCACATGGCCATCTTTGAAAACGTGTACGCGGACGGGCATGCGCTCGTGGACGAGGAGCGCGCTCAGTTCGCCGCCTACCAGGCGTCGTTCGCGGATGAGCCTGCCGGGGAAGGGGTCTGAGCACCATGGCGGTGAAGAAGCTTCCGATCGCCAAGGCGATCAACGAGTCGCTGCGCACGGCGCTGGAGAACGACCCCAAGGTCCTGGTCATGGGCGAGGACGTCGGCAAGCTCGGCGGCGTCTTCCGCGTGACGGACGGGCTGCAGAAGGACTTCGGCGAGGAGCGGGTCATCGACACCCCGCTGGCCGAGTCCGGCATCGTCGGCACCGCGATCGGCCTGGCCCTGCGCGGCTACCGTCCGGTCGTGGAGATCCAGTTCGACGGGTTCGTCTTCCCGGCCTACGACCAGATCGTCACGCAGTTGGCGAAGATGCACGCGCGGGCGCTCGGCAAGGTCAAGGTGCCCGTCGTCATCCGTATCCCGTACGGCGGCGGCATCGGCGCGGTCGAGCACCACAGCGAGTCGCCCGAGGCGCTGTTCGCGCACGTGGCGGGCCTGAAGGTCGTCTCGCCGTCGAACGCGAGCGACGCCTACTGGATGCTCCAGCAGGCCATCCAGAGCGACGATCCGGTGATCTACTTCGAGCCGAAGCGGCGCTACTGGGACAAGAGCGAGGTCGACACCGAGGCGGTCCCCGGCGCCCTGCACAGGGCGGTCGTGGCGCGCGAGGGCGCCGACCTGACCCTGGCGGCGTACGGGCCGATGGTGAAGGTCTGCATGGAGGCGGCCGCGGCGGCCGAGGAGGAGGGCAAGTCCCTGGAGGTCGTCGACCTGCGCTCCATCTCGCCCATGGACTTCGACACCGTGCAGCGCTCGGTGGAGAAGACCCGGCGGCTCGTCGTCGTGCACGAGGCCCCGGTCTTCCTGGGCTCCGGCGCGGAGCTCGCCGCGCGGATCACCGAGCGGTGCTTCTACCACCTGGAGGCGCCCGTGCTGCGGGTCGGCGGGTATCACGCGCCGTATCCGCCCGCGCGCCTGGAGGACGAGTACCTGCCGGGTCTCGACCGGGTGCTCGATGCCGTCGACCGCTCGCTGGCGTACTGAGGAGGGCCGCAGCCATGGTGCGTGAGTTCAAGATGCCCGACGTGGGCGAGGGCCTGACCGAGGCCGAGATCCTCAAGTGGTACGTACAGCCCGGTGACACCGTCACCGACGGGCAGATCGTGTGCGAGGTCGAGACGGCCAAGGCCGCCGTCGAGCTGCCGATCCCGTACGACGGGGTGGTGCGCGACCTGAGGTTCCCCGAGGGAACGACGGTCGACGTCGGCCAAGTGATCATCGAGGTCGACGCGGGAGGCTCCGCCGGTGCGGCGCAGGCCGTGGCCGAGCCCGTCGCCGTCGCCGCCGAGCCGGCCCCCGCCGCGGAGCCGGTCCCCGACGCGGAGCCGGTCCCCGCGGCCGAGGTGGCTACCGGCGGCCGTACGCCCGTGCTCGTCGGGTACGGGGTCGCCGAGTCCTCCACCAAGCGGCGGGCCCGCAAGGGAGCCGGGGCGGAAGCCTCCGTTCCCGCCCCCGCCCCCGCCGCGGCGGCCAACGGCACGGTCACCCGGGAGCGGCCGCTCGCCAAGCCGCCCGTGCGGAAGCTGGCCAGGGACCTGGGGGTCGATCTGGCCACCGTCATCCCGTCGAGCCCGGACGGGATCATCACCCGCGAGGACGTGCACGCGGCCGTCGCCCCGCCGGAGCCCGCCGCACCGGCGGCGCCCGCCCAGGCCCCCGCGGCGCCGGTGAGCACGGCCGTCGCGGCCCCGGCCCCCGCTCCGTACGACACCGCGCGCGAGACGCGCATCCCGGTCAAGGGCGTGCGCAAGGCGACGGCGCAGGCGATGATCGGTTCGGCGTTCACGGCACCGCACGTCACGGAGTTCGTGACCGTCGACGTGACGCGCACGATGAGGCTCGTCGAAGAGCTGAAGGCCGACAAGGACATGGCGGGGCTGCGGGTCAACCCGCTGCTCCTCGTCGCCAAGGCGCTGCTCGTCGCGATCAAGCGGAACCCGGACGTCAACGCGGCCTGGGACGAGGGGCACGACGGGAAAGCCGAGATCGTCCACAAGCACTATGTGAACCTGGGCATCGCCGCGGCCACGCCCCGCGGCCTGATCGTGCCGAACATCAAGGACGCCCACGCCAAGACGCTGCCCGAACTGGCGTCCGCGCTCGGTGACTTGGTGTCCACCGCCCGCGAGGGCAAGACGTCCCCGGCCGCGATGCAGGGCGGGACCGTCACGATCACCAACGTGGGTGTCTTCGGCATCGACACCGGTACGCCCATCCTGAACCCCGGTGAGTCGGCGATCCTCGCCATGGGTGCGATCAAGCTCCAGCCGTGGGTCCACAAGGGCCGGGTCAGGCCGCGTCATGTGACGACGCTGGCCCTCTCCTTCGACCACCGCCTGGTCGACGGGGAGCTGGGCTCCAAGGTGCTGGCCGACGTGGCGGCCGTCCTGGAACGCCCCAAGCGGCTCATCACCTGGGCCTGACCGCGCGGAAGGGCGCCCCCGTGCCGTGCGCGCGGGCGCCCTTCCTGCCGGCCAGTCGTTACGTGGTCACTTCTTGAAGCCGTAGTTCATGAGCTTCTTCGCGTCGCTCGCCCGAGCGCCGAGCGACGACGACTTCAGGACCGTGCCGATGACGGTCCTGCCGTGCCGGGTCGCCGCGAAGACCAGGCAGTAGCCGGCCTGCGGGCCCGAGCCGGTCTTGACGCCGATGGTGCCGGAGTAGGTGCCGAGCAGGGTGTTGGTGTTGGTCCACGACATGTAGCGGTAGCCGCCGGACCTGGTCGTGACCTTCTGCCTGGTGTGCTTCGTCCGCACGATCGAGCGGAACGTGGAGTTCTTCATCGCGCTGCGCGCGATCTTCGTCAGGTCGCGCGGCGTCGAGTAGTTGTGGCCGTTGCCGATGCCGTCGAAGGAATCGAAGTGCGTGTTCTTCAGGCCGAGGCTCTTCGCGGTCCTGTTCATCTTGCCGATGAAGGACTTCACGCGGGCCGAGCGGGTGCGGCCCGAGCCGTACGCGTCGGCGAGGGCGTAGGCGGCGTCGCAGCCCGAGGGCAGCATCATCCCGTAGAGGAGCTGGCGGACGGTCACCTTGTCGCCGACGATCAGGTGGGCGAGCGAGGCGTTGTGCCTGACGACGTAGTCGCTGTACGCCTTCTTGATCGTGACCTTGTGGTTCAGGTCGAGGTGCTTCTGGGACAGCACCACCTCCGCCGTCATGATCTTGGTGGTGGAGCCGGTCGAGCGGCGGGTGTCGGCGGCCTTGGCGAACAGGGTCCTGCCGGTTCCGGCGTTCATCAGGTAACCGCCCTGGGCGGCGATCCTCGGCCTGGCCGGTGCGGCGGCCTGCGCGGAGCCGGAGAGGACCGTGCCGGTGAGCACGGCGCTCGTGGCGAGAAGGGCGATGCCCGACATGCGAGTATTCAAGTTCAACGCTCCAAATGCCCCTGAAGTGCGGCCACTTGGACGGCCGCCCCTTCTGTAGGAGACAGCCGGGAGCGGTGCGGGGTTCCGCATGGTGGACGGCCCGAGCCATGCGTACGTGTTGTATCTATGATGCGCACATGCCTTCCTCACCCTTTCCGCCCTCCGCGACCGTGCCCTCCGTGGCGGAAAAACGTCCCCCTGCCGCCGAACGCGTCTACGACCATGTCAAGCGGGGCGTTCTGGAGCGCCGTTACGAGGGCGGGACCCTGCTCACCGAGGGCGAGCTCGCCGAGGCCGTCGGGGTGTCGCGGACCCCGGTGCGGGAGGCGCTGCTCAAGCTGGAGGTCGAGGGGCTGCTCAGGCTCTACCCGAAGAAGGGCGCCCTGGTCCTGCCGGTCTCCGCGCAGGAGATCGCGGATGTCGTGGAGACCCGGCTGCTGGTGGAGGAGCACGCGGTCCGCAAGGCCGTGCCCGCGTCGCCGAGGCTCGTCGAGCGGCTGACCGAGCTGCTGGCGCGGCAGCGGGAGCAGGCCGCTGCCGGGCAGTTCGTCGAGGCGTCCGCCACCGACCGCTGCTTCCACGCCGAGATCGTGCGCAGCGGCGGCAACGAGATCCTCTCCCGCCTCTACGACCAACTGCGCGACCGGCAGCTGCGGATGGGGGTCGCCGTGATGCATTCCCACCCGGACCGGATCGCCAAGACCCTCGCCGAGCACGGTGAGCTGCTCGACGCGCTGCGCGCCGGTGAGACGGAGGCGGCGGTCGCCGTCGTCACGCGGCACGTGGGCTGGTTCCAGAACCTGGCGCGAGGTGACGTGCGATGAGCTCCGCCGACACCGCCGCGGCCGCGGGACGGCTGCCGGGCGACCCGCCCGGGGGCCGCAGGGCCGTCCTGGTCTGGTCGATCGGCGTCTCCGTCTACTTCGTCGCCGTCATCTTCCGCACGTCGTTGGGGGTGGCGGGCCTCGACGCGGTGCAGCGCTTCCACATCAACGCCTCCGCCCTGTCGACGTTCTCGATCCTCCAGCTGCTGGTGTACGCGGGCATGCAGATACCCGTCGGCCTGATGGTCGACCGGCTCGGCACCAAGCGGGTGCTGACACTGGGCGTGGTGCTGTTCACTCTGGGACAGCTGGGCTTCGCGTTCTCGTCGTCGTACGCCATGGCGCTGGTGTCGCGGGCGCTGCTCGGGTGCGGTGACGCGATGACGTTCATCAGCGTGCTGCGGCTCGGTACGCGGTGGTTCCCGGCGCGGCGCGGGCCGCTGGTCGCGCAGTTGGCGGGGCTCGTCGGGATGGCGGGGAACCTCGTCTCGACGCTGGTGCTCGCGCGGCTGCTGCACGGGGTCGGCTGGGAGGCGGCGTTCGCGGGCAGCGCGCTGGCGGGTGTGGCGGTGCTGGTCTTGATGCTGCTGTTCCTGAAGGACCATCCGGAGGGCTTCGAGCCGGCGCCGATGCCGGCCACGCACCGGGGCGCGGCGTACGTGCGGGCGCAGATCGCGGCGGCGTGGCGGGAGCCCGGGACGCGGCTCGGGCTGTGGGTGCACTTCACGACGCAGTTCCCCGCGATGGTGTTCCTGTTGCTGTGGGGACTGCCGTTCCTGGTGCAGGCGCAGGGGCTCTCGCGGGGGACGGCCGGGGAGCTGCTGACGCTGGTCGTCCTCTCCAACATGGTCATAGGGCTGGTGTACGGGCAGATCGTGGCGCGCCACCACGCGGCGCGACTGCCGCTGGCGCTGGGGACGGTGGGGACGACGGCGACGCTGTGGGCGATGCCGGTGGTGTGGCCGGGGCAGTCGCCGATGTGGCTGCTCGTGGCGATGTGTGTGGTGCTCGGGGCGTGCGGGCCCGCGTCGATGATCGGGTTCGACTTCGCGCGTCCCGCGAATCCGCCGGAGCGGCAGGGAACGGGCTCCGGGATCGTCAACATGGGCGGGTTCATCGCCTCGATGACGACGCTGCTGGCGGTCGGGGTGCTGCTCGACGCGACCGGCGACAACTACCGGGTGGCGTTCTCGGCGGTGTTCGTGTTGCAGACGGCCGGGGTGAGCCAGATCCTGCGGTTGCGCAAGCGGGCGGCTCGGCGGGAGCGGGAGCGGTTGGTGGCGTCCCGCGTGTCGAGCGTGCACGTTCCGGTGTGACCGGGCCGCCCGGCCCCACGGGGGTGGGGCCCGACCGTGTGTTCCCGCGGCGGGGACGGGCCTTGCCCGGGTGATTACGGCGTGATCGTCATCGCGGTCAGGATGGCGGTCACCAGGGCGGGGTCGCCCTCCGTCTTCAGGCGGTCCGACGCCGCATCGGGGGTGACGCGGCCGCAGGCGAGGCGGACGAACGTCTCCCAGTCCATGGAGAGCGTGGCCGCCGGACCGAGAGACGGGGAGCCGTCGATCGTGCCCTTGCCCTGCGCGTCGACCCGTACCGTCCGCAGGAACTCCACGGGCCCGTGCACGTCGAAGACGACCGCCGAGTTCGCGGGGGCGCCTGCGTCCTTCGCGACGATCTTCGGCAGGACGGCCAGGACCATGTCGCGGGTGATGTGGGCGCCGGGGGAGTCGAGGTTGCCGGGCTTGCCGAGCGCCGTCCGCAGGTCCTGCTCGTGCACCCAGATGTCGAACGCCCGCCTGCGCAGCGCGAATTCCAGGGTCTCCTCGATGCCGCGCGGGCCCCGCACGATCGTCTCGGGGTCACGCGACTCGTTCCGCAGGTGCCGCGAGCGGCGGATGATCGTGTACTCCAGTTCGGAGACCATCTCCGGCGCCGTGTGGTGGCGGCGGACGTCGACCTGGACCTCCTGGTAGCGCTGGGCCTCCGTCTGCACGTGGTAGAGGTCGCGCGGCAGCGAGTGGATGGGGCGGGGGTCCCCGAGCATCTCGCAGTCGACGCCGATCACATGGGAGACGATGTCGCGCACCGACCATCCAGGACAGGGCGTCGCCCGGTTCCACTCGCCCTCCGTCAGCGGTGTGACCAGCTCGGATATCGCTTCCACGGAGTGGGTCCAGGCGTCGGCGGAGGACTGAAGGCTGGGGTGGAGACTCACGGAAGGGGACCCCTCGGGCGGTTGAACGGGCGGTTGATCGGCTGGTTGATCGAGTCGTTGATCGGTCGGCGAGGACGGTGGTCGTTCGGCGGCGGTCGGCGGGCGTCGGCGCGGGCGGTGGGTGTCTCGGAACGCTAAGTTACGCTGCCCGGAGGCACCCCGGCAGCGCTTTCGTGTGACGATCGTAGGGCTGTTGTTGACCGTAGCGGACGGCTCGAATGCCAGGACGGTGGTACTGTGCGCGCTTCTCTCCTCCAGATCGCGGTAAATGAGGGCGAATCGGTCAAAGCGCGGCGTGAGCGGGTGAGTTCGCTGGTACGGGACGAGGCCGGGCGCGCGGATCTGGTCGTGCTGCCCGAGCTGTGGACGACCGGGGCGTTCGCGTACGAGCTGTTCGCGGCGGAGGCCGAGCCGTTGGAGGGGCCGACGTACGAGGCCATGGCGGAGGCCGCGCGCGAGGCCGGGGTGTGGCTGCACGCCGGGTCGATCCCCGAGCGGGACCCGGAGGGTCCGCTGTACAACACCGCGCTCGTCTTCACGCCCGAGGGAGAGCCGGCGGCGGCCTACCGCAAGATCCACCGGTTCGGCTTCGACAAGGGTGAGGCCGTGCTGATGAGCGCCGGGCGGGAACTGGTCACGGTGCGGCTTCCGGAGACCGTGGTGGGCGTGAGTACGTGTTACGACCTGCGATTTCCCGAGCTGTACCGGGGGCTTGTGGACCGGGGCGCCCAGACGCTGGTGGTGGCCGCCGGGTGGCCGGAGCGGCGCCGGGCGCACTGGTCGCTGCTGGCACGGGCGCGGGCCGTGGAGAACCAGGCGTACGTGCTGGCGTGCGGGAGCGCGGGCGAGCACGCCGGGGTCGTGCAGGCCGGGCACAGTGTCGTGGTCGATCCGTGGGGCGAGGTCGTCGGGGAGGCGGGGGCCGGGGAGGAAGTGCTGCGGGTCGACTTCGATCCGGGCCGGGTCGACGTGACCCGGGACCGATTCCCCGCGCTCAAGGACCGGGTACTGGGCCTGGCGGCGCCGCGACGCGGGTGACCCTGCGGCGGCGGCGCCAACGCACCGTGGCGGGCCTTGCCCGGTTGGGGGCGCGCCGCCGCGCTGTGGTCGGTCGTGCCCGGTCGGGCGCGCCGCGCCGAGGGTGCCGCCTTGCCCACCCTGTCGCCCTGCCCCGTCTGCCGCCCCGGCGGAAGAGCGTCCAAGTCGGCTCGCGGCCCCGGCAGGTGCGTGGCAGCGTCCACGTCGGCTCGCGGCCCCGGCAGGGCCGCCGCGCCGCCCCTAGTCCACCTCGCCCGCCTCCTTCTCCGCCAGGTGGATGACGCAGACCGCCACCGCGATCAGCAGCGCCGGATCGGTGTCGTCGCGGATGACGTCGATGCCGTACGTGTCGCGCAGCCGCAGGAAGCGGCGGGAGATGACGGCGAGCACCTCGCCGTCGTACTCCACCACGAACTCGCGGTCGAGGATCTTCCCGCTGACGTCCAGCTCGGTGCCGTCCACCAGCTCCACCCGGTAGTGGTTGCGCAGCAGAGACCAGCGCTTGCGCTTGATCCGGGCCAGTTCCTCGTCGCCGCGCTCGATGATCATCGTGTCGCGCAGCGCCAGCATCTTCTGGTGGATGTCGACGAGGACCCGCCCGTCGTGCCCCTTGAGCTCGAACGTGTCGCGCAGCCGCATCGCCTTGCCGTCGACGAGATATGCCTTGCGGCCGTGCTCGTCCTCGATCCAGTAGTCCTCGCCCACGGCGAAGAGCCGTTCTCTCACTTCGTAGCGCATACGTCGAACAGTGCCCGAAATCCGCGCCCGGACCCCTCCCACGGGGCCGCGCGGCCCGTTCCGTGCAACCGTTGGCGGTATTCGCGGGCCCCGCCGCGCTGCTCGGCAAGGTGTTCAGCACGCCGCTCTGCCGCCGAATCTCCTCCGGTACGCCGACGGGCTCAACCCCGTCACCCGTTTCACGTGAAACCGCAGATTGGCGGCGGTGCCCAGGCCGGTGCGCGCCGCCACCACGTCGAGCCGCTCCTCGCCCCGCTCGATCAACCGGCACGCCAGCGCCGTCCGTTCGGCAAGGAGCCACGCCAGCGGTGTCGTCCCCAGCTCGGCCCGGAACCTGCGGTGCAGCGTGGCCGGGCTGACGGCGGCGCGGGCGGCCAGATCGGCCACCACCAGCGGACGGTCGAGCCGCTCCTGCGCCCAGGCGATGACCGGCGCGAGCGAGGCGTCCGGCACGACGGGCAACGGGCGCTCCACGAACTGCCGTTGCCCGCCGTCCCGGTGGGCGGCGAAGACGAGGCGCCGGGAGACCGAGTTGGCCACCTCGGCGCCGTGGTCACACCGCACCAGGTAGAGCCCGAGGTCGAGCGCGGCTGCACTGCCGGCGGCGGTCAACACGTCACCCTCGTCGACGTACAGCACGTCCGGTTCCAGCAGCACCCTGGGGTGCAGCGCGCGGAACTCGTCCACCCACCGCCAGTGCGTGGTGGCGCGGCGCCCGTCGAGCAGCCCCGCCTCGGCGAGCGCGAACGCCCCCGTACAGAAACTGGCGACACGCGCCCCGCGCGCGTGGGTGCGGCGGATCGCGTCGAGCACGGGCGCGGTGCGCGGCACGACGTTGTCCGGCCGCCCCGGCACGATCAGCGTGTCCGCCGAGTCGACGGCGTCGAGCCCCGCGGTCCCGGTCATCGAGAAGAACCCGTGGTTCATCCGGAGGTCCGGCGCGGGCGTGCACAGCGTCAGCTCGTACAGGGGCGCCGCCCGCCCCAACTCCGGCCGGGGCAGCCCGAACACCTCGGTGGCGACGCCGACCTCGAACGGGTTCACCCCCTCGTCGACGATCACCACCACGCGGTGCGGCTCCTGCGGTCGCTGCGACTCGTGTGATCTCTGCGCCCTCGGCGGTCCCTGCGGACCCTGGGGCTCCTGCGACTCGTGCGGCTGATGCGGCTGGTACGGCTGATGCGAGGATCCTTGCGCCATGTGCGATGTCTAGCACTCGTGCGCGGCCGAGGGCCACCCGAGGATGGTGTGCATGAATCCCCTCTCTCGCCCCGGCTCCGGCCCTGCCCCTCGTTCCGTCTCCCTCTCCCAGGCCCTCCGGTCCTTCGACGCCCTGTGGAGCCCTCGTATCCTCACGACAGTCAACGACTACGACGTACGCGTCGCGAAGGCGGAGGGCGAGCACGTCTGGCACGTGCACGAGGACACGGACGAGTTCTTCCTGGTCGTCGAGGGCCGGCTGACGATCGCCCTGCGGGAGGACGACGGCGAACGCGAGGTCGTCCTCGACAAGGGCTCGGTCTTCACGGTCCCGCGCGGCACCTGGCACAAGCCCTCCGCGGCCCCCGGCACCGCGATCCTGCTCCTCGAACCGACCGGCACCGCCACCACGGGTGACGCCCACGACCCCGTACCGGACCATGTGGACTCGACCACCGGGCACGCATGGCACTCTTGAATCATGAACGACTCCGCCCCTGCCGATCCGGCTGCCGCCGCTGCCCGTCGCGCCCGTGTCCGTGCTCCTGAGCTGATCGGCAAGGGGGGCTGGCTGAACACCGGCGGCACAGAGCTGACCCTCGCCGACCTGCGAGGTAAGTGCGTTGTTGTGGATTTCTGGACCTTCTGTTGCATCAACTGCCTGCACGTCCTCGACGAGCTGCGCGAGCTGGAGGAGAAGCACCGGGACACTCTGGTGATCATCGGCGTGCACTCGCCGAAGTTCGTGCACGAGGCCGAGCACGCGGCGGTCGTGGACGCCGTCGAGCGGTACGGGGTGGAGCACCCGGTGCTCGACGACCCGGAGCTCGCGACCTGGAAGCAGTACGCGGTCCGCGCCTGGCCGACACTCGTCGTGATCGACCCGGAGGGGTACGTCGTCGCGCAGCACGCCGGTGAGGGGCACGCGCACGCCCTCGCGAAGCTCGTCGAGGAGCTGGAGGCGGAGCACGAGGCGAAGGGGACGCTGCGGCGCGGCGACGGGCCGTACGTGGCGCCCGAGCCGGTCGCCGGTGACCTGCGCTTCCCCGGGAAGGCGCTGCGGCTGCCGTCCGGGAACCTGCTGGTCTCCGACACCACCCGGCATCAGCTGGTCGAGCTGGCCGGCGACGGGGAGAGCGTCGTGCGGCGGATCGGCAGCGGTGAGCGCGGCTTCGGGCCCGATGCCTTCAACGAGCCGCAGGGGCTCGCCCTGCTCGACGAGAACACCGTGGTCGTCGCCGACACCGTGAACCACGCGCTGCGCGCCCTCGACCTGTCGACCGGAGCCGTCACCACGCTCGCCGGGACCGGGCGGCAGTGGTGGCAGGGGTCGCCGACCAGCGGGCCTGCCCTCGACGTGGACCTGTCCTCGCCGTGGGACGTGGCCGTGTTCGGCGGCAAGGTGTGGATCGCCATGGCGGGCGTGCATCAGCTGTGGACGTACGACCCGGAGACGAAGGCCGTCGCTGTCGCGGCGGGGACGACGAACGAGGGGCTTGTCGACGGGCCCGGTGACCAGGCATGGTTCGCGCAGCCGTCCGGGCTCGCCGCCTCGCTCGACGGGGAGCGGCTGTGGGTGGCCGACTCCGAGACGTCGGCGCTGCGGTACGTGGACCGGGACGGCGCCGTGCACACCGCCGTCGGCACCGGCCTCTTCGACTTCGGGCACCGCGACGGAGACGCGGGGCAGGCCCTGTTCCAGCACCCGCTGGGCGTCACCGCCCTGCCGGACGGCTCGGTCGCGGTCGCGGACACGTACAACCACGCGCTGCGCCGCTACGACCCGGCGAGCGGGCGGGTGACGACCCTCGCCACGGACCTGCGCGAGCCCAGCGACGCCGTGCTGGTGGAGGAGGCCGACGGAACGGGCGACATCGTGGTCGTGGAGTCCGCGCGGCACCGGCTGACCCGGCTGCGGCTGCCGGAGGAGGCGGTACGGGTCGAGTCCGTCGCCCACCGCACGCAGCGCGCCGCGACCGAGATCGCGGGCGGGGCCTTGCGCCTTGACGTCGTCTTCCAGGCGCCCGCCGGGCAGAAGCTGGACACCCGTTACGGCCCGTCTACCCGGCTGCTCGTCTCCGCGACGCCGCCCGAGCTGCTGGCGGCGGGCGACGGCGCGGGCACCGACCTCCACCGTGAGCTGACCCTGAACCCGGAGGTCACCGAGGGCGTGCTGCATGTCTCGGCGATGGCCGCCTCGTGCGACGACGACCCGGCCAACGAGTACCCCGCCTGCCATGTCCACCAGCAGGACTGGGGTGTTCCGGTACGGGTCGTCGCCGAGGGCGGGACGGAGCGCCTGCCGTTGGTGCTGGCCGGGATGGATCCGCAGGGGCACTGACCTCAGGCGGTCCCGGCGTTCTTACGGGTGGTAGATCTCGCGGACCGAGGCGGCGAGGCCGGTGCTGTCCTTGACGACGCGCACCTTGACGGAGCCCATCTTGGCGGCCTTGACCAGCTGGTCGTAGGTGCACGGTGTCGTGCCGCCCTGCTCGTCGGTGGAGACGCTGCCGTCCGCGGGGCCGCAGATCGCCGCGGCGCCGAGGATCTTGGTGGTGGTGTCGACGTCGAAGGCCTGGTTGCCGACCATCATCTTGTGGTCGGCCAGGTAGGTCAGGGTGCCGCTGTAACAGCCCTCGGCTCCACCGGTGTTGACGCACTGGTCGTGGCCGCGCGCCGGGTCGTCGCCCGAGGGGACGCTGCCGGAACTTGATCCGGATCCGGATCCGGATCCGGATCCGGATCCGGAGCCGGGGCCGGAGCCGGAACTGGTGCTGGAGCCGGAGCCGGAGCCGGTGTCGCTGGTCCGGCCGGTGCCCTTGGCGGGCGCGGCGCTCGCGGAGGGCGAGCCGTCGCTCGGCGCGGCGGAGTCGCCGGGTGTGGTCGAGGCCGACGCGGAGCTGGGAGCGGCCGCGCCGCTGTCCTTCGTGCCGCTGCCGTCGTCGCACGCGGTCAGCGTGAGGGCCAGCGCCGCCGCGGCGGCGACGGCCAGCGAGGCGTTCTTGGCGTTCGTGCGAAGGGCGGTGCGCATGTGGTCATCCCCCGAGTGGTGGTGGTCGCTTGCGTGACTCAGCCTTCCGCCCCGCGCTGCCGTTCCGCTAACGCCTGACTAACGAAACGTTGCCGCAGCCCGATACCAGGCCACCGCGCCGCTCAGGAGGGGTCCAGGGACGCCTGGAGGCGTTCCGCTCGGGCCCGGTAGGCGGCCTCGCCCGCCGGTCCGTCGAGCACCGCGGCGACCTCCCCGAGCCGGGTCAGGGCACGCACGGTACGGGCGGGCAGGTCCTCCTCCTCGGTGGCTTCGAGCGCGGAGAGCAGCGCGTCGCGGGCCTCCTGGTGGAGTCCGCTGTGGTGCAGGGCGACGCCGTACGACTCCCAGATCAGGGGTCGCCATCCGGCGATCTCCTCCTCGGGGATGGTCTCGAGGCAGCGCGCCACATGCCCGGCCGCCGCCGTGAAGTCGCGCTCGGCCAAGGCGAGATGGGTGGCGTGGTAGTGCTCAAGGGTGGGCGCGGTGGGGTGGTCGATGGCGCGGGCGGTGCGCGCGGCCTCGTCGAGCGCGGCGAGCGCGCCGTCGAAGTCGCCGAGGCGCTGGCGCACCATGCCGACGAGTACGAGGGTGTGCGCGGCGACCTCGGGCGCGAAGCTGCGCAGCGGGGCGAGCGAACCGGTCAGGTACGCCTCGGCCCGCGCGAACTGCCCGGTCTCCACGAGCAGCATCCCGGTCGTGGCGCGCAGCCGCCCCACGCCTTCGGCGCTGCCGACGCGCTCGGCGGCGGCGAGGGCCGTGCGCAGCGGCACCTGCCAGCCGGGGTGCGGCCGCCACTGCACCAGCGGCCACAGCACGGCGGCGATCCGCCAGGTGCGGCTGTCGTCGCCGAGCCGCGCGGCCGCGGCGACTGCGGCGACCAGGGACTCCTGCT
The DNA here is from genome assembly GCF_026274175.1 of Streptomyces beihaiensis. Classification (GTDB taxonomy): domain Bacteria; phylum Actinomycetota; class Actinomycetes; order Streptomycetales; family Streptomycetaceae; genus Streptomyces; species Streptomyces beihaiensis. The sequence goes on from NZ_JAPHNL010000324.1 coordinate 27,451, forward strand.
CGTCGATGAACCAGGCGAGGACGGCGTCGCGGCTGGGGAAGTCCGGTACGGGGAACTCCGGTACGGGCAGGTTCGTTTCGAGGTCGTCGGGGGGTGGGACGGTGCGGTAACCGTTGGGATCGAAGACGTCCACGGCGGCGAGCTGGGCGCGCAGCCAGTGGTCGACGAGGCGACGGGTGACCGCGTCGGCACCGACGTCCGCGCCGAGGTCCGCGCCGACGCCGAGCCGGGTGGCGGGCAGCCCGCGGGCGTAGAGGCGCACGAGGTCGTGGAGGGTGTAGCGGCCGGGCGCGGCCTCCTGGACGAGGTGGGCGTCGGCAAGCCGGTCGAGGCCCGCGCGCGCCTCGGCCAGCGGGATGCCCGCGGCGGCAGCGGCGGCGTACGCGTCGCTCTCGCGGGTGAAGGAGTGGCCGAGCGCGGCGAGCAGCCGGGCGTCGGCGGCGTCGAGGCGGGCGACGGAGGCGCGCAGCGCGGTCTCGACACCGGTGTCCTCGACGGAGAGCAGGGCGAGCCGGGCCTGCTCGTCGGCGAGTTCGACGGCCAGGTCGGCGACGGTCCGGTGCCGCCTGGCCCGTACGCGCGCGGCGGCGATGCGCAGGGCGAGCGGCAGGCCGTCACAGAGCCGGGCCACGGTGCGTACGGCGGCGGCGTCCGACTCCGGGACGCCGTCGAGCGCGCCGGTCAGCAGCCGTGCGGCCTCGTCCTCGTCGAGCACGTCGACCGGGACGGGCGTCGCGCAGTCCGAGGCCATGATGCCGTCGAGGCGCGTGCGGCCGGTGACGACGGTGGCGCAGGCGGTGCCGCCGGGCAGCAGCGGGCGGACCTGGGCGGAGTCCTTGGCGTTGTCGAGCACGACGAGCAGGCGCCGCTCCTTGACCAGGGAGCGGAAGAGCGCGGCGGCGGCCTCCGGTGAGGCGGGCACGGCCGGTGCCTCCACGCCGAGGGCGAGCAGGAACTCGCGCAGTACGTCGGCGGGTTCGGCCGGGTCGGTGCCGCTGTGGCCGCGCAGGTCGGCGAAGAGGCGGCCGTCCGGGTAGGCGGCGCAGTGGGTGTGCGCCCAGTGCACGGCGAGCGAGGTCTTGCCGACGCCCGCGGGCCCGGTGACCAGCGCGATGGGCGCCTCGGCGGTGGCGAGGGCCTGCGTGACCCGGACGAGCTCGGCCTGCCGCCCGTGGAACCCGCGC
>NZ_JAPHNL010000325.1 GCF_026274175.1 Streptomyces beihaiensis
GACGCGGCGGCCCGAGCGCCGCGCGGCGACGGCGGGCGGCATCAGGAGCACGGCGGTCCCGCCGTCCCTGAGCCGGGCCAACGCGTGCTGCACCCAGGCGAGTTCGGACTCGGCACGGGCCGGGAAGCCGTACTCCCAGCGCGGGTCGTAGGCCAGTTCGTCGTGGCCCCAGTCACGCTCGTTGAACGGCGGGTGGGAGAGCACCACGTCGGCCCGGACGTCGCTCAGCGCGTCGCCGCGCAGCGTGTCGGCGGCGGCGGTGCGGATGGTCGGCGCGTCTCCGTCGCCGCGCGCGCCGTGCGCGTTGCCCGCGCCTTGCGCGCGGGTGGCGCCGTTGCCGTCGAGTGCAAGGCGCAGCGCGGTCAGGGCGGCGAGTTCGCGGCCGGCGTCCTGTCCGTACAGGTGCTGGCCGGGGCGGGCGGCGCGGGCGCGGAAGGCGTGCAGGAGGGCGCCGGTGCCGCAGGCCGGGTCGAGGACGCTGTCGGCGGGTCCGGCCAGCGCGGCCATGAGGTCGGCGGGGCCCGGCGGGGTCAGCGTGTACTGGCGCGGGTTGGCGTCGAGGTGGCGGCCGAGCAGGAACGCGAAGGCGCCGCGCGCACCCAGTTCGGCGGCGAGTTCGGCGGCACCGCGCAGCAGCGGCACGGACGGCAGCAGCGCGGCCGGTGCGGGGGTGGCGAGGGCGCGCTCGCGGGCCGGGCCGAAGCGCGGGGTGAGGACCCTTTCGAGGGCGGCCGAGAGCCGTTCGGCCAGGGCGCGGTCGTCGGCCGTGGCGCTCAGGGCGAGCCACTCGGTGGGCCGGTCGTGGACGAGCAGCAGGACGCTTCCGGCGTGCAGCAGGGCGGTGACCGGGCCCGCCGGATGTCCGGCGAGCTGCTGCCACACGCGTTCGCGCAGGGGCACCTCGGCGAGTTTGCCGTGAGTGCGCAGCCAGTCCTCGATGTCGGCGAGCGCGAACGAAGGGCTGGTGTCGGTTCCGCCGACCGGCCGGGGGAAGTCGGCGTGGCGCCGCCGCCAGTTGCTGACAGCGGCACGGCCGACTCCGGCGAGCCGGGCGATCCCGGCGGCCGTCACTTCTGTCGCGTCGACGGCGTCGGCGGCGTCGCCGGCGTCCTTCGCGTCACGGGCGTCCTTGGCGTCGTCGTGCACCGGCGTGGCTCCCCTCATGGCGTTCCTGTGCTTCTGACCCTACCGACCTTCACGTAAGAACCCCATTCACAGATGTGAGCACAATAAATCCTGTGAACCTGGTTGACTCGGTTCACAGCTCATGGTCTTCTTGACCCAGCCAACCACCGGATCAACGGAAAGCCGGGGGCGGTTGGCGACTCTCATCTCGGAGGAACCCATGTCCCAGCACCAGCAGCACCCCCAGTACCCGCCGTTCCAGCAGCCGCACCAGCCCCAGCAGCCGCAGCAGCCGCAGATCGCCCGCAACGGCCTGGGGACGGCCGCGCTGATCCTCGGCATCATCGGCGCCCTGTCCGGCCTGGTGCCGATCATGTTCTGGCTGGCGGGCGTCCTCGGCGTGATCGCCCTGATCCTGGGCCTGGCGGGACGCGGCCGCGTCAAGCGCGGCGAGGCCACGAACAAGGGTGTGGCGCTGGCCGGCGTACTCCTCGCGCTGGCGTCGCTCGGGCTCGCGGTGTTCGGCGCGTACACGACGTTCAAGGCCGTCGGCGACGCGGTCGACCAGATCGACAAGTCGGTGTCGGACACGAAGCCCAAGGAGACGAAGCCGTCCGGCGCGGCGAAGGACTCCGGAAAGCCGGGAGCGTCAGGAAAGCCGGGGAAGTCCGGCGGCAAGGCCGACACCGCCAAGGCGCACGCGGCGGGCGACTCGGTGATCTACGACGACAACCTGACGGTGACCGTCTCGAACGCGGTGGCGTTCAACCCGAGTCCGTACGCGGCGGGACACACCAAGGGCCACGACGCCTACAAGGTGACGATCACGGTCACCAACAACAGCAAGAAGCGGTTCGACGCGTCCATGCTGACCGCCGACGCCCGCGCCGGCCAGGACGGTGTCCAGGCGGAGCAGATCTTCGACGACAAGGTCGGCTCCGGCTTCGACGGCACGATCCTGCCGGGCAAGAAGGCCACGGTCGTCTACGGCTTCGACACCCCGGCGGCCGCCAAGAACCTCACCGTCGAGGTGACGCCCAGCTTCGACTACGACGCCCAGCAGTGGGACCTGAAGCTGTAAGGCCCGACCGTGAAGTCGTAGTGACCCGACCGCTCCCCCGCGATGCGGCACGCGCTCACCACGCGTGCCGCATCCACACGTTCGGCTCGACGTACACGGCGAAGCCGGACTCCGGTTCGCAGCGCACCGGGACGAGGGCGCCCGGCACTTCGACCGGACCGGCCGTGTCGAAGGGCAGCCCGGTCCAGGCCCGCCACTGCTCGACCGACCCGGCCACCGTCATCGAGGCGGGCGCGACCTTCTCCACGGTGGCGCCCGCGCGGGCGTGGACGCGCAGCCACGGGTCGTGCGGCAGACCGTCCGACTCCCGCACCCGGTACGCGTACTCGCTCATCGGCGTGGCCGGTTCCCGGTGCTTGGCGCTGGGCCGCACCGGGGCGACGACCTCGCAAAACCCTCGGGCGCGGGCGTTGTCCCGCATCGCGGCCAGCATCCGCCCCGACAGACCCCGCCCCCGCCACGCCGGGGTGACGGTGATCTCGATGGCGCTGACGGTGTCCGGGGCGCGTCCGGCCGCGAGGTCCGCAAACGCCCACTGCAACACCCGGGCCCACCCGCCGTCGGGCAACGCACCACGCCCCTCGGCGTGCAGCGCGAACGGCACGCTGAAGCCACGCGCTACCACGGCGGCCGCCGCGTTGGTGGCGACCAGCGCGTACGCGGGCAGTTCGTCGCGCACCCGCGGCAACAGCGCCCCGGCCGCGAGGTCGTGGCCGATGAACTCGGGCCAGGCGTCCGGCATCGTCCACAGCGCGTCGGACAGTTCGGGCCGCTCGGCGAGGGTGGTGATGGTGAGGCCGTCGCCGTCCTGGCCGGTGCTCATGTACACGCTCCTGCGAGTCGGTGGGATGGCCGACCGACCGTAACGCCCGCCACCCCCGCCCGGCCACCGAGTTTCGGGCCGGGCCGCGGGTGGGCGGACTTGACCTTGACACTGGCGTCAGGGTCGCAGACTCCCGGTATGACCACCAAGGACACACCAACGACCACCACCCCTCGCACCGTCCTCGTCACGGGTGCGGGCACCGGCATCGGCCGCGCCACCGCGCACGCCTTCGCGGCGCGGGGCTGCCACGTCGTCGCGGTGGGCCGCAGGCCCGAGCCGCTGGCGCGGACCGCCGCGTACGACACCGGTCTGATCACACCGCTCGTCGCCGACATCACCGCGCAGGACGGTCCGGCGCGCGTCGTCCGCGGCGCACTCGAAGCGGCGGGCCGCGGCGGCATCGACGTGCTGGTCAACAACGCGGGCGTCACGAACGCCGACTCGCTGCGCACCTGCACCCGTACGTCGGTCGAGTCGCTGCTCGCCACGAACCTCCTGGCACCCGTGCTGCTCACGCAGGCCGCTCTCCCGGCGCTCGAAAGGACCCGAGGCGTCATCGTGAACGTGACGACGGCCGTCGGACAGCGCGGCTGGCCCGGCAACTCCCTGTACGCGGCGGGAAAGGCGGCCCTCGACACCCTCACCCGCAGCTGGGCGGTGGAACTGGCCCCCCTGGGCATCCGGGTGGTGGCCGTCGCGCCGGGCGCGGTCGAGACGCCCATCGCCGACCACGCCGGTTTCCCGCCCGAGCGGCGCGCGGCGATCCGGGAGTGGCAGATGCGCAACACGCCTCTGGGCCGGGTCGGCAGGCCGGAGGAGGTGGCCGGGGCGATCACGTACCTGGCCTCCCCCGAGGCGTCGTACGTGACCGGCGTGATCCTCCCGGTGGACGGCGGCGCGCTTGCCGCATGAGCCAGACTGTCGCCCATGCGGATCGGAGAACTGGCCGAGGCCACGGGTGTCTCGCCCCGCGCCCTGCGCCACTACGAACAGGCGGGCCTGCTCACGTCGGTGCGCACGGCGAACGGCTACCGGGTGTACGAGGCGGCCACCGCCCCCGTCCGCGTCGGCAACATCCGCATGCTGCTCGACGCGGGCCTCACCCTGGACGACGTCCGTGTGTTCCTGCCCTGCCTGGACGGCGACATGCTGGCCAAGGGCCCGTCGGCCGGCTTCTACCGCATCGCCCGCGAACGCCTCGCCGTGATCGACCGGCGCATCGCGGCGCAGGTGGCGGCGCGGGACCGGTTGGCGGAAGTGCTGGCAGCGGCGGCCACATCGAACGAATGACCGGATATGCGCTCACTCGTTCCGGTGATGCATTGAACAAACTGGCAAGTACGCTGACGGTACGCGCCCGACTCCGTCGAACGGGACCGCGAGATCAAGCCCCGCAAGTACGCCGCCGCCCGGATCCCGCACTTCTGGCGCGTGGAGGAACAGGACGGCAAGCCCGTCGTCTACGTCTACGAACTCGATCCCGCGACCAACTCGTACGCGAAGCCCAGCATCCACCACGACCGCCTCAAGGTGGGCGTCCCCTTCCCTCTCGCCGTCGAGCTGGCACTGCAGCGGCGCACCGGCCGGGCTCCCGAGGAGCCCGGCGCCGCCACCGTCGAGTGACCCCTACGACCCGAGCACCGACGCCAGGAACTCCCCGACCCACGCCAGCAGTTCCCGCCCGGTGAGCGGCTTGCCGCCGATCTTGCCCGCCTTCGGGCGCGGCACCAGGACCTGGTGGGCGGCCGCCTTGATGACCGTGCCGGGGTAGAGGCGCTTGAGGCGCAGCTCCTGCGACTCCCTCAACTCCACCGGCGCGAAGCGGATGTTGGTGCCCTGAAGCACGATCTCGCCGACCCCGCAGGCCCGCGCCAGCATCCGCAGACCCGCGACCAGCAGCAGGTTCTCGACGGGCTCGGGCAACTTGCCGTAGCGGTCGGTGAGTTCCTCGCGGACGTGGGCGATGTCGTCCTCCGTGTTGGCGGAGGCGATCGCGCGGTATGCCTGCAACCTGAGCCGCTCCCCGGGCGCGTAGTCGTGCGGGACGTGCGCGTCGACCGGAAGCTCGATCTTGACCTCCAGCGGCGGCTCCTCCTCCACCCCGCCCTCCAGCGAGGCCCGGTAGTCCGCCACCGCCTCGCCGACCATCCGTACGTACAGGTCGAAGCCGACGCCCGCGATGTGACCCGACTGCTCGCCGCCGAGCAGGTTTCCGGCGCCGCGGATCTCCAGGTCCTTCATCGCCACGTACATGCCCGCGCCCATCTCCGTGTGCTGGGCGATCGTGGCGAGGCGCTCGTGGGCCGTCTCCGTCAGAGGCTTCTCCGGCGGGTAGAGGAAGTAGGCGTAACCGCGCTCGCGGCCCCGGCCGACACGGCCGCGCAGCTGGTGGAGCTGGCTGAGGCCGAAGTTGTCGCCGCGCTCGACGATCAGCGTGTTGGCGTTGGAGATGTCGATGCCGGACTCGACGATCGTCGTCGAGACCAGCACGTCGAACTTCTTCTCCCAGAAGTCGACGACGACCTGCTCAAGGGCCTGCTCCGACATCTGGCCGTGGGCCGTCGCGATCCGCGCCTCCGGCACGATCTCGCGCAGCCGCGCCGCCGCCCGGTCGATCGACTCGACCCGGTTGTGGATGTAGAAGACCTGGCCCTCACGCAGCAGTTCACGCCGGATCGCCGCGCCGATCTGCTTCTCCTCGTACGGGCCGACGAAGGTCAGCACCGGGTGGCGCTCCTCGGGCGGGGTGGTGATCGTCGACATCTCACGGATGCCGGTCACCGCCATCTCCAGGGTGCGCGGGATCGGGGTGGCGGACATCGTCAGGACGTCGACGTTGGCGCGCAGCTTCTTCAGCTGCTCCTTGTGCTCGACGCCGAAGCGCTGCTCCTCGTCGACGATGACCAGGCCCAGCTCCTTGAACTTCGTCTCCGACGAGAACAGGCGGTGCGTGCCGATGACGACGTCGACCGAACCGTCCCGCATCCCCTCCAGGACCGCCTTCGCCTCGGTGTCGGTCTGGAAGCGGCTGAGCGCCTTCACGTTCACGGGGAACTGGCCGTACCGCTCGGTGAACGTGCCGAAGTGCTGCTGCACGAGCAGCGTCGTCGGCACGAGGACCGCGACCTGCTTGCCGTCCTGCACCGCCTTGAACGCGGCGCGCACCGCGATCTCGGTCTTGCCGTAGCCGACGTCGCCGCAGATCAGGCGGTCCATCGGGACCGTCTTCTCCATGTCGGACTTGACCTCGGCGATCGTGGTGAGCTGGTCGGGCGTCTCCGCGTACGGGAAGGCGTCCTCCAGCTCCCGCTGCCAGGGCGTGTCCGCGCCGAAGGCGTGTCCGGGCGCCGCCATGCGGGCGGAGTAGAGCTTGATGAGGTCGGCCGCGATCTCCTTGACGGCCTTCTTGGCGCGCGCCTTCGTCTTCGTCCAGTCGGCGCCGCCCAGACGGTGCAGCGTCGGGGCCTCCCCGCCCACGTACTTGGTGATCTGCTCCAGCTGGTCGGTGGGGATGTAGAGGCGGTCGCCGGGCTGGCCGCGCTTGGCGGGCGCGTACTCGACGACCAGGTACTCGCGGGTGGCGCCCTGGACGGTGCGCTGCGCCATCTCGATGTAGCGGCCGACGCCGTGCTGCTCGTGCACGATGTAGTCGCCGGATTCGAGGGTGAGCGGGTCGATCGTCTTGCGGCGGCGGGCCGGCATGCGGGCGCCGTCCTTGCCGGCCGCCTTCTGCCCGGTCAGGTCGGTCTCGGTGAGGACGGCGACCTTCAACCGCGGGTCCACGAAGCCGTGTTCGAGGCTGCCGCAGGCGACCTGCACCACGGACGGGGCGAGCGCGGTGAGGTCCTTGTCGAGGCGGGCCGGGACGCCCTCGCCTCCGAGCACCTCGACCGTACGGGCCGCGGGGCCGTGCCCCTCGGTGACGTAGACGGTGCGCCAGCCCTCGGAGAGCCAGCCCTTGGTGTCGGCCAGCGCGCGGGCGGTGTCGCCGCGGTAGGTCTCGGGGGCGTGCATGCCGAGGCGCAGGGTGTCCCCGTCGGCGCCGGTCTCGTCGAGCGCGTCCGCGCCGGTGACGTCCGCCGCGAACGGCGAGACGGACCACCACATCATGCCGAGCTCGCGTGCCCGCTCCCGTACGTCCGCGATGGACCACAGGGACGCCGCCCCCACGTCGATGGGCGCCGCGCCGCCGGTCGCGGACGCCGCCCACGACGCCTGGAGGAACTCCCGCGAGGTGGCGACGAGGTCGGTGGCCCGGGTGCGGACCCGCTCGGGGTCGCAGACGACGGCCATCGCGCCGTCCGGCAGGACGTCGAGCAGCAGCTCCATGTCGTCGACGAGGACGGGCGCGAGGGACTCCATGCCCTCGACGGCGATCCCCTCGGCGATCTTGCCGAGCAGCTCGCCCAGCTCCGGGTGGAGCTCGGCCAGCTCGGCGGCACGCGCCCGTACGTCGTCGGTCAGCAGCAGCTCACGGCAGGGTGGGGCCCACAGGCCGTGCTCGGCGATTTCGAGGGAGCGCTGGTCGGCGACCTTGAAGTAGCGGATCTCCTCGACGTCGTCGCCCCAGAACTCGATGCGGAGCGGGTGTTCCTCGGTGGGCGGGAACACGTCGAGGATGCCGCCGCGGACCGCGAACTCGCCGCGCTTCTCGACGAGCTCGACGCGCGCGTACGCCGCCGCGGCCAGCGCCTCGACGACCTCGTTCAGGTCGGCGCTCTGCCCGGTGCGCAGGGCGACCGGTTCCAGGTCGCCGAGCCCCTTGACCTGCGGCTGGAGCACGGAACGGATGGGCGCCACGACCACCGAGACCGGGCCGGTCTCCGGGTCGTCGGTGCGCGGGTGGGCGAGGCGGCGCAGCACGGCGAGGCGGCGGCCGACCGTGTCGGACCTCGGGCTGAGCCGCTCGTGCGGCAGCGTCTCCCACGACGGGTACTCCGCGACGCCGTCCGGCGGCAGCAGCGAGCGCAGCGCCGCCGCCAGGTCCTCGGCCTCCCGCCCGGTGGCGGTGACCGCGAGCACGGTCCGCTTCGCCTCACGGGCGAGCGCGGCGACGGCGAAGGGGCGGCAGGCCGGAGGCCCCACCAGGTCCACGTGCATCCGGTTGCCGGCCGCCCGTCTCCCACCACCGCCCTCGACCGAACGGGCTTCGCCCGCGCCCCCTGCTTTCGCGGCGCTCACCGCTTCGGCGAGGGCCGTGTCCTTGACGACGGCGTCGAGCAGTCCGTGGAGGCTCATGTCGGTCGGCCTTGGCCTTTCGGGTGCGTACGGGTGGGGGGGTGCGTACGAGTACGGGTACGGGTACGGGCGGGCAACGCGAAGGGCCCGACACGTGGTACGGGCCGGGGCGGTTCCAGGGTACGTCGCCGGGAGAACGGTCACCCGTACAAGCGACTGGCGGGAAGTGTCCGGAAGAGTACAGTTCCGTACATGAGTGAGACGCTGCCCATCACCGAGGCGCGGGCCCGGTTCGGTTCCCTGGTCCGCCGCACCGCCCACGCGCGTGAGCGCATCACGATCACGGATCACGGCCAGGCCGCGGCCGTGTTCATAAACCCCACCGAGCTGGCCGAGCTCGAGGAACGGGTGCTGGAGCTGGAGGAACAGCTGGCACTGGCGAACTACCGGGCTCGGCAGGCCGCAGGGACGGTCGTCGGCGTTCCCCAGGACGAGGCCCGTAGGCGATTGGGGCTGAGCCGCCGTTGACCCACCAAGTCATCTGGGACGATCCCGCCCTGGAGACCGCCGGAAGGTTCATGAAGGACGACCCGGACGGGCTGGGTCAGGTCTTCGACGCGACCGACCTTCTCGCCGACAATCCCCGCCCGGCCGGAACCCTTGAATACGGCTCCCCAGATCTGCGCCGTACGCACGTAGGCCGTTACCGCATCATGTACGAGATCACCGAGAGCACCGTGACGGTCATGGTTCTGCATCTGGGCCGCACCGCATGACGCGTCGAGGGGCCCGGCACAAGCCGGGCCCCTCAGGCCGCGCCCCCGCGGTCCCCGCTACTCCGTCGCGATCGCGTTCAGTACATTCATCCGCCCCGCCCGGAACGCCGGGATCAGCGCCGCGAACAGGCCCACGAAGGCCGAGCCGACGAAGACCGAGACGATCGTCGGCCAGGGGATCCGCAGGACGTCGAGGCCCTGAAGAGCGAGGAGCTTCTGGGCGGTCGCGCCCCAGCCCATCCCGAGGCCCAGGCCGAGCAGCGCGCCGAAGAGAGCGATGACCACCGACTCCAGGCGGATCATGCGGCGCAGCTGGCGGCGCGAGAGGCCGATCGCCCGCATCAGGCCGATCTCCCGGGTCCGCTCGACGACCGACAGGGCCAGGGTGTTCACGACACCGAGCACCGCCACGATGATGGCCAGCGCGAGCAGCCCGTAGATCATGTTGAGCAGCCGGCCGATCTGGTCCTTCAGGGTCTGCTTGTAGTCGGTCTGGTTCTTGACCTTGACCGTCGGGTCGGACGCGACGGACGCCTTGAGCGCCTTGTACGCCGTGTCGGCGCGGGAGGCGTCGGCGGCCTTGGCGAAGACCATCGCGTCCAGCGGCAGCCGGTCGGCCGGCACGTACCGCTCGGCGGTCGCGAGGTTGGTGTACATCGCGCCCTTGTCGAACGCGGTGTCGTCCGAGGTGATCGCCGCGACCTTGAGCTTGACGGTCCGTCCGTGGTCGAAGGCGACGGTGATCGAGTCGCCGACCTTCACGCCGTGCTTCTTCGCGTACCCGGAGCCGACCGACATCGCGTCCTTGCCGTACGCCGCCGAGAGCGTCCCGGACGTCGTCTCGCGGCGCAGGTCCCGCGCGTAGGACGGGGTCGCCGCGACGAGCTCCTCCTTCTCCTTCGCGCCGTTCGGGGCGGTGAGGTGGGCCTGGACCCACTTGACCTCGGTGATGTGGGAGACGTCGCCGCTGTCCTTGACCTTCTTCAGGGCGGCGACGGACTGCGGGTTGATGCCACCGTCGGCCGACCGGACGATGAAGTCCGCGCCGACCGATCTGTCGAGCTGGCTCGTCGCCGAGGCGACCATCGAGGAACCGACGACGGACAGGCAGGCGACCAGCGCGAGGCCGATCATCAGGGCCGCCCCGGTGGCTCCGGTGCGGCGCGGGTTGCGCAGCGCGTTGCGCTCGGCCATCCGCCCCACGGGCCCGAAGAAGCGGAGCAGCACCGCGCTGATGACGCGGACCACACCGCCCGCGAGCAGCGGGCCGACGACGACGAAGCCGATGAGCGTGGCGACGATGCCGACGCCGAGCCAGAGCGACCCCTGGGCCGCCTTGTCGGCCCGCGCGGCGAGGTAGAGCGCGAAGCCGCCGCCGCCCGTGAGGAGGATGCCGAGGACGGCACGGACGGCGCCGGCCTTGGTGTCGGCGGGGGTGCCCGCGTCACGCAGGGCCGCCATCGGCGAGACCTTGCCGGCCCGGCGGGCGGGCAGGTACGCGGCGAGGACGGTGACGACGATCCCCAGGAGCAGGCCGATCGCGGGGGTCGTCCACTTCACGGTGAGGTCGTTCGTGGACAGGTCCATGCCGACGGCGGACATGAGCTTCATCAGCCCGACGGCGAGCCCGACCCCGGCGCCGACGCCCGCGACCGAGCCGACGACGCCGAGCAGCAGCGCCTCGACGAGGACGGACCCGTTGACCTGCTTGCGCGACGAGCCGATGGCCCGCATCAGGCCGATCTCGCGGGTGCGCTGCGCGACCAGCATCGAGAACGTGTTGATGATCAGGAAGATGCCGACGAGGAACGCGATCCCGGCGAAGCCGAGCAGCGCGTACTTGATGACGTCCATGAAGGAGCCGACGTCGGCGCGGTGGGCGTCCGCGTCCTCCTTCTGCGTCTGGATCTTGTACGCGGCCGGTTCACCGGACGCCTTGAGCGTGTCGGCGACGTTCCGCTTGAGCCTGGTGTCGGAGACGCCCTTGTCGGCGGCGACGTCGATCGCGGTGAACCGGCCGGTGGCGCCGAGGAGTGCACGCTGGGCGGTGGCGGTGTCGAAGTAGACGACGGCGGCGCCCGGGTTGGTCACCTTGAAGGAGGCGATACCGACGATCTTCGCCTTGAGGTCGCCGGTGGCGGCGATGGTGCGCAGCTCGTCGCCGAGCTTGAGGTGGTGCTTCTTCGCGGTGTCGGCGTCGACCATCACCTCCGTGGGGCCGCGCGGCGCGTGCCCGGAGGTGATCTCCATGGAGCGCAGGTCGTTGTGGGTCCAGTTGGCCGCGACGGTGGGGGCGCCGTTCTCGGAGCCCATGTTCTTGTCGTCCGCGTTCACCACGGTCACATGCGTCGAACTGACCTCTCCCTCGGCCGACTTGACGCCGTCGGCCTTCTTGACCGTGGAGACGGTGGAGGCGGGCAGTGACTCCGGCCTGCCGGTCGCGCCGCCGCCGTCGGACGCGGCGTCCTCGGGGCTGACGGTGACGTCGGCGGCGGTGGCCGTGAACAGCTTGTCGAAGGTCTTGTCCATCGTGTCGGTGAACACGAGCGTCCCGGAGACGAACGCCACCGACAGCAGCACGGCGATCGCCGAGAGGGCCATGCGGCCCTTGTGCGCGTAGAAGTTGCGCAGGGAGGTCTTCAGCACGGTGTTGGCGCTCATGACGTGCGGCCCCGGGAGTCGAAGTCGGGGGTCTGGGGGTGTCCCCCAGAAAAACGCAGCATGCGGTCCAGGACGGCGTCGGCGGTCGGGCGGTGCATCTCGTCCACGATGCGGCCGTCGGCCAGGTAGAGGACGCGGTCCGCGTACGAGGCGGCCACGGGGTCGTGCGTGACCATGACGATGGTCTGGCCCAGCTCGTCCACGGACCGCCGCAGGAAGCCGAGCACCTCACTGCCCGCACGGGAATCAAGATTTCCGGTCGGCTCGTCACCGAAGATGATCTCGGGCCGCGCGGCGAGGGCCCGCGCCACGGCGACGCGCTGCTGCTGCCCGCCGGAGAGCTGGCCGGGCCGGTGCTTGAGCCGCCCGGCGAGCCCGACGGTCTCCACGACACGGTCGAGCCAGGCGCGGTCCGGCTTGCGTCCCGCGATGTCCATGGGCAGCGTGATGTTCTCTATGGCGTTGAGAGTGGCCAGCAGGTTGAACGCCTGGAAGATGAACCCGATCCGGTCGCGGCGCAACTGGGTCAGCTTCTTGTCCTTGAGCCCGGTGATCTCGGTCTCGCCGAGGAAGATCTGCCCGGACGTGACGGAGTCGAGCCCGGCCAGACAGTGCATGAGCGTCGACTTGCCGGAGCCCGACGGCCCCATGATCGCGGTGAACTGGCCACGCGCGATGTCGACGTCGACATGGTCGAGCGCGACGACGCGGGTCTCCCCGACGCCGTACGCCTTCACGACCTGCCGGGCCCGCGCGGCAACGGCCGTCCGCCCGCCAGTACCCCCGTGCCTGGGAATGGTCACAGCCGAAGTCACGGTATGTCTCCTCCATCGATGACGAGGCGCCGCAGTCGGTCGCCCGCGGTCCTCAAGTCTGGTGACGCGGAGCCCCGGGCGCGCTGGTGGAAGTCACCGTCTTTCCCGGGGGAAAACCCCACCTCTCGACAGTAGGAAGAACCCCGCCCGTCCTCGTCCTTCAGCGGGACGAACCGCCCCCGACCCGTAGTACGGAGGACCCCCTAGGGGCTCTCCACCGACGGGTGGAGGCCGCCTCCACCCGCATGGGGTCGGTCGGTTCTCGGGGCACTCAAGGTTGACCTCGCGCGGGTAGCGTCCGGCCGGTACCCGTTGGCGTCGATCCAGCGGGCCAGGGGCTGCGCGGTGGGAAGCACGGTGTCCGTCGACCCCCGGTGCACGATGGTCGCCGCCTGGTCGAGGGACGGCAGGTCGAGGACGCGGAAGGCGCCGTCCTGGAGCGGGGCGGAGACCTGGACGGCGGCGTGGACGCGGATCCTGCCGCTGCCCTCCGGCGCGTCCTCGTAACAGGCGACACCCGGGCCCGCCGGAGCGACACCCGCCTCGCTCAGCAGCCGGAACAGCTCCTCGTACAGCGGCACGATCACCGGGGTGATGTCCTCGGGCTCGTAACTCGCGGCGGTCGCGGTCAGCTCCGCCACCCGCAGCGCGGGAACGGCCTTGATCACAACGTCGTTCGTGGGCGTGTGCCCCTCACTCTCGACCGCCCGGAGCCTCGCCTCGACCTGGACAAGGCGCGCCCCGGCGGCGGCCGCGAGTCGGTCGGCGGTGCAGTAGCGGTAGCCGCTGGCAGGGTCGACACTGGCCGGGCGCAGCAGCCCGGTCGCGTCGTAGTGACGCAGCATCCGGACCGAGACACGGCCGTGCCGGGCGAAGTCTCCGATGACGGACAGACGTCTCCGAGCCGACCGCCTGACACGGTGTGAGGGTCAAGCAACGAGGTCCCGCGGCCACCCCGGCGGAACAACCGGTGAGCGCCTTGGTCTCACGACCAGACGAGTCGCCCTTCGGCGACGCCACAGACCGGATGGTTTCCATCGGCGATCCTCATCAGCATCTCCGCCACGGAGTCGAAGTAGTCAGCCAGTGATGCGCATTCGCCGGTGATCGTGGTCTCACCCACGAACCACCTGCCGATACGCTCGTCCCGCACGTCGATGAACTTCCCCGTCCAGCCGTCCTGGTCCGACACGAACGGGATCCACTCATTGCGCCAGAACGGATCGTCCGGCCGGCCCGGAGGGTCGCATCCACCGGGCATGAACCGGTTCGCGTAGAGCTTCTCCACCGCCCGGACACCCAGAGGGGGACACCCATCCGTTCCTCGGCGGCCGCGAGCATCTGTTCCGTGGCGGGCCCGGCCAGATCCGCGTGATCGGCCGGGACGTGCTGCCGAAGAAGACTCATCACGCGGGACCAGCTCTCCGCCACGCTCGTTCCTCACTGCCCTCTGCACGGATGCGCCACCGCGGGCATCCTGCCAGCACCCCCTGGGTCGGGAAAGTGTCGCAGTTCTACGTACAACTGCGACACTTTCCCGAGCGGGCACCTGACGGGGACGACGTGGCCAGACCGAACGTACGCCGACCGACGTCGGCCCGTTTCCGGGGTCAGTCACGTCGACCTCGGCTGACCGCGACTCGGAGGACGTCGGTCAGCGACTCCACGGTCCTGGTGAGGGCGAAGCGCACGGCGCGTTCGCCGGCCTTGCCGTCGGCGAGGACGGCTTGAGCTCCGACGAGCACCTGCTCCCCCGAGTCCAGCTGAGCCTCTTCCACGTCGTCGGCGAGCCGGGAGAGCATGCTGTGGTCGCTGTCGGTGCTGAGATAACAGGGCTTGCCCTCGGGGCTGGTCCACGGCAGGAGGCGAAGTTCACGGTCCGGCGCGGACGGTCGCGGTCGTGGTTCTTCGGCGGCACTCACGCGGAGACCTCCGTTCCGTGGATGTGGCGCGGACCGACGTCGACGCCGTGGACGGCGAGCCAGAGGGCGCGGCGGCGCCCGCGCTGAAGGCGGCGCTCGCGGCGCTCTTCCGGGGTGAGGAGGTAGGGGCGTACGAGGTGGGTGTCGCGCTCGACGGGCCAGACGTCGAGGGGCAGGGGACGGGCGGGAAGTGCGGCCAACGGGCGCTCAGCAGCGTGCGGTTGAGCCGGGTTCACTCGGTGGCGCCCCCGCGCGGGAAGCAGTGCTCGCACCAGGGCGAGCAGTAGCGATTCGACGAGCAGGGCGGTACGTTCGCGCATGTCGGCGCTCCTTGGGATACGCGTCGGCCACGCCCCCGGGCCGAGCCTCATCGGTCGCGGGGGCTTTGGCGTGGCAGGGGCCTGACGAGCGGTGATTACCGTTCGTGCCCCGATCGTCACAGGTTCGGCGTACGCTGCGGAAGAGGTTCGGGGTTGCCTGGGGCGCAGGCAACGGGGAGGGGTGACATGGGCGAAAAGGTTGACGCGGAGCCGGTGTCCGGGCGGGCGATGCTGGGGCAGACGCTGAAGGTTCTGCGGGAGAAGGCCGGGAAGTCACTGGGGCAGTTGGCCGACGCGACCGGGTACGAGAAGAGCTACCTGAGCCGCCTGGAGTCGGGCGAGCGGCTGTCCAAAGTGACGGTCATGGAGGACCTGGACGGGTACTACGGCACCGGTGACCTGCTGTTGAGCCACTGGAAGGCGGCGCGGCTCGACGCGTTCAAGGACCAGTACAAGGCGTTCATGGGGCTGGAGGCGACGGCTCGGATCATGTGGCTGTTCTCGCCGGGGATTCCGGGGCTTCTGCAGACCGAGGACTTCGCCCGTGGGGTGTTGTCCGGGGGGCAGACAACGGCTGACGGTGACGAGGCCGTCGAGGAGCAAGTGGCCGCACGTCTCGGGCGGCAGTACCTCCTGCGGCAGAAGCCGGAGCCCGAGGTCCGGATCATCATGGACGAGTTCGCGCTCCGACGTCCCGCCGCCAAAGGCAAGGCCTGGCATGACCAGCTGCTCCATCTTGAGGCCGCCGCGCTGTGGCCCAACGTGACGCTCCAGGTACTGCCGTTCTCGGCGGGAGCGCACCACCATATGACCGGGTCGCTGACGCTGCTGTGGCAGAGGGACGGAAGTGCCGTTGCCTACAAGGAAGGCAACGGGTGCAGTCGGCTGATCGAAGATCCGGACGAGGTCCTGCGGCAACGACTGTCCTACGATCGGCTCCGCGACCTGGCGCTGTCCCCGTCGGACTCGCTCGCGTTCATCAGGGACCTACTGGAGGAGCACCGATCATGACCCGCACCCCCGACCTCAGCACCGCCCTGTGGCGCAAGTCGAGCTACAGCGAAGGGGGAGCCAACGACTGCGTCGAGGTCGCCGACGGCTACCCCGGCATAGTCCCCGTCCGCGACAGCAAGACCCCGTCGGCCCGCCCGCTGGTCTTCTCGGCCGCGTCCTGGTCCGGGTTCGTGGACGGCGTCAGGGGAGAAGCGGGTCGACGCACGTTCGGTTGACATATGCCGGAAGCCCTGCTGTTCGAGGCGCCACCGCCAGCACGCTGGATCTCGTGACCATCACACGGACGACTGATCCACGAGGGGTGAGGCGGCTATGGTCGTAGAGACGAAGCATCGAAGGAGGGCATCGGCCATGACCGCTCACGTCACGGAAAACGACCAGGTCGTCCCGCCCATGCCGGAGCGGACGCCACAGGCACTGCGCGCGGCCATCGCAGAGCACGCCCCCGTGCTGCTCCCCGACTTCGACAGGCACTGGAAAAGGGCGATCGCCGACACCTTCAATCTCGGCCCTGTGCCGGCGTTCATGGCCCTCTGGTGGGGCGAGTACGCCCTTGCCCGCGATCCCAAGTTGGACGCGTACGTGCACGATCTCGAAATCCGGGCCTCGGAGTCCACCGACGGCGCCGAAGCCAGGGCCCTTCTCGAAGAGGCCTCGAAGATTCGTCACCGAGTGCAGAAACTGGAGCCCGGCGAGTGACCGACGGGTTTATGGGGCCGCCCTGGCAGATGGACTGGAGGTTTGACGCCCGCGCCGCCTTCGAGGCGCTGCCCGGCCACGTCCGTGAGATCGTCCAGGCCGCGCGGGTCGAACTGGTCACGGCGAAGGACCCTTATTTCCGAGGTATCGAGACGGATGCCTGCCTTCCTGACGGAACGCAGGTCATGCCGGTCCGATCCGGTGATCCGAAGGGTCCTCATCTGCTCCTCTTCGACGATGAGCACGGCTGGCTCAAGTACACGTTCGTACCCCGCATCGCAGACCCTCAGATCATCGTGGAAGAGCTTTTCTGGCAGTGACCTGAAGGCGATCGCGCGCTCGCACGGACCCAATTTCAGCGAGCCGGAACGGCCGAGCGCCTACCATGATCGCCATCATGGGCATACGCATCACACCGGCGGGGGTGGCCGACTTCCATCAGGTCCTGACTGATCACCCCCGTTACTGGGGCGAACGCGACCTTCGGTCGCTGCACCTTCTGGCGCTGGTGCAGGAGTTCGGTTCCACCTGCTTGATCGCACGGGCCGATGACGGCATCCGGGGGTACGTCTTCGGGTTCGTCACACCGGACCACGCCGGATACGTCCATCTGATCGCCACGCGGGACGACGCTCGCGGCACCGGGCTCGGGCGTCGTCTGTACGCGGCGTTCGCTGAAGCGGCGGAACGTCATGGGGCACGGCACTTGAAGGCGATCACGTCGGTCGAGAACACCGGCTCGATCGCTTTCCACCGCAGGCTCGGTTTCGACACGGAAATCGTCGAGGACTACAACGGCCCCGGCCGGACCATGGCCGTCTTCCACCGAGACCTGCCGCTCAACGTCTCGTAGCCCTGCCCAACCAGTCATCACCGGGGCCCGCATGGTCAGCAGGCGGTGGTCAGCGTCGGCGGGACGCGGCCCGCTGCGCCTGCCGGCGCAGGGCGGCGACCCGGGCCGGGCGTCGGCGCGGCGCCGGAACCGGCCGGTTGCGTACCGGCGGCAGGGGGGCCGGGCGGGTGCTGTCGGCGTTCTCCTGACCGTCCAGGACCAAGACCGCCGCCATGAGGGTCACGAGCAGCAGGAAGACCAGGTCGACCCATACAACCCAGTTCCAGCCGTTCCTCCGGATCATCTCGTAGGGCGCGGCGTAGTCGAAGAAGAGGAGGTAGCCGAAGGCCAGGTACCGGACGTGCCTCTTCTTCGATGCCGTGTCCCCGAGGAAGCAGACGGCCACGACGAGGAGGAAAGGAAGGTTGAAGTACCAAGCCACGTGCGGCGCCAGCAGGGCGAACACTGAAGCCAGGAAAATTGTGGTCACCTGATACCCCCCGTATCCCGATCAGGCGGACTTTAGCATCGGTTGGTCACCGAATGGCCCATCGCCGTGATGTCAGACTTTGGGGATGGACAGGGGACGCGAGTCGCGGTGGGAGAAGGACGCGATGACGGTGGAGATCGTCTTCGCTCTGGTGACCGGGGCCCTTCTGGGGGCGGTCGTCTTCGCGATAAGGCTTTGCCGGGGCGGGGCGCAGGGACATACGGTCGTCCGTATGTCCCTGCGTATCCGTATGCGTCAAGCCCTGCCCGACGCGATGCGCGCCCGCGACAAGGCCGCCGTGAGCGCGCTGCGTTCCGCGCTCGCCGCGGTGGAGAACGCCGAGGCGGTGGTCGTCGAGGCGGGCGCGGCGGATCGGGGTGCCGGGGCGGTGGAGGCGTCGCCCGTCGGAGCCGGGGCCACGGAGGCCGTGCGGCGGGAGCTGAGCGAGAGCGGCGTGGCGGAGATCGTACGGGCCGAAATCGCCGAACGGCTCGACGCGGCCGCCCAGTTGGGGGGCGACGCCGTACACGCCGTCCGTGTCGCCACGCTTCGCGCGGAAGCGGACGTGCTGGTCCGCTTCCTCGACGAGACCTAGGCCCTGTCCGTCACACCACCCGGGCCGCGGCGATCGGCCGTTCGGCGACCGTGAGGTTGTCCGCCGTGGTCTTGCTGGTGTTGACGCTCCAGCGGTAGCGCGAGAACTCCCCGGTGGTGTCGGAGGCGTAGAACATCATGTGACCGATGCCGACGCCCTGGAAGTTCTCGCCGGCGACGGTGCTGACCACGCGGGTGTCGGGGTACGTGGGGTAGTTGGTCAGTCCGTACACGCCGTGCGGTCTGGACGTGCAGTCGACGATCTCGACCGCGTACTGCGTCTCACCGGTGAAGTCGGCCGTGCCGGTGAAGACGCCCTTGACCTCGCGAACCATCACGATGTGGCCGGTGTTGTCCGGGACCTGGCCGTTGTAGTCGATCGCGATCAGGTCGCCCGGCCGCAGGTCGGCCACCTTGCGGATCTGCCGGAAGCGGGGGCCCGCCGTGCCGTTGGCGAAGGCCGCGCGGTAGTCCGCGGCCTCCGGAATGGTGTCCTGGAAGTAGGTCGTGTAGTAGTCGGCCGTCGCCCAGCCGTAGGTGTGCCTCAGGACCCGGGTGAGGAAGGACGAGCAGCGCGCCTTGGCGATCCAGGTGGCCGGGTCGTCGGGGGTGCCCCACGTCAGGGACGACGGGGAGCCGATCAGGTAGGCGTTGTTCGCGATGGCCGTGGCGCCGCTGATCACGGCGGCCTCCGCCGCGGTCAGGGCGCGGTTGTAGGCCCGTACGTCGTCGACCGCGCCGTTGAAGCGGTTCACCGGCGCGCTGTTCCACTTGGCGCGCCCGATGTTGAAGCCTTCCGTCGCGGCCCAGGACAGGGTCGTGTCCGCGCTGCCCTCCAGCGTGCCGTTGACGTAGAGGTGGATCTGTGTGCCGTCCCAGACGCCGGTCAGGTGCGTCCAGACGCCCGGTGAGGCGGGGTGGGCCGCCACGGCGGAGACCTTGGTGCTCTGGTCCGCGCTGCGCACCTTGAACGCCCAGGTGCCGGCCGTGTCGTCGTACTGGAGGAGGAAACGGCTGGTCGTCGTGCCGTCCTGGCTCACCGCGGTGTACATGGTGGAGAGACTGGCCGTGCCGGCCAGGCGCACCCACGCGGAGACCGTGAACGGCGCCGTGGTGTCCAGGACCGAGCCGGTGGCCGCGTACGCGCCCGACGTGCCGTCCAGGCTCAGCTCGCCGCCGGCGCGCAGCGCCGTCCATGTCGCGCCCGAGCCGAGCACGACAGGGTGTTCGCAGCCGGACAGGTCGGCCGGCGCGCCGTCCAGCGGCCAGTGGCCGACCAGGCCGCCCGGCAGGTGACCGGCGGCCAGCAGGCGCTGGTACTGCACCATCTGTTCGGCCTGCAGCAGATGCGGCACGGACACCGGCGTGAACGGCGTGTCCAGCGGCGCCTCGGCCGCGGCCGTCCCCGCGCTCTGCGCCACGCCCGCCAGCGCCCCGACTCCGGCGAGCGCGGCCCCGCCCAGCAAGCCGCGTCTGCTGAGTCTTCCCGCGACCGTTCCAGCCATGCTGTCCCCTCCCCCTGGCGGCCCGGTCCGCCGTCACCGGCCCGCCTCGTCGATGATCGGGGCGAGTCTAGCCAGTGCCGTCCGCGCCCCCTCAGGCGTAACTCAGCCCGCTCGTGCGGGTCCGCTTCAGCTCGAAGAATTCCGGGCGGACGGCCAGCGTCCGGACCGCGTCGAAGATGCGTACGGCCTCCTCGCCACGCGGGATCGCGTTGAGCACCGGCCCGAACCACACCGTCCCGTCGACGTGGATCGTCGGCGTGCCCACATAGCCGCCGTCCCCCGCCGGGTCCGCGCCCGCGTCGTGGCTGCGGCGCAGTGCCTCGTCGTACGCCGTCGTATGCGCGGCTTCGGCGAGAGAGGCCGGCAGGCCGAGTTCGGCCAGAGCCTCGGCCGCCACCTTGTCGAAGTCCTCCTCCCCCTCGCCGCCGTCGCGGTGGATGCGGGTACCGAGAGCCGTATAGAGGTCCCGGAGGACCTTCTCGCCGTGCTGTTCGGCAGCCGCCGTGGCGACCCTGACCAGGCCGAGCGAACGGTCGACCAGGTCCCGGTACCAGTCCGGGAGTTCATTGCCCGCGTTGTGCAGGTACAAGCTCATCACGTGGAAGTGGACGTCCACGTCCCGGTGGGCCTCCACCTCCAGGATCCAGCGGGACGTGATCCATGCGAACGGGCACGCCGGGTCGAACCAGAAGTCGATGCGTGTGTCTGCCTTCGTGTCTGTTGTCATACGAGGACCCTACGGTCACGGTGGCCCGCCCGCATGGTCCAGTGGGCGGCCGTTCGGCTGGGCCACTTCAGACCTTGCCGAGGCGCGCCGCCGTCTCCGCCCGCCGCGCCAGAACCCCGTCCGCATCGCCCTGCTCGACCTCCTCGCCGAGGTCGGCACCGCCACCTCCACCCAGGCCGCCGCGCGGCTCGGCCACAGCTCGGGGCTCTGCTCGTTCCACCTGCGGCAGCTCGCCCGGCACGGGCTCATCGAGGAGGCGCCGCACAGCGGCGGCGGACGCGTACGGCCCTGGCGGTTGCGGTGGGACGATCCGCGGCGGCCCCCAGGAGCGGCGCGGCGGGCCGTGGAGCGTTCCGTCGAGTTCGACAGCCTGTTCCTGACCCCCGACGAGGCGCGCCGACTCGCCGATTCCGTACGGGAGTTGCTTGCGCCCTACGCGCGACGCTCAGGCCATCCGGAGGGGGCCGTGCCAGTCTCCGCGATCATGCGGCTGCGCCCCGCGCAGGCGGAGTAGGCGCCGCGCCTATTCCGGCGACTCCACCGAATCCTCCGGACCGGCACCGGAACCTTCCGGACCGGCACCCGAATCTTCCGGACCGGCGCCTGAACCTTCCGGACCGGCGCCTGAACCTTCCGGACCGGCGCCTGAATCTTCCGGACCGCCTGAGCGTCCCGGGGCGTCCGAGCGTTCCAAATCTTCCCGGCCTTCCGGGGCCTCCGGGGCTTCCGGGCTCTCCACTCGCCCCATGAGCGTCGCCAGTGACGAGCGGACATGGTCCATGTGGGCTCGCAGCTCCGCCCGCTCCTCCTCGTGCTCGCGCAGCACCCGTTCGGTCTCCCGGCCGATCCGCTCCTCGCGCGCCCGCGCCTGCGCCAGCAGTTCCTCGGCCGACGCCTCCGCGTCCTCCCGGCGATGCCGCGCCGCCTCCTCGGCCTCCGAGAACGCGCGCCGCGCCGCCGTCAGCCGGTCCTCCGCCTCGGCGACGGCCGCCGCCTCCCACTCGGCCGCCACGGCCTCCCGCTCGGCCACCTCACGCTCGGCCGCGTCCTGGAGCTCGGCATGTTCCCCGGCCTGGTCGGCCAGAAGGTTCTCGGCTCGCTCTCGCGTCTCGCGCAGTACGGCGAGCGCCTCGTCGCGCAGTTCCTTCGCCTCGCGCCGCGCGGCGGCCCTGATCCCGTCAGCGGCCTCCCGCGCCTGCGCCTCCCGGCGGCCCGCCTGTTCCTCGGCCTCGCCGCGCACCCGGTCGGCGTGGCCGCGCGCGGCGTCGGCTAGCTCGCGGGCGGACGCCGCCGCGGCGTCCGTCGCGGCCTGGGCGTCCGACCGGCCCGCGTGACGGACCGCCGTCGCCTCTTCCTCGACCAGCTCCAGCAGATACTGGGCGCGCTTGCCGAGCGTCTCGTACGCCGGCGGGGGCAGCCGGGCGACGACCCCGCGCAGTCGTTCGAGCTCCGCCGCCATCTCCTTGTCGAGGCCGGCGAGACGGGCCGCCCGCTCCAACGCCTCGTCGATCTCCCGCGCGAGACCGTCGGCGTACGCCTCCACCTGCTCGCGCCGGTACCCACGGCCCCGCACGGTCCGGAACCCGTACGCACCGCTCATGTCGCTCATCCCCTCTTGCCCGCTCGTTCGCTGGCTCAAGGATGCGTCATTTGTCGCTGAAAGTCGGAATCGCCGTGTCGTGGCGGAGCGCGGTGAACAGCCGACGCGCCTCGGTCTCGTTCCACGCGACGGTGTCCCCGACCCCGGCGACGTACGGGGCGCCCGCCACCGGCACGGTCACCGTCCTGGCCAGGCCCGACATCTTCAGGCCCAGCGTCGCCACGTCACCCGCGCCCGCGCCCCCGTCCACGGTCAGCGCGTCGAGGGCGGCGGACACGAACGGGATCAGCCGCCACGGCGGGATCAGCACGGCCGGGCCCGTCGCCTTGGTCGCGATGGCGTCGAGCAGCTGCCGTTGCCGCTCCACGCGACCGAGGTCGCCGCGCGGGTCGGAGTAGCGGGCACGCGCGTACTGGAGCGCCTGCGTGCCGTTCATGTGCCGGCAGCCCGCCGCGAAGTCGGCGCCGGACTTCTCGTCGTGCAGGCCGCCCGCCGCCACGCAGACGGTGACGCCGTCGAGCGCGTCGACGACGTCGACCAGGCCGAGGAAGTTGACCTCCGCGTAGTGGTCGAGGCGCAGCCCCGTCGCCTGCTCCACGGTCCGCGTGAGCAGCGGCGCGCCGCCGAGCGCGTACGCCGAGTTGATCTTCCCCTTGCCGTGGCCGGGGATCGGGACGTACGAGTCACGTGGGATCGAGACGAGGTACGGGCCGCTGTGCCCGTAGTGCAGGACCATGATCGTGTCGGTGTTGCGGCCCTCGTCGTTGCCGACGTGCAGCGCCTTGCGCTGTTCGGGGGTCAGATCGGCGCGCGAGTCCGAGCCGACGAGCAGCCAGTCCGTGCCCTTGCCGGCCGCCGGACGACCGGGGTAGGCGGCGAACGCGTCCGTCGTACGCAGCCGCGAACCCGCCCAGAAGTACAGGCCGGTGGCGTACGCGACCAGTACGAGCACCACCACGAGCAGCGTCAGCGCGACCCGCTTGAGCCGACGCCGCCCGCGCCGGGCGGGCGCCCCTCCGGATGTGTCCGCCATGCGCGCATGATGCGGCCGCCCGGCCCGGCACGCAGGTCGGACGGCCCGGGGTCGGAAGGTACGGCCCGGCCCGCGGGCACTTCCGGCGTGGGTTCCGCCGTACCTGGTTCCGCTTCCGTACCGCTACAGCAGCCCGTCCCACATCTGCTCCAGCAGCACCGACCACCACGTCTCCGGCGAGCCGAGCGCCGCCGGGTCGATGGCGTTCAGCTGGGCCTGGAAGTCGACCGTCCAGCGGCCCGCCTGCTCCGGGTTGAGTCCGTAGCGCAGCCGCCACATCCGGCCGAGGAGCGCGAGCGCGCGCGTGAACTCCGGCAGACCGGTGTTCACGAACTGCGGCGGGACCGGGGCTCCGCCGGGGCCCGCCTCCACCGGGACGGCCACGATGTTCGCCGTCCCGTACTGGACGCACAGCGCCTTGCCGAAGTCGCTGCCCATGACAAGGTACGAACCCGCGTCCGACGCGGGCTGCACCCCACGCTCCTGCGCCAGTTCGGCCAGTGTCGGCACCGGGCGGCCCGGCTGGGCCTGTGCCCAGAAGAACGGTCCGAAGTCCACCGGCAGACCGGCGACGACGAGCGTGTGCGCGACGATGTCCGGCACGCCCTGCCGCGAGACCGCGCGCTGGTCGAACCGGAACACACCGGGACCGAACGCCCCCGCCAGCTCCTGCGCGACGGCCTCCGGCGGGACCGGCGCCACGGGCTGCGCGGGCGGCAGCGGCGCGCGCACCGGCGCCGGGCGGGCAGGGCCGTCCGCCACCTGGTGCAACTCGCCCTGATGCGCGAGCAGTTGCCGCATGCCCTGCTGGCGCGAGGCGTGGTCGGTGCCGTAGGGGGCGATCGACGTGATCCGCGCCTGCGGCCACTGCTCCTTGATCATGCGTGCGCAGTACGCGCCCGGCAGCATGCAGGACTCCAACTCCGTGTGGAGTTCGAGGACCTGGTCGTTCGGGATGCCCATGCCGCGCAGCTCGTGGAAGATCTGCCACTCCGGGTGCGGCGTACCGGGCGCGGAACGGCGGATGAGCTGCTGCTCGGACCCGTCGGGCGCGCGGTAGCGCAACACGGCCTGGTAGCCGGGTCCCACGGTGGGCCGGCCCGTCGGCTGAGCAGCCGGCTGCTGCGGGTAGCCGGCCCCCGGCATCCCAGCCGGGGGCGGGCCCCCAGGGATCTGCTGCCCGGGGGCGGGCGGCGGCATCGCACCCGGCGGCGCGGGAGGCGGCGGCATCGAGCCCGGGTCCGCGAACACCGTGGCGGCCTGGTGAACACCCGCGCCGGGAGGCGGGGGCGTGGCACCGGGGGGCTTCGGCGCGCCGGGGACCTCCGGCGCGGCGGCGTCCGGACCGAGGTCCGGGCCGAGCGACGACACGAACTGAGTGGGCACGTACCCGCCGGAACCACCGGAACCGGCACCGGGACCGGCAGGCGCGCCACCGGGCGGCGGCGGAGTCGGGGACGGAGCTGAGGCGGGGGCAGGGGCGGAAGCGGGTGCGGGGGCAGGAGCGGGAGCGGGGGCGGGAGTCGCCGGGCCGGTGCGCGCACCGGGCGGCGGGGTCTGCGCCTTGCTGGTCGCCGCGTCGGCGATGTCTCCGGCCCCCGGCGCCAACGGCCGCCCGGAAGCGTCCCGGGGCACATCGGTACCGGCACCGGAGCCGCCGGGACCGGAGCCGCCGGGACCGGCCCCGGGCCCAGGAGCCTGCGGGTAGCCGTACGAGGGGATCGCGCCGGGCGGCGGCGTGGCGGCCACGGCCGTCCCCGGCACCGGCGGCGGAAACGCCAAGCCACCCGGCGGGGGCGGCGGCGTACCCGGCACGGCAGGAGCGGCCTGGCCCGCCTGACCAGGCTGACCGGACTGGCCCGCCTGAGCGGCCTGACCGGGCTGACCGGGCTGACCCGCCTGACCGGGCTGACCCGCCTGACCGGGCTGACCGGGCTGACCGGGCTGACCGGGCTGACCGGGCTGACCGGGCTGACCGGGCTGACCGGGCTGACCGGGCTGCGGATACCCGTACGAAGGCGCGGGTGGCGCCGACGGGACGGGGGGCGCCGACGGCTCCGGCTCCGGGTCCCCGTCGAGCGCGGGCGCCACCGCGGTCGGCGGCAACTGGCTGCCGCCGGACATCAGGGCGGTCTTGGCCTCCGGCGGCGCGACGGGCTCCGCCTGCTCGGCCTCGTCGAGCCGCGACGTGTACACGGTGTCGGGCAGCGGAACCGACCGGTCGTCGTCCTCACCCACCCCGTTGGTGTCCGTACCGGCCCAGGGCGTCGCGTCGGCGGAGACGGCCGGAGCGTCGTCCTTCGGCGGGCCACCGGCCACAGGCGCCCCGGACGCTCCCGACGCCTCGGAGGGCGACTCCCCCCGACGGTCCGGAATGCCCAGCTTGTCCGCCGCCTCCTGCAACCACTCCGGCGGAGTGAGCAGGAACGACGTCTGGTTCAGGTCCACTCGTTCGGGCGGTCGCGGCGCCGTCGGCGCGGCGGCCGGCGCATCGGGCAGCCCGTACTCCTCCTCGTACCGCCGGATCACCTCACCCACCGGCAGCGACGGCCACAGCGTCGCCTCACCGCTGTCCCGGGCGATGACCAGGCGCTGGCGGCCCCCGTCGGACGCCGCGGTGCCCTCACGGTCCTCCGCCCACACCACGAAGCCGAGCTCGAACTCCCGCACCCGCACCTCACGATGCTGATACGCGGGAACGTCCCCGTTGATCCACTCCTCGGCGCGCTCCTGCGCCTGCGCGAACGTCACCATCGCAGCGTCACTCCCCACCCGCGACCGGGACGGCGCGCGCGAACCCGCCGTCGACCATCAAGTTCGCCACCGTCTCCAACTCCGGCGGATTACCGGCCAGTCGGGACAGGAACGCGTCGAAGTCGTCGCCGCACGGCAGCAGCAGCCGCTCGACCCGCTCGGCCACCGACCAGTTCGCCGGCTCACCGGAACCGGAGTCGCGCGCGTCGTCGTACGCGCAGAACCACACCGAACCGACCGCCGAACCCTTCACCTTCACAGCGAGAATCCCGCCCTGCACGAACGCGACGCCCAGATAGTCCTTCGTCAGGTGATCGCGCAGACACTTGTTGACGTACACCAGGTCGTTGACGGCCGCCTCGTCACGCACCGTGAAGAACGGCTGGTCCGCGAGGAGCCCCAACTCGGCGTCGAGCGCCGCCCCGACGGGCGCACACCCGCCACCCGCCTTCAGGAACGAGCGGTACGCGCCCGGCAGCCGGTATCCGAGGTCCTCCTCCACACCGAGCACCTGCTGCTCGGTGACGGCGACGCCCGACTTCGGCAGACCGAAGTGCACCGGACGCGTGTCCTGCAACTCCCGCGTGCCGCGCTTGCCCTGGTCCGCGGCGGCCGTCGCGAGCCCGCCATGATGCCGAAGCAACGCCTTGACCTCGACCGGAACCAGCTCCATCCGGCGCGTACCGCGCACGTGATGCCAGGTCCAGCCGTGCGGCGTCGCCACCGGCGCGATCGTGTCCCACAGTTCGTGGCCCGCCGCGGCCGACGCCGCGTTCGCCGACACGTAGTCCGTCAACCGCAGTTCATCGATACCGAAACCCGCCGGCGGCTGGGCGATCTCCGCGGCCGCGCGCGCGTAGGGCGAGAAGTCCGGGTAGCCGTCGCCGTCCACCCGCACGCCTCTCGGATGCCGGGCGGCACGGACCGGGTCCGGGAAGTGCACGACCTGCCCGGCGTACGCCGCGTTCGGCGGCGCGGCCTGCTGCCCGAGCCGACCTGTCGTCATGGCGATTGCCCCCTGCGGCGCTGTTGACGGTGACGATTCCTGTGATCCGCTGAGCGCGCGGACGCACGACAGCCTATGCGGTACTACGACACCGGTCACCGGCGCTCCGGTTCCATGACCAGCAGTCACCCCGCCGTGACGCAGCGGCGAACCGCCGGGGCGCCACAGGCGTGTCGTCAGGTACCGGCTTCCGCACCCGCCACCCCGTTTGGCACTCTGTGCAGGCAAACCGGGGGATTGCAGAGGGGAAACACAACGCCATGCACAGCGGCACCGCAGAGCCGATCAGCACCACGGACACCGGGCCCGGCACCACATCAGGCACCACGTCCCGCGCCACGACGGGCACCGTGCCCGGCCACGACCCACGAGTGGGCTGGAGCACGGTCGAGGACATCGCCATACCCGTGCTGCGCGCCCGCCGCGACGGCATCCTGCCCAACGTCGCCGCCGCACTCTCCGTCCGCGGCACCACGCTCACCTCGACCGCCGCGCGCGGTGAGCAGCCGCCCGCCCTGCACCCGCTCGTCCAGGACTTCCTCTCCACGCTCACCAGCGCACAGCGCGACCGCTTCACCGGGCGCTGCGCCGAGGCCATCCTCATCTCCCGGCACCTGACCGCCACCGACGCCGAGCGCACCGAGAAGTCCAAGCGGGCCCGCCGCAAGCCGATGACGATGAGCGAAGCCCGCAAAGCCCTGAAGAACGCCAAGCTCACCACGCGCCGCATCCGCGAGGACGGCGACCCGCTGCACGGTGGCTTCGCCCGCCCCTGCCGCGCCTGCGCCGCGCTCACCGCCCACTTCGGCGTTCACGTCGTGGCCCCACCCGACCGCGGCGAGACACCCTCCCGTGCCGCCGACCGCACGGAGGCGACCCGCTGATGCCCGACCCGCGCTCAGCGGCTCCGTCCCGCGCGGCGGACCGCACCTCAAGCACCCGTGCCTCAAGCACTCGTGCCTCGGACAGCCGTGCCTCAAGCACTCGTGCCTCGGACAGCCGTGGCTCAAGCACCCGTTTCACCGTCCCGGTGGACGAGGCCCTGCGCAGCGCCGGATGGCAGCCCGGCCGCTGGAACATCAAGCAGGCCGAAATCTGGGCCGACGCCCTCCGCGGCCACGCCTCACCAGCAGGCCACCGCCACCACGTCTTCCCGGCGGCCGTCGAGGCATGGGCCGAGTTCGGCGGCCTCCACCTGACACCGACGGGTCCCGGCCGCCACGTCGCCCCCGCCCAGCCGCACCTCGACCCGCTCCACGGCCTCCACATGGCCCGCACCCTCGGCGACCTCGGCCGCGCCCTCGACACCAAGGTCAGCCCGCTCGGCGCGGAGTCCGGCACGGAGGCACTGCTGGCGATCGACGCGGAGGGCCGCGTCTACGCCCTCGACCACAGCGGCGACTGGTACCTGGGCGCCGACATGGACCACGCCCTGGAAACCCTTGTCACGGGCCTCCACCCCCAACGCCTCCAGGCGACCTGACACCCCCCGACCCGGCACCACCCTCCGACCACCTCGCGCAGCCGCCCCCGCCCCGGCAGGGCCGCGCCGCCTCGGGCCGTCCGCCGCCCGGGGCGGCACGGCGGGCAAGGCGGCGCTCCCGGCGCAGCACACGGACGCGTAC
>NZ_JAPHNL010000326.1 GCF_026274175.1 Streptomyces beihaiensis
GTCTCCGGCTTTCCTCCGGGCGCTTCCCTTCGGTGTTTCCAACCTTACCAGATCCGTTTTCCGTTCCGTTTCCGGTCAGAATTTGTTTCCGGTGGCCGCTGGAGGGGCCTTTGCCTTTCGGCGGTCTTTCGACTGCCTTTCGGCTGGACCGACTTTATCAGAGATTTTGGGGCGGACTGACCGACCCGCGATCTGACTGAGTTAATCGGAGGCTTCTCGAATAAATGTCATTTCGTGAAGCGCGCTAGACGCTAACCGTCGCCACGTGAACCTACTCAGCTCCGGGCAACTGTTTGAATCTACCTCCCCATCACGTCCGTGTCAACAGTCGTTCCGGGGCGAAGAGGAGACTAGCAGCTCGGCATGGGCCGACGCACATCGGACCTCAGGCGGCCAGCGGCTGAGACGCGCTCCGTTCGTCCGCGCCCAGGTCGCCCGTCTCACCCTCGCGGACCGCGCGGCCGCCTAGTACGTAGACGTACAGCAGGAAGGCGAGTTCTGCCGCGATGCCGATGCCGATGCGGGCCCAGGTCGGGAGGCCGGAGGGGGTGACGAAGCCTTCGATGGCGCCTGAGACGAAGAGGACCAGGGCCAGGCCGATGGCCATGCCCAGGGCTGCCCGGCCTTCTTCCGCCAGGGCTGTGCGGCGCGTGCGTGGGCCCGGGTCGATGACCGTCCAGCCAAGGCGGAGACCGGTGCCGGCCGCTACGAAAACGGCGGTCAGTTCCAGGAGCCCGTGCGGGAGGACCAGGCCCAGGAACGTGTCCAGTCGGCCGGCGGAGGCCATCAGGCCGAGGCCCACGCCGAGGTTGAGCATGTTCTCCAGGAGGATCCACAGCACGGGGAGGCCGAGGAAGACGCCGAGGGCCAGGCACATGGCGGCGGCCTGAGCGTTGTTCGTCCAGACTTGAGCCGCGAAGGAGGCTGCCGGGTGGCTGGAGTAGTACGTCTCGTACTGGCCTCCTGGGCGTGTCATCTCCCGCAGCTGCGTGGGGGCCGCAATGGCGGCACGGACGTCCGGGTGTGTGCCGATCCACCAGCCTATGAGGGCGGCTGCCGCCGTCGATATGAGAGCGGTGGGCACCCACCAGTGGCGGGCCCGGTAGACGGCGGCCGGGAAACCGCGCGTCAGGAAGCGCGTCACGTCGCGCCAGGAGGCCCGGCGGGTTCCCGTCACGGCGCTACGCGCGCGTGCCACGAGCTGCGTCAGGCGGCCGATCACGCGCGGGTCAGGGGCGCTCGACTGGATCAGTGAGAGATGCGTGGCGGTGCGCCGGTACAGCGTCACCAGTTCGTCGACTTCCGAACCCGTCAGACGACGGCGCCGGCGCAGGAGAGCGTCCAGGCGGTCCCACTCGCTCCTGTGGGCGGACACGAAGACATCGAGGTCCATCCGGTCTGCTGCTCCTCGCTTTCCGGCACCTGTGCGGCGCGATGTGCCCACAGCTTGGCAGACTGGCGGTTGCCGGGGCAGGTCAGGGAAGGGTGGGTGGCCGGTGTGAGTGAGCTGGTGACAGGTGAGGCAGTGGCGTTGGAGCTGCGGCCCGCGAAGCTTCCGAGTCGTGCGCTGGCGGTACTCATCGATCTTGTGGTGACGTTCGCCGTGTACATCGCGGTGACGATGGCTGTCGTCGCCGCCACGGCATCACTGGACGACGCCGCGGTCGCCGCGCTCTCCGTGGCGCTCTTTCTGCTCGTGCTCGTCGGGATTCCGATCGCCGTGGAGACGCTGAGCCACGGACGATCGCTCGGGAAGCTCGCGTGCGGGCTGCGGGTCGTGCGGGACGACGGGGGACCGATCAGGTTCCGACACGCGTTGGTCCGGGGTGCTGTCGGCGTCGTGGAGATCCTCCTGACGTTCGGAGTGGTGGCGTGCATCGCGTCCCTCGTTTCGGCTCGCGGACGGCGGGTCGGCGATGTTTTCGCGGGGACGCTGGTCGTACGGGAGCGGGTGCCGACCGGCCAGACCGCCTCGGTGCCGCCTCCGCCGCCGTGGTTGGTGGGGAGGTTCTCGCAGCTGGACCTTTCCGCCGTACCCGAGGAGCTGTGGCTGGCGGTGCGGCAGTACCTGACGCGGATGGGTCAGCTTGATCCGCAGGTGGGATGGGGTGTGGCCGGGCGGCTCGCCGGCGAGCTCGCGGCCCGCACCGGGACTCCGGCACCGAGCGACGTGCCTCCGGCGGCGTTCTTGGCGGCGGTGGTGCACGAGCGGCAGTCGCGGGAGGCTCAGCGCGCCTTCGGCGGCGGCGTCGGTGGGGGCGGCGGCTACGTCGACCCGAGCGTCGGCGCGCCGGTGGCAGGGGGGTCCGGCTCGTTCACGTCGGTTCCTGGCAGGGCGGGGGCGGTGAACTCGTCCGGGTGGGCTGCTGGGGCAGATGTGACAGGCGGCGCGGGTGGGGCTGGGGAATCAGGTGGCGTTGGTGAGGTTGCCGCGCCCCGCGCCCAGACGGGATTCGTGTCGCCTTCTGGTCCGGGATCGCCGGAGGCCGGGAGGCATCGACCGGGCGGCCAGCCGTCGGAGGGGGGCGGCCCGGGGGCCGCGCCCGGGGCCGATGAGCGGCGGGAGACTCCGTCGACCGGATTCGTGCCACCCGCCTGAGTCCGCCGTCCGGGCACGTCTGAGCCGTCGGCCGGGCACCGCGGTCCGGGCATCGCCCTCAGCTGGGCGCCGCCGCCGTCAGCCGCGCACCGCCGTCAGCCGGGTATCGCCGTCCGGGCACCGCCGTCGGGGCACTGCGGTCCGGGTGCCGGGCCGGACGCCGTCGGCCGGGCGCCGCCGTCGGTCCCGTGGGCGGCGGTGTGGTCGGGGCGCGTGTCAGGGGAACGTCGACGGGGGCGTTTCGAGGTCTTCCAGTTCGATGCCGGGGGCCGCGAGTACGACGTCTCCACTGATGTGCACGGTGTGCTGTTCGCCGGTGTCCAGGGCTGTGACCTGGTATTCGTCCACGGTCAGGGGGCCGTTGTCAGTGGCGTGTGCTTCGCTGTTCAGCAAGGTCCAGGACTGGTCCACGGTGCGCGCGGCCAGGACCGGATCCGTGAGGGCCACGAGGCGGACACGAGTCGAGGGGGAAGCGGGGGTGAGGCGCAGGAGACGCGCGGTGGCGATGAGGAATGCGGGGGACGAGCCCGTGAAGGCGTGCGCGGGGGCGTTTCCTTCGGTCGCGTGAGTGCCGGTGGGGTCGGTGCGCACCCAGGTGACGCCGTCCAGGGCGGCGCCTCTGACCTGCCAGCTCGCCGCATGGAGTTCAAGGCGAATAGGGCGGCCGAGTTCGTCGAGGGCGAGGTCGATCGAACCGGCGTGGTCGCCGGAGGGGGTGGTCCGTTGAGCGACGTAGCGCCAGCCGGAGGGGCCGGGCGCGCAGTGGAAGTGCTCTTCTCCCAGGGGGGTGTGATCGTGCAGATCATGAAGCGAATAACGACCGCGGGGCATGGGGTTCGTGGGGTCCTCTGTCTGGCCTGGTGGTGACCGTCTTCCAGTCCCTGCCCCGGTACCCGGCGGCAGTGCGGCGCGTACGGGACAGGCCCCCGACACGGGGGTGCGGGGGCCTGTCCCGGCCGTCGTGGGCCGCGCGCTGGGATCAGTAGCGGTCCAAGATCAGTAGCGGTAGTGGTCGGGCTTGTACGGGCCCTGCACGTCGACACCGATGTACGCGGCCTGCTCCGGGCGCAGCGTGGTCAGCTTGACGCCGAGGGCGTCGAGGTGGAGGCGGGCGACCTTCTCGTCGAGCTGCTTGGGCAGTGTGTACACGCCCACCGGGTACTGGGACGGCTTGGTGAACAGCTCGATCTGGGCCAGCGTCTGGTCCGCGAAGGAGTTGGACATCACGAACGACGGGTGGCCGGTGGCGTTGCCCAGGTTCAGCAGACGGCCTTCCGAAAGCACGATGATCTTCTTGCCGTCGGGGAACGTCCACGTGTGGACCTGCGGCTTGACCTCGTCCTTCACGATCCCCTCGACGGCGGCCAGGCCGGCCATGTCGATCTCGTTGTCGAAGTGGCCGATGTTGCCCACGATGGCCTGGTGCTTCATCCGGGCCATGTCGCCCGCCATGATGATGTCCTTGTTGCCTGTCGTGGTGATGAAGATGTCGGCCGTCTCGACCACCTCGTCGAGCGTGGTGACCTGGTAGCCGTCCATCGCGGCCTGCAGCGCGCAGATCGGGTCGATCTCCGTGATGATCACGCGGGCGCCCTGGCCGCGCAGCGACTCCGCGCAGCCCTTGCCCACGTCGCCGTAACCGCACACGACGGCGGTCTTGCCGCCCACGAGCACGTCCGTCGCCCGGTTGATGCCGTCGACCAGCGAGTGCCGGCACCCGTACTTGTTGTCGAACTTCGACTTCGTCACCGCGTCGTTCACGTTGATCGCGGGGAACAGGAGGGTGCCCTCACGCTGCATCTCGTACAGACGGTGCACGCCCGTCGTGGTCTCCTCCGTCACACCACGGATCTCCGAGGAGAGCTTGGTCCACTTCTGGGCGTCCTCGCTCAGGGTGCGGTGCAGGAGCTGGAGGATGACGCGGTGCTCGTCGGACTCGGCGGTGTCGACCGAGGGGACCTTCCCGGCCTTCTCGTACTCGACGCCCTTGTGGACGAGGAGGGTCGCGTCGCCGCCGTCGTCGAGGATCATGTTCGGGCCGCCGGTGGGCGAGTTCGGCCAGGTCAGGGCCTGCTCCGTGCACCACCAGTACTCTTCCAGGGTCTCGCCCTTCCAGGCAAAGACCGGGATGCCCTGGGGGTTGTCCGGCGTGCCGTTCGGGCCGACGGCGATGGCCGCGGCGGCGTGGTCCTGGGTGGAGAAGATGTTGCAGGACGCCCAGCGGACGTCGGCGCCGAGCGCGACGAGCGTCTCGATGAGCACGGCCGTCTGAACCGTCATGTGCAGCGAGCCGGTGACGCGGGCCCCGGCGAGCGGCTGGGCGGCGGCGTACTCCTCGCGGATCGCCATCAGGCCGGGCATCTCGTGCTCGGCGAGGGTGATCTCCTTGCGGCCGAACTCGGCGAGGGAGAGGTCGGCGACCTTGAAGTCCTGGGCCTGTCCGTCGACAGAAGTCATGTGTGAGCTGCTCCTCGGTGCGGTTGCGGTCGGGTGGGCGGGCACAGCGCGGGCGGTGACCGAGGCGCGTGCGCGCGAGCGTGTCTCCGGCCGTGCGTGTACGCATGGCTGTTCTGCGAGCGGCTGGGGCTCAGGTCCCGGTGCTCGCAGCGCAGTCCGTCGGAGGCCCTCTCTCCCTCGCGCGGCCCGGCGTCCGGGCCGCCCGACCGCCATCAGCAGCGACGTCTGGCTCGTGACGAATCTACACCGAACCCTTCGGTCGGCCCTAGTGGCCCGGGCCCGGACCGCCGGGCGTCGCCTCCGGGTCCGCGCCCCGCGCGGCCTCCGCCTCGCTGTAGATGTCGGGTTCGAGGTAGATGACGCGGGCGATGGGGACGGCCGCGCGGATGCGGGCCTCGGCCGCGTCGATGGCGCGGGCGACCTCGGCCGCCGTGTCGTCGTGCCGTACCGCGATCTTCGCGGCGACGAGAAGTTCCTCCGGGCCGAGGTGGAGCGTGCGCATGTGGATGACGCCGGTGACGGTGTCGCCGTCGACCGTGGCCTGCTCGATCTTCGCGACCTGGTCGGCGCCCGCGGCCTCGCCGAGCAGCAGCGACTTCGTCTCCAGGGCCAGCACGATCGCGATGGCGATGAGCAGCAGGCCGATGCAGAGCGTGCCGATGCCGTCCCAGACGCCGTCGCCGGTGGCCACGGTCAGGCCGACGCCGAACAGGGCGAGGACCAGACCGATGAGGGCGCCGAAGTCCTCCAGGAGGACCACGGGCAGTTCGGGCGCCTTGGCGCGGCGGATGAACTGGCCCCAGCTGAGTTTGCCGCGCAGCGCGTTGGACTCCTTGATGGCCGTGCGGAAGGAGTAGCCCTCGGCGAGTACCGCGAAGACGAGGACGCCGACCGGCCAGTACCAGTTGTCCAGGGAGTGCGGGTGCTTGATCTTCTCGTAGCCCTCGTAGACGGCGAACATGCCGCCGACGGAGAAGAGGACGATCGAGACGAGGAAGGCGTAGATGAAGCGTTCGCGGCCGTAGCCGAAGGGGTGTTGCGGGGTCGCCTCGCGCTGGGCCTTCTTGCCTCCGATGAGGAGCAGGAACTGGTTGCCGGAGTCGGCCAGCGAGTGGACGGACTCGGCGAGCATCGACGAGGAGCCGCTGAAGAGGAACGCCACGAACTTGGCCACGGCGATCGAGAGGTTGGCGGCGAGCGCCGCGATGATCGCCTTTGCTCCGCCTGAAGCACTCATGTCGGTCCTGGTGTCCCTTCCTACGTCACCGCACGCCCGCGCGTCCCGTGCGTGCGGTGGGTCATTGTTGCAGCACGGGACGCCACAGGGGGCTCTCAGGCCACGACGGTCGCCCGGAACAGGGTGCCGGAACCGGTCACTTCGGTCTTCTCGCCCGCCGGGACGAACACCGACCGGCCGGGGTGGAGTGTGAGTGGGCCGGACTGGACCGTGCCCGCCGTGCAGAGCAGGATCTGCGGGCCGTTCGTGGTGAGGTCGTGGGCGGCGCCGCCTTCGGGCAGTACGTGGCGTGAGAGGCGGAACTCGTCGATCGGCGTGTCGTAGACCTCTTCGCCGTCCGGGGACGCCTCCGGGCGCAGTACGTCGGGGTCGGTGGCCTCGAAGCGGACGACGCGCAGGAGTTCGGGTACGTCGACGTGCTTGGGGGTGAGGCCGCAGCGCAGCACGTTGTCGGAATTGGCCATGATCTCGACGCCGAGGCCGTCGAGGTAGGCGTGCGGGACTCCGGCGCCCAGGAACAGGGCCTCGCCGGGCCCCAGTCGTACGTGGTTGAGGAGCATCGCGGCGATGACGCCCGGGTCGCCGGGGAAGTGGTGGGCGAGGCCCGCGTACGGCTCGTAGTCGCCGCCGGCGCGCTGGGCGGCGGCCGTGGCGTCGGCGACGGTCTGCTTCATCGCGGCGGGGTCGGCGGTGAGGACGGCGGTGAGGACCTCGCGCAGGGCTGCCTCTTCCGGGTGGGCGCGCAGCAGGTCGGCGTAGGGCTTGAGGCTGTCGACGCCGAGGTCTTCGAGGAGGCGGGCGGCGTCCTCGGGTGCGCGGAATCCGCACAGGCCGTCGAACTCGGTGAGGGCGCAGATGAGTTCGGGCTTGTGGTTGGCGTCCTTGTAGTTCCGGTCGGGCGCGGTGAGGGGGACGCCGCGGCGCTCCTCGTCGGCGTAGCCCTGTTCGGCCTGGTCGAGGTCGGGGTGCACCTGGAGGGAGAGCGGGGCGCCCGCGGCGAGGATCTTGAGCAGGAACGGCAGGCGGGGGCCGAACTTGGTGACGGCGGCGGCGCCCAGTTCGCGCTGCGGGTCGGCGGCGATCACCTCGTCCAGGGGGCCGCGCTCGGTGCGGGAGGGGGCGCCGGGGTGGGCGCCCATCCACATCTCGGCCTGGGGTTCGCCGGTGGGTTCGGCGCCGATGAGGTGCGCGATGGCGGTGGTGGAGCCCCAGGCGTAGGGGCGGACGGTGTTGGTGAGGCGATCCATGGGTGCGTCTTTCAGCCAGTGCCGTGTACGAGGAGGGGTCCAGCTCACGCCGTGGAGGCGAGCCCCAGGTAAACGGCGGCGAAATCCGTGACGGCGATCAGCTCCGCGAGTGTCTCCAGGTCGCTGCCTTCGTCCGGTTCGAGTTCGCTGACCGCGGCGCCGTGGGAGAGCGCGAGTTCGCGGGCCGCGGGGGCGGCGGTGAGGCCGGTGGCGGGGCGGTCGCGGAGCAGGACGACGCGGGCGCGCAGGGTCTGGACCTCTTCGACGCGGTCG
Source organism: Streptomyces beihaiensis (assembly GCF_026274175.1). Taxonomy (GTDB): domain Bacteria; phylum Actinomycetota; class Actinomycetes; order Streptomycetales; family Streptomycetaceae; genus Streptomyces; species Streptomyces beihaiensis. The sequence goes on from NZ_JAPHNL010000326.1 coordinate 7,814, forward strand.
CGGAAGAAGTCGTCGGGGTCGGCGCCCGCGGCCAGGTCGCCCGCGAGGAGGGCGCCGTGTGCGGGCATCGCCTCGGGCAGGTCGGCGGCGAGGGCGGGGCGGCCGGCCAGTTCGGCGAGGGCGGCGGCGAAGCGGCGTCCCGCCGGTCCCGCGGCGGCGCCCTCGGTCCAGATCAGGGGCAGCGCCTCGACGAGTTCGGCGGCGAGTGTCTTGGCCGGGTTGCTGTACGTGGCGACGGCCGGGCCGCATTTCTCGGCGGCATGGTCGAGGCGGTCGGCGACCTTCTCCAGGGTCTCGCGGGGTGCGTCGAGCAGGCCCGTGCGGTCGAGGAGGGCGAGCAGCGGGGTGAGCAGGGCCCACAGGGCGCCGGGCGCGGAGGGCGCGTCGGGTTCGTCCTGTTCGTAGGGGGCGGTGGCCATGGGGACGGCCAGGCCGTGGACGCCGGTGACGGCTGTGGCCAGTGGGGCGGCGGTGGGGCATACGGCCACGACGGTGACGCCGCGCCGGTATGCCTGTTCGACCAGGAGCGAGAGGCTCGGCTCGGTGCCGTCGGGGGTGGCGATCAGGAGCAGGTCGACCGGGCCGGCCCAGCCCGGCAGCTCCCAGCGCAGGGCGCCGGCCGCCGGGGCCACGCCGGTGGGGCGCAGGCGGACGACCGGGCAGGCGGCTCCGGCGAGGCCGTCGAGGAGGTCGGCGACGCCGACGGCGGCGGTGCCGGGTCCGGCGATCAGTACGGCGCGGGGGCGGCCGTCCGGTTTCAGGTCGGCGACGCCGGCTTCGTCGGCATGGCGTACGGCGGTGCGTACGCGGGCGCCCGCTTCGGCCGCGCCGCGCAGCAGGCCGCGGCGGTCGGCCCTGGCCAGCGCGTCCGGATCGTCCAGGAGCGTTTCGTCGAACATGGCGTCGGGCCTCCTGCTCACGGGATTCGCGGGGATCGCGGTATCGCGGGAACGGTTACGCGGGGCGGCGTGCCTCGTCGACCAGGAGTACGGGGATGCCGTCGCGGACGGGGTAGGCCAGGCCGCACTCCTTGCCCGTGCAGATCAGCTCGGCGCCTTCTTCCTTGAGCGGGGCGTGGCAGGCCGGGCAGGCGAGGATCTCCAGGAGGCCGGCTTCGAGCGGCATGATCGGGTTCCCTTCGGGTGGTTTCTCGGCGCGGCTTCTCGGTGCGGTTCTGTGTCGCTGCGAAAGGGTGCGCGCGCTGCTTTGTGCGACCCGGTCAGCCTACCGCCGGGACCGTGTCGGGGGCTGGTCGACGGGGCGTGCGGGGGGCGTGCGGGCAGGGCGGGCGGGCCCAGCGCCGGTCGGGGCGGTCAGGCGCGGATGATGGCCAGTACCTCGTCGCGGAGCTTCTCCATGGTCTGCGCGTCTTTCGCCTCCACGTTCAGGCGCAGCAGCGGCTCCGTGTTGGACGGGCGGACGTTGAACCACCAGTCGGGCGTCGTCACGGTCAGGCCGTCGAGTTCGTCGAGGGTGGTGTCGGGGCGGGCCCCGTACTCCGCTCTGATGGCGGCGGTTCGGTCGGCCTGGTCGGCGACGGTGGAGTTGATCTCGCCGGAGCCGACGTAGCGGTCGTAGGCGGCGACGAGTTGCGACAGCGGACCGTCCTGGCCGCCGAGGGCCGCGAGGACGTGCAGGGCGGCGAGCATGCCGGTGTCCGCGTTCCAGAAGTCGCGGAAGTAGTAGTGCGCGGAGTGTTCGCCGCCGAAGATGGCGCCGGTCGTGGCCATCTCCTGCTTGATGAACGAGTGGCCCACGCGCGTGCGCACGGGAGTGCCGCCGCTCTCCTTGACGACCTCGGGGACGGACCAGGACGTGATCAGGTTGTGGATGATCGTGCCCTTGCCGCCGTTCCTGGCGAGCTCGCGGGAGGCGACCAGTGCGGTGACGGCGGACGGCGAGACGGGTTCGCCGCGCTCGTCCACGACGAAGCAGCGGTCCGCGTCGCCGTCGAAGGCGAGGCCGATGTCGGCGCCCTCGGCCTTCACGCGCTGTTGCAGGTCGACGAGGTTGGCCGGGTCCAGCGGGTTCGCCTCGTGGTTCGGGAAGGTGCCGTCGAGCTCGAAGTACATCGGCACGACCGTCAGGGGCAGGTCGGCCAGGACGGTGGGGACGGTGTGTCCGCCCATGCCGTTGCCCGCGTCGACGACGACCTTGAGGGGGCGGATGGAGGTGAGGTCGACGAGGTCGCGCAGGTGCGCCGCGTATCCGTCCAGCGTGTCGCGGCGCGTGATGGTTCCGGGGGTCGGTGCGGGCGCGGGGGCGCCCGACTCGCTCCACTGCTCGACCAGGCCGCGGATGTCGGCCAGGCCGGTGTTCTGTCCGACGGGCGCGGCGCCCGCGCGGCACATCTTGATGCCGTTGTACCGCGCCGGGTTGTGCGAGGCCGTGAACATCGCGCCGGGCAGGTCGAGCGCGCCGGACGCGTAGTACAGCTGGTCCGTGGAGCACAGGCCGATCTCGGTGACGTCGGCGCCGAGAGCGGCGGCGCCCCGCGCGAAGGCGCCGGAGAGGCCGGGCGAGGAGGGCCGCATGTCGTGTCCGACGACGATCGCGGACGCGCCGGTGACGCGCACGAACGCGGCGCCGAACAGCTCGGCGAGCCGCTCGTCCCACTGGTCGGGGACGACCCCGCGTACGTCGTACGCCTTGACGAGCTGCGACAGATCAGCGGCCACGGCCACCCCTTCTGGAGTCCTTCACGTCCCCACAACGTACAGCCCGGCACTGACGACACACCGCGCACCTCGCGGCTGCCGAAGTGTCGGGCGTGCGCGGGGCGGCTCGCCGTGCGTCAGCTGTCGGGAGAGCGCAGCACCCTGAGGTGGCCGCGGCGGGCGACCTCCATCGGGTCCGCGGTGCGCCGGCCGCCGCCGCCCGCCTCGGCCGCGCGCTCCTGGGGGCGTGCGGCTTCCCGTACGGCGTTGGCGAGGGCCTCGAGGTCGTCGCCGCTGGGGCGGGCCGGTCCAGAGCTGTCGGCGAGCCGGACGACCTCCCAGCCGCGCGGTGCGGTGAGGCGCTCGGAGTGCTCGGCGCACAGGTCGTAGCAGTGGGGTTCGGCGTAGGTGGCGAGCGGGCCGAGGACCGCGGTCGAGTCGGCGTAGACGTACGTCAGCGTCGCGACGGCGGGACGACCGCAGGCGGTGCGCGAACAGCGACGTACAGGGCTCACGATGTTGGACGGTACCGCACTCTTGAGCGGGCCGCGACGACTCTCCCCGGGGTCACCCCACCGTGTCGCGCTGTGAGACGGCGCACACCGCTCGCGCCGGGCGTTTCTGTGACCTGCGGCGACCCGGGGGCGTGCGCCCCGTCGAACAGTTGAAAGCGGTCACCACTCGGGGCAAATGCCGTCAACCACCGCGAGACCACCGGTCCGGGAGGGGTCCGGAATCGTCCCCGAGAATGGCCGGATCGGTCAGGAAGTGACATGCGGCCCCGGGGCGGGGCGACCGTTTCACGCGGCCCGGAGGACTACTCTTCGTCGGTGATGGAAAGTGCCGCCGACGCCGACAGCCCCGTACCAGCGGCCGGGCAGATGCCGCCGCGCTCCCCCGCCGAGCCGCGCCCGCCGCGCCGCCGTGACCGGCACGGACGTGGCATGCGCGGGCCCGTGGCGCCGCCGCAGGTGCCGCTGGCCGCGAGCCGCGCGGACGCCTTCGCGGACCTCGTGCAGGACTCCGTGGAGCGCCTGGAGCGGCGCTGGCCGCAGCTGGCCGAGGTGGACTTCGTGATCCTCGAGGTGCCCCGTCTGACGCCGGAGGACGAGGCGTTCGGCGACGGCACCGTGCCGCTCGGCGGGACCGTGCCCGCGCGTGAGGGCCGCCCCGCGCGCGTGGTGGTGTACCGGCGTCCCGTGGAGATCCGCACCAAGGGCCGCGACGAGCGGGCCATGCTCGTGCACGACGTGGTGGTGGAGCAGGTCGCCGAGGTGCTCGGGCTCACCCCGGAGACCGTCGATCCGCGGTACGGCGACAGCGAGGAGTGAGCCCGGGCGGGAGTGCACCCGGGCGCGCTACTTCTGCAGCACCTTGAGGTCCTCGCCCGCCTGCGGCACCGAGACCGTGCCCCGGTCGTCGGGGAGTGTCTGCACCGTGAACGCCGGGACGCCGTCCTGCTTCCGCGACAGCATCCGCGCCCCGTAGACCCGGCCGCCGGACACGGGCTGCACCGTCAGCGCGTACGCGCCCTTGAGGCCGTCAGGGACGGGCGGGGTCACCGACAGGGTGGTGCCGCCCTTGACCGTGTACTCCTTGGTGGTCGCGGTGCCGCCGCCGGTGCCTGGTGACGCGGTGACCTTCACCGTGCCGGTGGCGCCGGGCGCGGTCAGGGCGAGCGTGGTGTCCTTGGCGTGGTTTCCGGCCACTGTGGCGCGCGCGCCGATGTCACGGGTGGCCGGGATGAACGCGGTCTCCTGGTTCGCGCCCTTGCCGCGCGTGACGCGCAGGGCGGCGACGACCGGCACGGAGCCCTCGCTCGGCGTGAGGATGAGCGAGCCCGCGTCGCCGCGGGTGAGGGCGCCGAGGTCGGCCGACGCGGTCATGCCGGACTTGACGTGCAGCGTGTCGTGCCCGGCGGGGGTGATGGTGCCGGTGCTGGTGGCGAGCCTGATCTTGAGGTCGGCGTCGTCCTGGCCCGGGGCGAAGGCGACCAGGTGCACGCTGGTGGCGTCCTTGGGGATTCCGGGCAGCACCAGGGAGGTCGCGGGGTCGGCGGCCGCGGGCAGCCAGTCGCCGCCGAGCTTGTCGTCCGCGACGGCGACGGCGGCGGCGACGCGGCCGCTGCGGGCGGTCACGTGCAGCGTCAGGTCGTCGTACGGCTTGTCGGTCAGCGTCGACAGGAGGACGGGGACGCTGGAGTGCGGTCCGACCTGGATGCCTTCGGCGACGTCGGACTTGATGGCGCCGTCCGGGCCGTACATCTGCACGTCGACGACGGCGGCCTCGTCGTCCGGGTTGGTGAGGTGGATGTAGTCGTTGCGGCTCTTGGCGGTGCTGGCGCCGGGGAAGTAGAAGTCGGTGTCGGGGGCCGAGCAGGACAGGCCGGACAGGCCGCGGCCGGTGCCCGCCTCGACGGAGGTGGTCTGCTGGACGGTCCAGCCGGGCGCGAGGGCGCCGTCGGCGGTTCCGACGAGGGCGGGGGCGTCGGCGCCCGACACCGAGTCGCCGACGGGCGTTCCGGGGGTCTTCAGGGTGAGGAACGGCTTGGTCCGCGCGCTGCTCCCGGCGCCGCCCTTGCCGCTGTCCTTGGCCTTGCCGCCGCTCTTGCCCGTGGCGCTCGCGCCGGTTCCGGCGGGCACCAGATCGGCCGAGCCGCTCTTGCCGTCGTCGGCCGAGCCGTCGGCGGTCTTGCCCGTCCCGCCCGGCGGCGTGTACGAGGTGTAGTCGGTGTCGGCCAGGTCGGACTGGCTCGGTGCCGGGCACAGCACGCTGGAGCGCTCCACGGGCAACTGTGCGGCCGTCTTGGCGGAGGCGTCGTCGCCCGAGGGGCCGGACGAGACGGAGGCGAACCCCGTGACGGCGGCGAGGGCCGTCGCCGCGGCGATCAGGGACAGGGTCGTGCGCTTCACTGCTGGCTCCCGTCGGGGCGCTCGCTGTCGGTGCCGTCGCCAAAGCCGTGGCTCTGGCCGTGCTGCTCGTACGCGGGGTCGTACGGCTGCTGCTGCGGGTCGTACGCGCCGCCGTACGCGTACGGGTCGTACGGGGCCGCCTGGTAGGGGTCGGCCTGACCGGGGTGCGGGGGCTGCATGGCCTGCGCGTCGTAGCCGTACGCCCCGGTGGAGGCGGGGGGCGCGGCGGACGGGTCCGGGTAGTGCTGTTGCTCGGCCGTCGCGTACGCGCCGTACGGATCACCCGCCTGGGCGGCGGACCGGTCCCATTCGGTGTCGTGCGCGGGGTCGTACGGCTCCTGCTGGGCCGGGTGCTGCTGCGGGACGTCCGCCGCGAACGCCTCCTCCCGCGGAGGAGGCACGGCGGCGGCCTGCTCGGCCTCGGCCTGGGCGCGCAGGCGCCGGGCCCTGCGGCCGTCGCCCTCGACGGCCTGGGCGGGCAGGGGCGCGGGTTCGTCCGGCAGGTCGTCGTCGATGTCCCTGCGCCGTCCGGGCAGGGCGAGCACCACGAGGACGACGGCGAGCGCGCCCTGGGCCCACAGCCATGCGGTGTGGGTGATCGGCGCGTCGTACGTGACGTCGAGGCGGCCGCCGGAGGCGGGCAGTTCGAAGCCCTGCGCCCATCCGTCGAGCGTGATCTTCTTCAGCGGTGTGCCGTCGACGGTGGCGTTCCAGCCGTCGGCGGCCCGGTCGGCGATGCGCAGCACGCGGCCCTGGCCGCCCGCGGGCACGCGCGTGTGCACCTCGACAGGTCCTGCCGCTACCGGGCGAGCCGCCTCGGCGGTGGGGCCGGTGTCGGCCGTGGGCAGCAGCACGGCCCGCTCGACCTGGCGGTCGACGCGCCACAGTGCGGTGCCGTCCTGCTGGCTGAGCCGGGTGAGTCCGGGTGTCGCGTCGAGCACGCGGGCGATGGCGCGCGGGGCGCCGTCGCGGACGAGGACGTAGCGCACGGCGAAGCCGCCGAGGTGGTCGGCCTGGTCGGCGCCGGAGCCCGCGACCAGGTTGGCGACGACCTTGTCGAGCTTGTGGTCGTCGCCCTCGGACGTGGTGAGTTCGCCGTCGCCCAAGCGGGCGCCCGCGCCGCGCACCAGCGCGTACGAGACCTGGCCCGCGGTGCCGTCGAGGACGAGGGTGCGGGCCTGGTCGCGGGTTCCGGCCTCTTCGGCGACGAACGCGGGCACCTGTACGGGGTCGCGGCGCTCCAAAGGTCCGTCGGCGCCGCCGATCATCCAGCCCGCGGCGAGCAGCAGCGGCCCCGCGGCCGAGGCGAACGCGATGAGCGCGGCGACGGGCTGGCGCCAGCCGAAGCTCTGCTCGGCCACGCGCGAGCGCGCCCCGTCCGCGCCGAGGGCGGCGGCCGCGAGGAGCGCGAAGCCGTACACGAGGGTGGCGGGTCCGGCCCAGGCCGATCCGTTCGACAGGGCCGCGAAGACCAGGGCGACGACGGCGACGGTCCAGGAGGTGAGCACCGCGCGGCGCCGCTCCTGGCGCAGCAGGGCGGCGAGGGCGGCGAGCACGATGCCGATGAGGAGCAGGCTGCCGGTGGTGCCGGGGCCGCCCGGGGAGGCGCCGAGCAGGCTCAGCGGGCTCGCCGTGCCTGCGCCGTAGGGCAGTCCGGCTTCTTTGAAGAAGCCGGACGGGAGCAGCGTCAGGGACCAGGGCGCCAGGACGAGCAGCGGGGTGCCGAGGGCGGCCAGGAAGCGCAGCCCGTAGGCGGCGATGTCGCCGCGGCGCACGACGAGCAGGGCGAGGCCGAGCACGAAGGCGATCGGCCAGACGGTGGGGGTGAAGGCCGTGGTGACGGTGAGCAGCAGGGCGTATGCCCAGGTGGCGCGCCAGCTGCCGCGTGCGCCACGGGCGTGGGTGAGCCCGGAGGCGGCGAGCCCCGCGCGCGCGATGAGCGGCAGCAGGATGGCGAGGACCGCGGTGCCGACGCGACCGCCCGCGAGGGCGCCGGTGACGGCGGGCAGGAACGCGTAGGCAACGGCTCCCCATGCGCGCAGCAGCCGCGAGGTGACCAGGGGCCTGGAGGCGAAGTAGGCGATGAATCCGGCCAGGGGCACCGAGCCGACGAGCAGCACGGTGAGGGTCAGGCCGGTGGAGCCGAACAGGACGGTGGACAGGGTGGCGAGCATCGCCAGGTACGGGGGGCCTGCCTGGGTGCCGCCGATTCCGGCGGCGTGCCAGGCGTCGGCGTAGCGCTCCCACAGGCCCGAGGCGTGGCCGGGGGCGGGCAGCAGGGCGCCACCCGCGAGGGCGCCGCCGCCGACGAGGGCGCGGCAGGCGATGAGGGAGACGAACAGCAGGACGACGAAGAGCATCGGTCCGGGGTTGCGGGCGATGCGCTTGAGGCGGACGAACTGTTCGACCTGGATGAAGTCGTCGTCCTCGCCGGGCCCGGACTCCAGGCCGCCGCCTCCGTGCCGGCCGGCTGTGGCGGTCTCCGGGTCGGAGGCGCCGAACAGATTTCCGGCGACCTGTTCGACGGTGAGCCGTAGGGTCGCGCCGCGCGGCGGGAAGAGCGGTGTGAGTTCCTTGTGGTCGACCACGCCTCGGCCGCGCCGCTTGCGGGCGGCGAGGATCCGGCCGGGCCGCAGCAGGGTGGCGAGCAGGCCGGTGATCTCGTCGAACGCCTGTCCGGGGACCTTGCCGACGAGGTAGGCGCCGGTGCGCAGCAGGGTGCCGAGGACCAGGCGGAGCAGGACCCAGGGCAGTGCGGCCGCGCGCGCGTTGACCAGCAGGGTGTAGACGGCGCCCGCCTTGTCGACCTTGTGGGGCGAGGAGGCGGTGCGGCCGAAGCAGTCGACGGTGCGGCGCTCGCGGGACGCGGCCTCGGCGTGCCGGGTGACGGCGTCGGGGGCGACGACCACGCGGTGTCCGGCGGCCTGGGCGCGCCAGCACAGGTCGACGTCGTCGCGCATGAGGGGCAGCCTGCGGTCGAAGCCGCCGAGTTCCTCGAAGACGTCACGGCGGATGAGCATGCCGGCGCTGGAGACGGAGAGGACGGGCCGTACGTGGTCGTGCTGGCCCTGGTCCTGTTCGCGGCGGTCGAGGCCGGTCCAGCGGCGGCCGGAGTTGGCGATGGAGACGCCGACTTCGAGCAGCTGCCTGCGGTCGTACCAGCCGCGCAGTTTGGGGCCGACGACGGCGACGTCGGCCCCCGCCTCGCGCTCGGCCTCGACGACGCGCAGCATGTGGGCGAGCGCGTCGGGTTCGGGGGCGCTGTCGTCGTGCAGCAGCCACAGCCACTGTTCCGGCTCGCCGTGGGGCAGGTCGGGCATGTCGTAGGTCTCGTCGCGCCAGGTGCGACTGACGGGGTCCCAGCCGCTGGGGCGCTTGAGGTAGGGCAGTTCCTCCGGGGTGAGGACGGCGGCGCCGCGCACCGCTTCGTCGACGGCCTGGCCGAAGCCGGTGCGGCGGGCCAGGTGCAGGACGCGGTCGTCGCCGAGGGCCTCGGCGAGCAGGGTCGCGGAGTCGTCGGCGCTGCCGGTGTCGGCCGCGACCGCGTTCTGTACGGGGCGCTCCTGGCCGAGGAGTCCGGACAGCACGTCGGGCAGCCAGCGGGCGCCGTCGTGAGAGACGACGACGGCGGTGACGACATGCCGGGGGAACTCGGGGGCGCTGCCCGGGTCGGACCCGGTCGCGTACTCCGGGGTGAACGCGGCGGCGGCAGTGCCGAACTGGCCTGCCGAATGGCTGTGCACGGACATCGAGGTACGGGCCCCGGTTCGTTGGACTGCGGTGGACGCCCGCGCCCCACTGGGCACGGTGGTGTCTCGGACGGGCCCCCACACTAACGGCTGGCAACAACACCGGCCCGCCGCCTGTGGACAACCCACGGGCAGCGGGCCGGAGCACCGCACGGATCAGGACTAGACGGCGGCCTTCTTCAGGCGGCGCCGCTCGCGCTCGGACAGGCCGCCCCAGATGCCGAAGCGTTCGTCGTTGGCGAGCGCGTATTCGAGGCACTCGGACCGGACCTCGCACGCCAGGCAGACCTTCTTGGCCTCCCGGGTGGAGCCGCCCTTCTCAGGGAAGAAGGACTCGGGGTCGGTCTGGGCGCACAGTGCGCGCTCCTGCCAGCCGAGTTCGTCTTCCGCGTCCTCGACCAGCAGATCCTGAAACGACTCGGTCATAGTGCGCCCCTCGTCTGTCCGTGCGTCCCCGTGATGTTGCCGTTACCGATTTCGGCTGAACGACACGAGTGAAATTACAAGTGTGCCGATCCGGGGCAGTCAAGCCGGGATCTGCTATTGGGCCCCTTATTCACTCTGCGGAACCAAGGCTATGCGGAAAGTGTTCAAATCGGCAAAAACCGTGACACTTGCCAGCGGCGCATCCAGCTGTTCCGCCCCTCATGGACCGTCATGAGCCGCTGCACAGAAGGACGTCGCAGAGATCGATCAGGGTTCCGGAGGCGCCCGCGAAGCGAACCAGATCACATTCGGATCACAGGATCACAACGGCGTTTGCCCGCCGGACTGGTGCGCCACATGTCCGCCCGGCGCACTGCACAAACCTTTCACCCGCCACAACAACCGGATGAGGTGAAACATATCTCGCAATCCGGACAACGGGCGGCTTCAGGTTGACAGAGGACACATGACCCGGTCTCCTGTTGGGCATGCTCGCGCATTCGGACACCACGACGACCCGCACCGCCGGGTCGCTCCGTGCTGCCCACGCGTGTCGCGCGTGTCACAGCTGTTGCTGTTCCAGCTGTTGAGTCGTTGAGCCGAGCGCTCCGACCGCACGCCCACCCCTCTCCGCTCCTTCTCCGCTTCTCTGCTTCTCCCCTTCTCTGCTTCTCCGCTTCTCCACGCCCCGGTGCCGCACCGCGCGCCGTGCGCGCCGACGACCCCAGAGGACCCCACCCCCATGAACAGCGACAGCGACCTCCAGATCGCCGGCGACCTGCTGGAGGTGCAGCACCTGCTGCAGCCCGCGCGGGAACACCCGCGGACCGTGGCCGAGTTCGTCGGCCTGGCCCGCGCCATCGCCGCCGACCGCTCCCAGTGGGAGCACCTCGTCCGCTACGACGCCACCACCCGCTGGTACCACCGGCTGCGCACCGGCCCCGGCTACGAGGTGTGGCTGCTGTCCTGGCTGCCGGGTCAGCGCACCGGCACGCACGACCACGGGCGCTCGTCGGGTGTACTGACGCTGCTCCAGGGCGAGCTGACGGAGCGTACGGAGCAGGGCGCGCGGACGCTCGCGCCGGGCGCGCAGCGGGTCTTCGCGCCGGGGTACGTCCACGAGGTCACCAACGACTCCCTCGAACCGGCCGTCAGCCTGCACGTGTACTACCCGGGGCTCACCGAGATGCCGATGCACCCGGAACTCCCCGAAGGCGCTGCCGCGGCCGCCGGCTCGGAGACCACGGCCGCCGGCTCGCAGACCACGGCCGCCGTCTGAGGGTGCGCCGAAGGGGCGCCGCCCGATTGTCAGAGGTGCCTGCGATGCTTGGCACATGCGCATTGTGGTTCTGGCAGGCGGCATCGGTGGTGCCCGGTTCCTTCGCGGTCTCAAACTGGCCGCGCCGGACGCCGCCATCACGGTCATCGGCAACACCGGGGACGACATCCATCTCTTCGGACTGCAGGTCTGTCCGGACCTCGACACGGTGATGTACACGCTGGGCGGCGGCATCGACGAGGAGCAGGGCTGGGGTCGCCGGGACGAGACGCATGTGGTGAAGGAGGAACTGGCGGCCTACGGGGTGGGTCCGGAGTGGTTCGGCCTGGGCGACCGGGACTTCGCAACCCACATCGTCCGTACGCAGATGCTGGGCGCGGGCTATCCGCTGAGCGCGGTCACCGAGGCGCTGTGCCAGCGGTGGAAGCCGGGCGTGCGGCTGCTGCCCATGACCGACGACCGCGTGGAGACACATGTCGCGGTGACGATCGACGGGGAGCGCAGGGCCGTTCACTTCCAGGAGTACTGGGTGAAGCTGCGCGCCTCCGTGGACGCGCACGCCGTCGTGCCGGTCGGCGCCGAGCAGTCGAGCCCCGCGCCGGGCGTGCTGGAGGCCGTCGCCGAGGCGGACGTCATCCTCTTCCCGCCGTCCAACCCGGTGGTGAGTGTCGGCACGATCCTGGCCGTGCCGGGCATCCGGGAGGCCATCGCCGGGGCCGGGGCGCCGGTGATCGGTCTCTCGCCGATCGTCGGGGACGCGCCCGTGCGCGGCATGGCCGACAAGGTGCTGGCCGCCGTGGGCGTGGAGTCCAGCGCGGCCGCGGTCGCCGAACACTACGGGCGGCGGGAGGGCGGCAGCGGGCTGCTCGACGGGTGGCTGGTGGACACCGTGGACGAGAAGGCGGTGGAGCGGGTCGAGAAGGCGGGCATCCGGTGCCGGGCCGTACCGCTGATGATGACGGACCATCAGGAGGGCCACGCGGCGGCGGAGATGGCCCGCGCGGCCCTGGCCCTCGCGGAGGAGGTGCGCGGCGCGTGAGCGGAGCCCGGGCGGGTGAACTGCGGGTGTGGGCCGTGCCCGGCATCCCTGAGGTGCGTGCGGGCGACGACCTGGCGAAGCTGATCGCCGCCGCCGAGCCGGGACTCGTGGACGGTGACGTCGTCCTGGTCACCTCGAAGATCGTCTCCAAGGCTGAGGGGCGGCTCGTACGGGCCGACGACCGGGAGGCGGCGATCGACGCGGAGACCGTACGGGTCGTCGCGCGGCGTGGCGCGCTGCGGATCGTGGAGAACCGGCAGGGTCTGGTGATGGCGGCGGCGGGCGTGGACGCGTCCAACACCCCGGCCGGGACCGTGCTGCTGCTGCCCGAGGACCCCGACGCGTCCGCCGAGGCCGTACGGGCCGGGCTGCGCGACACGCTCGGCGTCGACGTCGGCGTGATCGTCACGGACACCTTCGGCCGGCCCTGGCGCAACGGCCTCACCGACATCGCGATCGGCTCGGCGGGCGTCCGCGTCCTTGAGGACCTGCGCGGCGGTACGGACGCGCACGGCAATCCGCTCAGCGCGACCGTCGTCGCGACGGCGGACGAGCTGGCCGGGGCCGGGGACCTCGTCAAGGGCAAGGCGGGCGGGCTGCCGGTGGCCGTCGTGCGCGGCCTGGGCGAGCAGGTGCTCGGCGAGGGCAGCGCGCGGGAGCTGGTGCGCGACGCCCGCGACGACATGTTCCGGCTCGGGACGTCGGAGGCCGTACGGGAGGCGGTCACGCAGCGGCGTACGGTGCGGGCGTTCACCGACGAGCCGGTCGACCCGGGGTCGGTGCGGCGTGCCGTGGCGGCGGCGATCACGGCGCCCGCGCCGCACCACACGACGCCGTGGCGGTTCGTGCTGCTGGAGTCCGCTCAGGCACGAGCACGGCTGCTCGACGCGATGCGGGACGCGTGGATCGCGGATCTGCGGCGGGACGGCAAGAGCGAGGAGTCGATCGCGAAGCGGGTGCGGCGCGGCGACGTGCTGCGCGAAGCGCCGTACCTGGTGGTGCCCTGCATGGTGACGGACGGGGCGCACGCGTACGGGGATGTTCGGCGGGACACCGCCGAGCGGGAGATGTTCGTGGTGGCCGCCGGGGCCGGCGTGCAGAACTTTCTGGTTGCGCTGGCCGGGGAACGGCTGGGTTCCGCGTGGGTGTCGTCGACGATGTTCTGCCGGGACGTGGTGCGGGAGGTGCTCGGGCTGCCGCAGGAGTGGGATCCGATGGGCGCGGTCGCGGTGGGCCACGCTGCGGCTCCGCCGCGGGAGCGGGCTGAGCGGGTGGTTTCGGAGTTCGTCGCGGTGCGGTGAGACGGGGTTCGGGGAGACGGGTTCGGGCAGGCGGTGTTCGGGGAGACGGGGCGGGGGCCGTCCGATCGCGCGAGCGGCGCCGGGGGCCGCCTTGCCCACCCTGCCGCCCCGGGCGGCAGACTGCCCAAGGCGGCGGGGGGCGGCACCGGGACAGGGCGGGCCCGACGGCGGACTGCGGACTGCGGACTGCGGACTGCGGACGCGCGAGGGTAGTTGGGTAGGGGGCCCAGGCGGCGGACGCACGAAGGCAGCCGGGGCAGCAGGGACCCAGACGGCAGACGCACGAAGGCAGCCGGGGCAGCTCGGCAGAGTTCGTGGTTGAGGCAGTGGTTGAGGCAGTGGGGGCAGCGGAGGGCTGGCCGAGGGGTGCTGCGGAGGGGTGCGGGGGGCTACCAGTCGGCGATGTTCACTCGGGGCATTTTGGGGTGTCTGCGCGGTGGGGCCGCGCCGCTGAGGAGGATCAGGCGGGCCGCGCGGTGGCGTTGGCCCGCGTACGGGGACAGCAGGTCCAGCATGTCGGCGTCCGTCGCGTCGCGGTTGCCCGCCAAGGCGTGACCGACGATGCCGGGCAGATGCAGGTCACCCGTGGTCACCTCGTCCGGGGCGCCGTGCGTGCGCTGCACCGTCTCGGCCGAGGTCCACGGACCGATGCCAGGGACGAGTTCGAGGCGGGCGCGGGCCGCGGGCGGGTCCATCCGCACCGCCTCCTCCAGGCGACGGGCCACCCTGACCGCCCTGATGACCGTCGAGGCGCGCTTGTTGTCGACGCCCGCCCTGTGCCACTCCCACGACGGGATCAGCGCCCACGCGCGCGGGTCCGGCATCACCCGCATACGCAGCGGCGGGAGCCCCGCCGGGCCCGGGGCCGGTTCGCCGTGCGTGCGCAGCAGCAGACGCCAGGCGCGGTATGCCTCGTCCGTCGTGACCTTCTGCTCCAGGATCGACGGGATCAGCGATTCGAGCACCAGTCCCGTACGGGTCAGCCGCAGGCCACTGCGGCGGCGGGCCGTGTGGGCGACGAGACGGTGGCGGGGCTCGAACGGGGCCGGGTCGTCGAGGTCGCCGACGAGCGCGGGCACCTGGTCGAGGAACCAGTCGGCTCCCGGGCCCCAGGCATCCGCCCGGACCCTGCCGACGTCTCCCCTCGCGTCCTGCTCGATCGGCGTGACCCGCAGCGTCGCGGGGCCCTCAGGTGTGCGGCTCGCCCGCCACAGCGCGCCGTCCGGTGTGGCGCGGAACGTCGGATCGGCCGGACCGCGGCGCAGCGCGCCGAGGGTGAGGCCCAGGTGGACGGGGCTTTTGAGGGCGTACGTGCGGGTCGCCGCACGTTCTGCGGGAGCCGGGCCCTGTGGTGCCTGCGCCGGGCCGGGTACGCGCGGGTCAGCGGCGCGCGGGGGGCGCGTACGGGGGGCGTATCGGCGGCCTGCCACAGGTGTCCTCGGTCGGGCGGGTGTGCCCTATGAGGGTAGGGGGTGTCTGAGGGTTTCGTGCCCGCCTGGCTGGTCGCCCCACGTCACTGGTCGCCGCACATCACTGGTCGCCCCACGTCACTGGTCGGCCCGCGTCACTGGTCGGACGAGAAGCGCACCGATGCCGCCGGGAGCGTGGCGTCGCACCAGACGCGTACGCCGTCCCTCAGTTCGTTGTCGGCGCCGACGTGTGCGCCGTCGCCGACGACCACGCCGGTGAGGCGCGCGCGGGCGCCCACCCGGGCCCCCTTGCCGATCAGCGAGTCGGTGACCACCGCGCCCGGTTCGATCACGGCGCCGTCCAGGACCGTGGAGCCGCCCACCCGGGCGCCCTCGGCCACGCGCGCGTGCGCGCCGACGACGGTGCCGCCGGTGAGCTTCGCGTCGGGCGCCACCACGGCGGTGGGCAGGACCAGCCGGTCGCCGCGGCGGCCGGGCACGGCGGGCGACGGGGCGCGGCCCAGGACCAGGTCGGCGGAGCCGCGCACGAAGGCGGCCGGGGTGCCCAGGTCCAGCCAGTACGTGGAGTCGACCATGCCCTGGAGGTGGGCCCCGGCGGCGAGCAGCTCGGGGAACGTCTCGCGCTCGACCGAGACCGCACGCCCCGCGGGGATCGTGTCGATGACCGAGCGCCGGAAGACGTACGCGCCCGCGTTGATCTGGTCGGTGACGATCTCCTCAGGGGTCTGGGGCTTCTCCAGGAACGCCTGTACGCGGCCTGTCGGGTCCGTGGGGACGAGTCCGTACGCGCGCGGGTCCTCGACGCGGGACAGGTGCAGCGAGACGTCCGCGCCGGTCGTCTCGTGCTCGCGCACCAGAGCCCGGATGTCGAGTCCGGTGAGAATGTCGCCGTTGAAGATCAGGACCGGATCCTCGGGGCCCGAGCGCAGGCGGGAGGCGACGTTGCGGATGGCGCCGCCGGTGCCGAGGGGCTCGTCCTCGGTCACGTACTCGAGGTGGAGGCCGAGACGGGAGCCGTCGCCGAAGTACGGCTCGAAGACCTCGGCGAGGTACGAGGTGGCCAGGACGACGTGGTCGACGCCCGCCGCCTTGGCACGCGCCAGCTGGTGCGTGAGGAACGGCACGCCCGCCGCCGGAACCATCGGTTTCGGTGTGTTCACCGTGAGCGGGCGCAGCCGGGTGCCCTTCCCGCCGACCAGGAGGATCGCTTCTGTCACCTTGTCGTCTCTGCTTCCTGCTCGGGGTGCTGCCGAGGCCGGCCGAACTGTCTTTCGGCCGGCCAGTGTATGCAGACCGTTCACGCCCGCCGGGCAGGCCGGGCCGGTGACGGGGCCGAGGGTCAGGGTCGGCCCTGGAGGTGTGCCGCGGTGCGGCGGGCGCTGCCCAGTCGCTTGTAGAGACGGTCTCCCGGGCATTCGGTCGCGTATCCGTCCCGGTGACCGGAGATCACGTCCAGTCGCACGTTCTTGCCCTTGCGGAACAGGTTTCCGCCGCCGGACTTCAGGTGCGTCACGCCGCGCGGGTTGGCCCGGAAGAGTCCGAGCTTCCAGGCGGTGAGGCGTGCCACGGCGTTCACCGAGGCGGCGGAGGGCTTGGTGCGGCCGAACGTGCCCAGGACCGCGACGCCCATGCTGTCCGTGTTGAAGCCCATGGTGTGCGCGCCGCGGACGGGCTTGGCGACGCCGCCCGCGCGGCCCTCGTAGATGCGGCCGCACTTGTCGATGAGGAAGTTGTAGCCGATGTCGCGCCAGTGCAGGCTCTTGACGTGGTAGCGGTAGATGCCGCGGATGACGGAGGGGGCCTGCGAGCAACGGTAGTTGTTGCCCGTCGCCGTGTGGTGGATGAAGGCCGCCTTCACCGTCCTCGTGTACGCGAACTTCCGCTCGCGGAGCTTCTCGTCCGCGCCCCAGCCCTTGCGGGTGATGATGCGGGGGCGGGCGCCGATGTACGGGCGGGCCTCCGGGGCCGCAGCCGCGCCCGCGGTGCCGGCGGGGGCCGACGCGGTCAGGGCGTCCTCGGTCTGCTTCTTGGTGAGCGCCGGGATGACGTCGGCGCCGAGCGGGGCGAGACCGGCGTTGGCGGCCGATGCCTGGGCGGTCTCGGGGGTGAGCGTGCCGGAGCGGGAGGCGTCGGCGGGGTCGTCGGCCGGGGCCCCCTGGGTGGTCGTGGTGGGTTCCTGGCCGGGGTCCACGAGTTCGAGGCGGAGGCCCTGGGGGAGCACGCCGCCGTCCGAGGACACGGTCGAGGAAGCGGTCGAGGAAGCGGTCGACGCCCTGGTTGACGCCGCCCCGGGGTGGGGCGGGGCCTGAGTCGCCGGTTTCGTTTCGGGGGACTCGGGGGCGGCGTTCGGCGGGGCCGCCTTGACCCGTACCTCGACCCCGTCCGAGTCGCCCACCCACAGCGGGGCGGTGGAGCCGCGGACCCCGGCACCCTCGCCTTCGGGGCTGTCCGGGTCGGGGGCGTCGTCGTTGTGGGCCTGCAGGTCCTGCCAGGCGGACCACGTGGTGGTACCGGTGGCGCGGGTGCGGACCTGTACCCGGCCGTCGAGCTGGGCTCTCGGGTCGTCCCAGACGACCCCGACGAGCGAGAACGGGTGTACGTCGCGTCGTGTCACGCCCTCCTCCTGCGGGGTGCCCGCGGCGCGGTCGGCGGGGAGGGGAGCGAGCCGGAGGGACTGGGTGCTGCCGGGGAGCGACTCCTGCGCCGGGATCGGCGCGGCAGCGTGTGAGGGGGTGGGGGCGGTGAGAGCGATGGGGAGGGCGAGGGCGGCCGCGCAGGTCACGCCGATCGACGAAGCTAGGAATCCACGCATGCCCACGATCGTGGGCATTTAGCATCTTTCCGGCCAATGGGACGTGTCATACGGGGGTACGGGCTTCCGGCTACCGGCTACCGGCTACCGGCTACCGGCTACCGGCGAGAGGTACGTGTACGGGAGCGGCGCGCGCGATCGTAGAGTTGGGCGGGTGAATGACGCTGTGCGTACACCCGCCGGACTGTTGCAGGCCGCGCTTCGCGCCGATCCGGCGCGGCCCCTCGTGACCTTCTACGACGACGCGACCGGGGAGCGCGTCGAGCTCTCCGTCGCCACCTTCGGCAACTGGGTGGCCAAGACGGCCAACCTGCTGCAAGGAGACCTGGGCGCCGAACCCGGTGACCGGGTCGCCCTGCTGCTGCCCGCTCACTGGCAGACCGCCGTGTGGCTGCTGGCCTGCTCGTCCGTGGGCGTCGTGGCCGACCTGGGCGGGGACCCGGCTGCGGCCGACCTCGTCGTCAGCGGTCCCGACACGCTCGACGCCGCCCGCGCCTGCTCCGGGGAGCGGGTCGCCCTCGCGCTGCGACCGCTCGGCGGACGGTTCCCCCAGCCTCCGGAGGGCTTCACGGACTACGCCGTGGAGGTACCGGGGCAGGGCGACCGGTTCGCGCCCTTCTCGCCCGTGGACCCGGAGGACCTCGCGCTCGTCGTCGCCGGGGCCGAGTGGACCGGCGCCGAGGTCGTCGAGAAAGCCTCGGCCGACGCCGCGGGGCTCGGCCTGACCGGGCCCGGTTCCCGGCTGCTGTCCGGACTCCCGTACGACAGCTGGAAGGGCGTGAGCGCCGGTCTTTACTCACCGCTCGCCACCGGCGGCTCGGTCGTGCTCTGCCGCAATCTGGACCACCTCGACGACGAGGCGCTCGCCCGCCGCGTGGAGAGCGAGCGGGTGAGCGCGACCGCCGTCGCCCGGTAGGCCGCCACGCCGGTCGGCCGCGCTCCCCGGCAGGCCGCCGCCCGGCAGACCACCCTCCCCACGGGCCCCGCACCCCGACAAGCCGCCGCCCCGGCACACCACACTCCCCGCGGGCCGCACCCCCGACAAGCCGCCGCCGGTGAGCCGTCCGGCAAACCGCCCGCTCCCCTTCCTCCCGTCACCCGTTCGGATCAGCTTTCCCGGCCTCCCGGCGCCGCGCGGGTCATGGTCGTAGAGACGCATCGTTTCCGCGACGCCTCAAGGGGGGCTCTTACGTGACCGACTCCGCTGGCCCGCCCGAGCCGACGCCGCTCGGCCCGGGGACCGGCTCCTCCCCGACCGGCGCCTGGCGGGGGCGGCGGCGCCGGAGATGGCTGCGGTACTCGGCGGTCGGCGCGGCGTTCGTGGTGCTGGTGACGGCCGGGGCGGGCTGGATCGCGTACGAGAAGCTCAACGGGAACATCACCGAGGACACGGCCGCCGCCGACGAGCTCGCCCGTTACGACAAGGAGCGTCCGACCGTCCTGGTCGCCGGGGCGCAGAACCTGCTGATCATAGGGTCCGACTCGCGGGCCGGGGCCAACGCGAAGTACGGGCGCAACGACGGCACACAGCGCTCCGACACCACGATCCTGCTGCACGTCGCGGCGGACCGGAAGAGCGCGACGGCCCTGTCGATACCGCGTGACCTGATGGTGCACGTGCCGAGCTGCGGCAAGCCCGGCGGCGGGCGCACGGAGCCGATGTTCGTGATGTTCAACTCCGCCTTCGAGCTGGGCGGATCGGCCTGCACGATCCGCACGGTCGAGAAGCTGACCGGCATCCGGATCAATCACCACATGATCGTGGACTTCCAGGGCTTCAAGAAGATGGTCGACGCGGTCGACGGGGTGCAGGTGTGCCTGGCCAAGCCGATAGACGACAAGGACGCCCATCTCAAGCTGCCCGCGGGACGCCAGACGCTCAACGGCGAACAGGCCCTCGGGTACGTGCGGGCCCGCAAGACCCTCGGCAACGGCAGCGACACCGAACGTATGGACCGCCAGCAGCGGTTCCTCGGCGCGCTCATCCAGAAGGTGCAGAGCAACGGCGTGCTGCTCAACCCGGCCAAGCTCTACCCGGTGCTCGACGCCGCCACGTCCTCCCTGACCACCGACCCGGGCCTGGCGAGCCTGCACGGCCTGTACGACCTGGTACGCGGCCTTCGCGGCATCCCGGCCGACCGCATCCAGTTCCTGACCGTGCCCCGGGAGCCCTACGTCTACAACGCCAACCGCGACCAGCTGGTGCAGCCCGCCGCCGACCAGCTCTTCGCGCGGCTGCGGGCCGACGAGCCGGTCGTGGTGGCCAAGACGTCACCGGCGCGGCACCTGGCCGGGAGCGACACGGCGTACCAGGAGCGGGGTGAGAACCGCGGTCAGGACCAATACGGCGACAGCGACAGCGACAGCGACAGCGGCAACGGCAACGGCAACGGCAACGGCAACGGCTCTTACGTCGATTCCTACGACGGCGCTTACGACGACGCTTACGACGACAGTTATGACGACGGGAAGCCGCTCGGGCCCTCCGATTCCCCTTCCCCCTCCCCCGCGCCCACCTTCCGCGGCAACACCGCCGCCCAGAAAGAGTGCGGCTGAACGCGGCCCTGATGTGCCCAGTACGTAAAGCTCAAGTCATCACCTGGTACACAGGTTTCGGAAATGGTCCGGTTTTGCCCGGATGTATAGACGTGGAATTTGTCACCGTCGTCGCTCCACGCTGAACTGGGCGGATAAGGTGAGCGACCCGGAGCACCCGGCCGTGCTGGCACAGGCGGGTCACCGATCAGCTACCGACTGACTTACCGGGGCGCCCGCACGAGGGGGACGGGGCGCCGCGTGGCCCCGACGGAGGACCAGACAACCGTGGACTCGCAAGGCCGTGGGCGGGCGGACGACATCGATCCCGCAGACCAGTGGGTGCTCAACCCCCAGACAGGCGACTACGAACTGCGACTGCGCCCTTCCGCTGGGCAGCCGCCGGTACCCGGACCCCGCCGCAACCCTCGCGGCCCGCAGGGCCCCCAGGGCCCGCGCGGCAGTGCGCCGGGCGGCCGCGGTGACGTGCCGCCCCCGCGCGGCGGGCGCCGCGAGACGCGGCAGGGGCCGC
>NZ_JAPHNL010000327.1 GCF_026274175.1 Streptomyces beihaiensis
CTCCCCGACACCGGACGACCCGGACGCTCCCCTCACCACGGACGCCCGGCCACCCCGCGCCGAGGCGGCGCCGACACCCTGGCACGACGGGACCGACGAGCGCGACGGCACTCCCGGGAACGGCCGGGCACCGGAGGACGGCCGAGCGCCCGTGACCGGCCGGGTGCCGGGGGACGCCCGGATGTCGGTGGGGGGCCGGGGGCCGGACGACGGTCGGCCGTCCCGGGAGGGCCGGGCGACGGAGGGCGGCGCGGACCTGGGTGACGGCGGGGCGTCAGTGGATGGCCGGGGGGCGGAGGGCGGCGTGACCCCGGACAGCGGTCGGGCGGCAGAGGATCGCCGGGCGTCGGAGGACGGCCCGGCCCCGGACAACGGGCGAACGCCGGAGGACGCCCAGACGCCAGAGGATGCCCAGAGCTCAGAGGATGCCCAAACCCCAGAGGATGCCCAAACCCCAGAGGATGCCCGGGTGTCCGTGAACGCCCAGGCCACCACGGAGAGGGGCGGCCCCGCCTCCACGACGCCCGATGAACCGGAGCGCGCTGCTGACGCAGACGCGCGGGCCGATCCGGAAGACCGGGCAGAGCCCGCAAGCCCGCCCGAACCGTCCGGCCCGCCCGAACCGCCCGAACCGCCCCGAGTCCCCGCACGGCCGCAAGAACCGCCTCTCGGGGCGGCGGCGCCCGAGCGGAGGGCGCCGAATGCCGGAGACCGGCACCCGGAGCGGGCCACCGCGGCCTCCGGGGCGCGGAAGAAGCCCGCCAAACCACCGGAGCCGCGTGGTGGGCTGCTCATGGGCCGTCCCTTCGGCGTGCCTGTCTACGTCGCGCCCAGCTGGTTCATCGTCGCCGCGCTCATCACCTGGGTCTTCGGCGGCCAGCTCGACCGCGTGCTGCCCGGACTCGGTGCCGCCCGCTACCTGGTGGCCCTCTTCTTCGCCGTCGCCTTCTACGCCTCCGTACTGGTCCACGAGCTCGCCCACACCGTCGCCGCCCTGCGCTTCAAACTCCCCGTGCGCCGCATCCAGCTGCAGTTCTTCGGCGGCGTCTCCGAGATCGAGAAGGAGTCCGAGACCCCCGGCCGCGAATTCGTCCTCGCCTTCGTCGGGCCGCTCCTCTCCCTCGTCCTCTCCGGCGTCTTCTACCTGGGCATGCGCGCGGTGGACCCCGGCACCGTCCCCGGCGTCCTGCTCGCCGGGCTGATGATCTCCAACCTCATCGTCGCGGTCTTCAACCTCCTGCCCGGCCTGCCCCTGGACGGCGGCCGCATGCTCCGCGCGGTCGTCTGGAAGATCACCGGTAAACCCATGAGCGGCACCGTCGCCGCCGCCTGGGTCGGCCGCGCCCTCGCCATCTCGGTCCTCATCGGTCTGCCCCTGCTCACCCAGACCGGTGTCCTCGGCAAGAGCGCCGAGGACACCGGCGGCATGAACACCGTCACCGACGCACTGCTCGCCGCCATCCTCGCCGCGATCATCTGGACCGGCGCGGGCAACAGCCTGCGCATGGCCCGCCTGCGCGAACACCTCCCCGAGCTGCGCGCCCGCACCCTCACCCGCCGCGCCGTCCCGGTCGAAGCCGCCACCCCTCTCTCCGAGGCCCTGCGCCGCGCCAACGAGGCCGGCGCCCGTGCCCTCGTCGTCGTCGACGCCGACGGAGAGCCCCGCGCACTCGTCCGCGAAGCCGCCATCGTCGGCGTCCCCGAACACCGCCGCCCCTGGGTCGCCGTCAGCTCCCTCGCCCAGGACCTCACCGACGGTATGCGCGTCTCCGCCGAACTCTCCGGCGAAGAGCTCCTCGACACCCTCCGCGCCACCCCCGCCACCGAATACCTCGTCGTCGAGGACGACGGTGCCATCTACGGCGTCCTCTCCGCCGCCGACGTCGAACGCGCCTTCGTGAAAGCCATGGCCCGCCCCAACTGACCCCACCGCCCGCCCCAACTGACCCCACCGCCCGCCCCGGCTGACCCCAGCGCCCGACCGGCGGCTCCACCCGCCCTGGTCGGCCGGCCCGCCCAGGACCGGTAGGCTGGTCACATGTCCGAACCGACCGGTGCCGCCCGCAGGCGCGGGCCCTTCAAGGTCGGGGACCAGGTACAGCTGACCGACCCCAAGGGCCGCCACTACACGTTCACGCTCGAAGAGGGAAAGAACTTCCACACCCACAAGGGTTCCTTCCCGCACGACGAGCTGATCGGCGCACCCGAGGGCAGCGTCGTCCGCACCACCGGAAACGTTGCCTACCTCGCGCTGCGCCCCCTGCTCCCCGACTACGTCCTGTCCATGCCCCGCGGCGCCGCCGTGGTCTACCCCAAGGACGCGGGGCAGATCCTCAGCTTCGCGGACATCTTCCCCGGCGCCCGCGTCGTCGAGGCGGGCGTGGGCTCCGGCTCGCTCAGCAGCTTCCTGCTGCGCGCCATCGGCGACCAGGGCATGCTCCACTCCTACGAGCGCCGCGAGGACTTCGCCGAGATCGCCAAGGGCAACGTGGAGCGCTACTTCGGCGGCCCCCACCCCGCCTGGCAGCTCACCGTCGGCGACCTGCAGGACAACCTGTCCGACAGCGACGTCGACCGTGTCATCCTCGACATGCTCGCGCCCTGGGAATGCCTCGACGTCGTCTCCAAGGCGCTCGTCCCCGGCGGCATCCTGTGCTGCTACGTCGCCACGACCACGCAGCTCGCCCGCACCGTCGAGTCCATCCGCGAGATCGGCTGCTTCAACGAGCCGACCTCCTGGGAGACGATGATCCGCAACTGGCACGTGGAGGGCCTCGCCGTCCGCCCCGACCACCGGATGATCGGTCACACCGGCTTCCTGCTCACCGCCCGCCGCCTCGCCGACGGCGTCGAGCCGCCGATGCGCCGACGCCGCCCCGCCAAGGGCGCCTACGGCGAGGACTACGAAGGCCCCAACGCCGACGGCGGAGCCCGCGGCCGCTGACCGCCGCCGCACACAGCACACTTGCACCACACTCACGGCACACCCACAACGCACCGGCGCCGCCGCGCAGTTCCCACCCGGAACGGGAACCGCGCGGCGGCGCCCGCACGTTGCCCCACCGGGTGACACCACGCACGCGCCACGGCCGAGGTCACGGCCGCACAAACCCCCGACCCCGCCGTTCCCCTCCACTGTGACGTATGGCACGATGCTGGCCACCCCCCACCGGAACAGCCCTCACGGGAGACACTCCTAGTGCAGCAACCCGCCGTCCCGGAACTGGCGCACACCACCACCCGTCCCATCCACTGGCTGGCCACCGCGACCGCCCTCGCGGCCGTCGTCGCGGTCTGCGGATTCCTCCAGCCGGACTCCGCCACGGCCGCGCAGAACGACCACGGCCGGATCGGCACCCGCGGCCAGAGCGCCGCCCCGCCCGATCCCGCCACCGTCCGCTTCCCGCTCGTGTGCGGCCCCGTGAAACCCGTCGTGCAGCACAAGGCCGTCGGTGACCTCGACGGCGACGGCAGACCCGAGACCGTCGCGGTCGTCCACTGCGACGCGGGCACCGGCACCCCGCCCAGCGGCGTCTACGTGCTCACCCAGACGCCCGGCGCCCGCGCGCGGATCGTCGCGACCCTGGTCGACCCCAAGGACCACTACACGGTCAGCGACCTGCGCATACGCGGCGGTGCCGTCACCGCCACCCTCGACGGCTACTCGTCCCCCGACGTGCCGCGCTACCGCCCCGACATCCACGACACGGCCAAGTGGCAATGGCGAAACGGCGCGTTCGTCCGCTCCACCCCCGCCGACGCCGAGGCCCGCGGCGTCTGACCGGACCAGAAAGGCCCCGGACACCGCAGCCGGTGTCCGGGGCCCTCCCCGTATCGTCACGCACTGTCGCCGGACACTCGCTCCGCGTCCGGTCCGTACACCTCGACCCTGTCCGAAACCCGCCGCACATGAATGCAGTCGCCCGGACACTCCTCGGCCGACGCCACCACGTCCGTCAACAACGGCAGCGGCACCGGCGCCGCCGCTCCGGCCTCCTGCAGCAGCTCGTCGTCCGCGCTCTTCACATACGCGAGCCCGTCGATGTCCAGCTCGAAGACCTCGGGCGCGTACTGGGCGCAGATCCCGTCCCCGGTGCACAGGTCCTGATCGATCCACACCTCCAGCGGATCCCCGCCACCGGCACCGCCGTCCGTGGTGGAACCGGCCTCTTGCTGCACGCTCATGTCTCCTGCGCTTTCCTGCGTCACGGCCCCGGAAAACCTCCTCCGAACCTCCTCCAGGGAGTAAATCGGGCCAGGTCTGACGGGTGTTGAACACTTCGACCCTACAACCGGCCGCTTTCCGATGTTGTTGAGTGGGTATTGCCCTGGCGTGAGGGAGAGCGCAAGGGTGAAGATCGGACACACCCCTACCGTCTTTTTGATCTAGGGGTTTCAATCGACACCCGCCCAGGTAGGGTCTGGAAGCGTCCAGCTCCCCTTGGAGGAGGTGAGGACCGTGGCAGCCCACGACGACGACATCAACCGCGGCATCCGCCCGGGACGAGGGTCCGACGACCCGGCCGGGCAGATTGCCTATCTCGAGCAGGAAATCGCCGTCCTGCGGCGCAAGCTCGCCGACTCTCCGCGGCACACGAGGATTCTCGAAGAGCGGATCGTCGAGTTGCAGACCAACCTGGCCGGCGTCTCCGCCCAGAACGAGCGACTCGCCGCCACACTCCGCGAGGCCCGAGACCAGATCGTGGCCCTCAAGGAAGAAGTCGACCGGCTCGCACAGCCCCCGGCCGGCTTCGGTGTCTTCCTCTCGGCGAACGAGGACGGCACCGCCGACATCTTCACCGGCGGCCGCAAACTCCGCGTGAACGTGAGCCCGAGCGTCGAGCTCGACGAGCTCACCCGCGGCCAGGAAGTGATGCTCAACGAAGCGCTCAACGTGGTCGAGGCCATGGAGTTCGAGAGCGTCGGCGACATCGTCACCCTCAAGGAAGTCCTGGAGGACGGCGAGCGCGCCCTGGTGATCGGGCACACCGACGAGGAAAGGGTGGTCAGGCTCGCCGAGCCGCTCCTGGACGCCACCATCCGCGCCGGCGACGCCCTGCTCCTGGAACCCCGCTCCGGATACGTCTACGAAGTCGTACCCAAGAGTGAGGTCGAGGAACTCGTCCTCGAAGAGGTCCCGGACATCGGCTACGACCAGATCGGCGGCCTGGGCAACCAGATCGAACTGATCCGGGACGCGGTCGAGCTTCCCTACCTCTACCCCGACCTCTACAAGGAGCACGAACTCCGACCGCCCAAGGGCGTCCTTCTGTACGGCCCGCCCGGCTGCGGCAAGACCCTGATCGCCAAGGCGGTCGCCAACTCCCTCGCCAAGAAGGTCGCCGAGGTGACCGGACAGGCGCAGGGCAAGAGCTACTTCCTCAACATCAAGGGTCCCGAACTTCTCAACAAGTACGTCGGTGAGACCGAGCGGCAGATCCGCCTCGTCTTCCAGCGCGCCCGCGAGAAGGCCGGCGAGGGCACCCCCGTCATCGTCTTCTTCGACGAGATGGAGTCCCTCTTCCGCACCCGTGGCTCCGGCGTCAGCTCCGACGTGGAGAACACCATCGTCCCGCAGCTGCTCGCCGAGATCGACGGCGTCGAGGGCCTGCAGAACGTGGTCGTGATCGGCGCCTCCAACCGCGAGGACATGATCGACCCGGCCATCCTGCGGCCCGGACGACTCGACGTGAAGATCAAGATCGAGCGCCCGGACGCCGAAGCGGCCAAGGACATCTTCGGCAAGTACCTCACCGACCGCCTGCCCCTGCACACCGACGACCTCGGCGAACACGGCGGCGACAAGGCGGCCACCGTGCACGGCATGATCCAGACCGCCGTCGAACAGATGTACGCCGAGTCTGAGGAGAACCGCTTCCTCGAAGTCACCTACGCCAACGGAGACAAGGAAGTCCTCTACTTCAAGGACTTCAACTCCGGCGCCATGATCGAGAACATCGTCGGCCGCGCCAAGAAGATGGCGATCAAGGACTTCCTCGACAAGAAACAGAAGGGCCTGCGCGTCTCCCACCTCCTCCAGGCATGCGTGGACGAGTTCAAGGAGAACGAGGACCTTCCCAACACCACCAACCCGGACGACTGGGCCCGCATCTCCGGAAAGAAGGGCGAGCGGATCGTGTACATCCGCACCCTCGTCACCGGAAAGCAGGGCGCGGACACCGGACGCTCCATCGACACGGTGGCGAACACCGGTCAGTACCTGTAACAAGCAGGGGCGGCTGCGGGTGCCCACCGGGTACCCGCAGCCCACTGTTTTCCAGGCGCCGACCGCGCGACCACCCGCTCGAAGCCGGAGCGAATCGAATGACGCAAATGATCTCCCCACCAGCGCAAAGGCGCTCTAGGCTCTTCAGTGCCGCCAAGTCGCGCAGTGCGGGGACGGGCACCGCACACGCATCGGAGAACGAGCGGTACTTGAGCGACGCCCCCGACCGAGGGCGCCGCCGGGCAAGGAGGGCCGCATGACCGTACGGCGAGTAATGGGCATCGAGACGGAGTACGGGATCTCCGTCCCCGGCCACCCCAACGCCAATGCCATGCTCACCTCGTCCCAGATCGTCAACGCCTACGCCGCGGCGATGCACCGGGCCCGCCGGGCCCGCTGGGACTTCGAGGAAGAGAACCCGCTGCGCGACGCCCGAGGCTTCGACCTCGCACGGGAGGCCGCCGACGCCAGCCAGCTCACCGACGAGGACATCGGCCTGGCCAACGTCATCCTCACCAACGGCGCACGCCTCTACGTCGACCACGCGCACCCCGAATACAGCGCCCCCGAGGTCACCAACCCCCGCGACGCCGTCCTGTGGGACAAGGCCGGCGAACGCATCATGGCCGAAGCCGCCGAACGGGCCGCCCAGCTCCCCGGCGCCCAGCCGATCCACCTCTACAAGAACAACACCGACAACAAGGGCGCCTCCTACGGCACCCACGAGAACTACCTGATGAAGCGGGAGACCGCCTTCTCGGACATCGTGCGCCACCTGACCCCGTTCTTCGTCTCGCGCCAGGTCGTGACGGGCGCGGGAAGGGTCGGGATCGGCCAGGACGGCCACGAGCACGGCTTCCAGCTCAGCCAGCGCGCGGACTACTTCGAGGTCGAGGTGGGCCTCGAGACGACTCTCAAGCGCCCCATCATCAACACCCGCGACGAGCCGCACGCCGACGCGGAGAAATACCGCCGCCTCCACGTGATCATCGGCGACGCGAACCTCTCCGAACTCTCCACCTACCTCAAGCTCGGTACGACCTCCCTGGTCCTGGCCATGATCGAGGACGGCTTCATCGCGGTCGACCTCGCCGTCGACCAGCCCGTACGCACCCTGCACCAGGTCTCCCACGACCCGACGCTCCAGCAGCTGATCACGCTGCGCAGCGGCCGTACACTCACCGCGGTCCAGCTCCAGATGGAGTACTACGAGCTCGCCAGGAAATACGTGGAGGAACGCCACGGCGCCGACGCGGACGAGCAGACCAAGGACGTCCTCACCCGCTGGGAAGACGTCCTGGGCCGCCTCGAGGCCGACCCGATGAGCCTCTCCGGCGAGCTGGACTGGGTCGCCAAGCGGGAGCTGATGGAGGGCTACCGGCGCCGCGACGGCCTCGACTGGGACGCGGCCAAGCTGCACCTGCTCGACCTCCAGTACGCCGACGTACGGGCCGAGAAGGGCCTCTACAACCGCCTGGCGGCCCGCGGCAAGATGAAGCGCCTCCTGGACGAGGCCGAGGTCGAGCGGGCCCGCACGCAGCCCCCTGAGGACACCCGCGCCTACTTCCGCGGCCGCTGCCTGGAGCAGTACGCCGACGACGTCGCCGCGGCCTCCTGGGACTCGGTCATCTTCGACCTCCCCGGCCACGACTCCCTCCAGCGCGTTCCCACGCTCGAACCGCTTCGCGGAACGCGTAACCACGTGAAGGAGCTGCTCGACCGGTGCCGCACGGCGGAAGATCTGGTCAGGGTCCTCTCCGGCGGCTGAAATCCCGGGCGACGGGGAATCACACAGGTGGGCTCCGCACGTTGAACCAACTGCGGGGCCGATGTCGGACCCGGCTTGTAGGGTCTGATCAAGAACGGCCTACCACGAACGTCGAACCGAGCGGGGTGAGCGAGCATGGCGACCAAGGACACCGGCGGCGGGCAGCAGAAGGCGACGCGTTCCACCGAGGAGACCGAGGAGCAGGCGCAGGACGCGCAGGCGACCGAGGATCTCAAGGAGCGCCAGGAGAAGCTGAGCGACGATGTCGACTCGGTTCTGGACGAGATCGACGATGTTCTTGAGGAGAACGCCGAGGACTTCGTCCGGTCTTTCGTTCAGAAGGGTGGAGAGTGATTTCACCTTCGAATTGAAGGTGCGGCGTGGGATGGGGAATGAACCCGGTGTGAAGCGCTGCTCGCGATGTCCTGCGGAGAAGCCGCGAGCAGCCTTCGCGCGGACCTCACCGAAACCGAGCGCGACGAGATGGCCGCCTCGCGGACGGGCCTCTGCGCGATCTGCCGCAAGGCATCGCCCGCACATGTGGATCACTGCCACGAGACGGGTAGGGTCCGTGGCGTACTGTGCTTCAACTGCAATTCGGCCATCGGCAAGTTGGGGGACGCCCCCGACACGACTCGCCGAGCCACCGCTTACCTGGAAGGAAACGCGTGGAAGCCAACACTCGTAGCACCGGGCGTCTGCCGGCTGCCTTCCTGACGCCAGGGTCGTCGTCCTTCATGGACTTCCTCTCCGAGCACCAGCCCGAAATGCTGCCGGGCAACCGGCAGTTGCCGACCGTGCAGGGGGTCGTCGAGGCGCCGCACGGCACGACCATCGTGGCCGTGACGTTCCCCGGCGGCGTCGTGCTCGCCGGCGACCGGCGGGCGACCATGGGCAATGTGATCGCCCAGCGCGACATCGAGAAGGTGTTCCCGGCGGACGAGTACTCGGCCGTCGGTATCGCGGGCACGGCCGGTCTGGCCGTCGAGATGGTGAAGCTCTTCCAGCTGGAGCTGGAGCACTTCGAGAAGGTCGAGGGCGCGCAGCTCTCACTCGAGGGCAAGGCGAACCGGCTGTCGACCATGATCCGGTCGAATCTGGGAATGGCGATGCAGGGCCTGGCCGTGGTGCCGCTGTTCGCCGGGTTCGACGTCGACCGGGAGAAGGGGAGGATCTTCTCGTACGACGTGACGGGTGGCCGCAGCGAGGAGCACGGCTTCGCGGCCACGGGTTCCGGGTCGGTGTTCGCGCGGGGTGCGATGAAGAAGCTGTTCCGGGACGACCTGTCGGAGGAGCAGGCGACGACGCTGGTCGTGCAGGCGCTGTACGACGCGGCGGACGACGATTCGGCCACCGGTGGTCCGGACGTGGCGCGGCGGATCTTCCCGATCGTGACCGTGATCACGGAAGACGGTTTCCGGCGGTTGTCGGACGACGAGTCGTCCGAGATCGCGCGGCGGATTCTGGCGCGGCGTCTTGAGCAGCCGGACGGTCCGCGGGCCGACCTGCTGTAGCAGTAGCCCCGCCCCTGCTTCTCACTGATTGTTCACCGACAGAAAGGGACGGATCCGGTGTCGACGCCGTTCTATGTCTCACCTCAGCAGGCGATGGCCGACCGTGCGGAGTACGCGCGCAAGGGCATTGCTCGCGGTCGCAGCCTGGTCGTGCTGCAGTATGCCGACGGCATTGTGTTCGTCGGTGAGAACCCGTCCCGTGCGCTGCACAAGTTCAGCGAGATCTACGACCGGATCGGGTTCGCCGCCGCCGGTAAGTACAACGAGTACGAGAATCTGCGGATCGGTGGCGTGCGCTACGCGGATCTGCGGGGTTACACCTACGACCGTGACGATGTGACGGCGCGTGGTCTGGCGAATGTGTACGCGCAGACATTGGGCACGATCTTCTCCAGCGCGGGGGAGAAGCCGTACGAGGTGGAGTTGGTCGTCGCGGAGGTCGGTGAGACCCCGGAGGGTGACCAGATCTACCGGCTGCCGCACGACGGGTCGATCGTGGACGAGCACGGTTCGGTGGCGGTCGGCGGTAACGCGGAGCAGATCAGCGGGTTCCTGGATCAGCGGCACCAGGACGGGATGTCCTTGTCGGAGGCGTTGAAGCTGGCGGTGCAGGCGCTGTCGCGCGACACCAACGGGAGTGAGCGGGAGATTCCCGCGGAGCGCCTTGAGGTGGCGGTGCTGGACCGTACGCGGCCGCAGCAGCGGAAGTTCAAGCGGATCACGGGGCGTCAGCTGTCCCGGTTGCTGACGGCCGAGGGTCAGGCCGCGACGAGTGAGGCGGAGTCGGAGGCGGTCTCCGACGAGACGCCTTCGGACGAGTCGGAGGAGTAGTAGCGCTCCCAAGTACCCCGGCGGGTGGCGGA
The DNA here is from genome assembly GCF_026274175.1 of Streptomyces beihaiensis. GTDB lineage: Bacteria > Actinomycetota > Actinomycetes > Streptomycetales > Streptomycetaceae > Streptomyces > Streptomyces beihaiensis. The sequence continues at coordinate 10,372 of NZ_JAPHNL010000327.1, forward strand.
TTTCGGTCCGTCGGCCGCCGGGGTTTTTCTCGGTCAGCCGCCGGTCGGCGGTGCGGGTGCGGTCGAGCCGCGGGGGACGAGGCGTACCGGTAGTGGGGTGGTGTCGGGGGTGCGGCCCTCGAGCAGGGCGATGAGGGCCGCCATGCCGCGTTCGCCGAACTCCTCGGCGGGGAGCCGGACGGTGGTGAGCTCGGGTTCGACGGCGGTGGCGAGGGCGAGGTCGTCGAAGCCGGTGACGGAGAGCTGGTCGGGGACGCGCAGTCCGAGGCGGCGGGCGGCCTTGTAGGCGCCCGCGGCGAGTTTGTCGTCGTCGCAGACGATGGCGGTGGGGCGGTCGAGGCCGCTGGTGCGCAGGGCGCGTTCGGTTGCGGTGCGGGCGGCGTCGACGGTGAGTCCGGAGCGGACGGTGCGCAGCGTGGTGCCGGTGAGTGGTGTGATGCGGGCGGCCAGTTCCCGGGCGCGTACGTCGAAGGTCCAGGAGTCGATGGCCGAGGCGACGTGGAGGTAGTGGTGGTGGCCGCGGGCGAGGAGGTGTTCGGTGAGTTGCCGCATGCCGTCGGCGAGGTCGAGGTTGACGGTGGCGGCGGCGTCGGCCGTCGGGTCGCTGTCGAGCATCACGAGGGGGAGGTCGTCTCCGCCGTCGCCGCGCAGGGCGGTGACGGCGTCGGCGGCCATGGAGGAGGCGATGATGCCGTCCAGGGCCGCGCTGGCCGAGGGGAACGGGTCGCGGGCCCGGCCGGTGCCCTCGGGTGAGGGGTAGAGGACGACGCCGAAGTCGTGCCGCGCGGCGATGCGGGCGGCTCCGGTGTAGACGCCGGCGAAGAACTCGTTGGTGAGCGCGGGGACGACGAGGAGCGCGGTGCGGGTGCGGCCGAGGCGCAGGTTGCGGGCGGCGAGGTTGGGGCGGTAGCCGAGTTGTCGTGCGGCGGTGCGGACCCGGTCGGCGGTGGCGGCCGAGACGCGGCCGTGCCATTTGTCGCGCATGACGAGCGAGACGGCGGCCTGGGAGACTCCGGCGGCGCGGGCGACGTCGCGGCTGGTGGGGCGGGTGGCGCCGGTGCCGTCCGGGCCGCTGTTCTCGGGCGTCTCCTTGCCGCTGGTCACGGGGGGACTCCTCGGGTTGGGGTCGTGTGGGGCGTGGGTGGGGCCGGGGTGCTCGGTGGCGGTGGACCCGGAGCTGGCGACATGGTACGTATAACCTCCGGCGTTATACGTAAAACTTCGGGGTGAGGCGGGTCGATGGCGACCGGGTACGGAGAGATCCTCAGGGCGCGGCACGCGGTACGGCTGCTGGTGGGCACGCTGGTGGGCCGCCTGCCGAACGCCACCGCGCCGATCGCGATGGTGCTGTTCGTCCGCGACCAGGGAGGTACGTACAGCCTGGCGGGGGCGCTCGCGGCGGTGTACGGGGTGGCGAACGCGGTGGGACAGCCGGTCCTGGGCCGTCTGATCGATCTGCGCGGTCAGCCGAGGGTGCAGCTTCCCGCGGCGGTGGTGTCGGCGCTGGCGATGTCGTGGTTCGCGTTCGCGGGGACGGGCTCGCCGGCGGCCGCGTACGGGTCAGTGGCGCTGGCAGGTCTGTTCACACCGCCGCTGGAGGGCGGTCTGCGGGCGTTGTGGCCGAGCGTGCTGCCCCGCGAGGAGCAGGTGCACGTGGCGTACGCGATGGACGCGATCGCGCAGGAGGTCATGTTCACGGTCGGGCCGCTGCTGGTGACGTTGTGCGTGTCGTTGTGGTCGCCTGGGGCCGCCCTGGTCGTGCTGAACGTGATCGGCGTGCTCGGCGCGCTGTCGGTGGTGGTGTCGAAACCGTCACGCGAGTGGCGCAGCGCGCCGCGCGAGGCGCACTGGCTGGGTGCGCTCAGGTCGCCGGGGCTGCTCGCCCTGCTCGCGGCTTTCTTGTTCATCGGTCTCGCGCTCGGTTCGATCACCGTGGCGGCGGTGTCGTACGCGGACGGGCACGGCGGCGACGCGGTGTACGGGTGGATGATGGCGGCGATCGGGCTCGGTGCGCTGGTGGGCGGCGCGGTGTACGGGGCACGGCAGTGGAGTGGTGCGGCGGAGGTGCGGCTGCGCCGGCTGGTGGCGCTCTTGGCGCTGTGTTACGTGCCGTTGACGTTGGTGCCGGGGCCGGTACCGATGGTGCTGCTGACGGTGGTGGCGGGGGTGTTCCTGGCGCCGGCGATCGCGTGCGCGTTCATCGTGGTGGACCGTCATGCGCCGCGCGGCACGGTGACCGAGGCGTTCTCGTGGCTGGTGACGACGTTCATGGTGGGGGCGAGTGCGGGAACGGCCGTGGCCGGACCGGTCGTCGAGTGGGGCGGCACGCGGTGGGGGTTCGCGGTGCCGGGGGCGACGGGGACGGTGGCGTTGCTGGTGCTGCTGGCCACGGCGCGGGTGTTGGCTCAGCCGCGTACGGCCGGGCGTGTCGCCCTGTCGTCGGAAAATGATCCGAACCGTGCTGTCGAACCCCGTTTCAGCTCGGGTGATCGGGCGTAATGTTCAGTCATGGACCGCCGCATTTTCGGGCTGGAGAACGAGTACGGCGTCACGTGCACGTTCAGGGGACAGCGCCGCCTGTCTCCTGACGAGGTGGCGCGGTACCTCTTCCGCCGTGTCGTGTCATGGGGCCGCAGCAGCAATGTCTTTCTGCGCAACGGGGCCCGCCTGTATCTCGATGTCGGGTCACATCCGGAATACGCAACGCCGGAGTGTGACAACGTGACGGAGTTGGTCACGCACGACAAGGCGGGCGAGCGCATTCTGGAGGGCTTGCTCGTCGATGCCGAACGCCGCCTGCACGAGGAGGGGATCGCGGGCGACGTCTATCTGTTCAAGAACAACACCGACTCGGCGGGAAACTCCTACGGTTGCCACGAGAATTACCTGGTGGCGCGGCACGGGGAGTTCTCGCGGCTCGCGGACATTCTCATTCCGTTCCTGGTCACACGGCAGTTGCTGTGCGGCGCGGGGAAGGTGCTGCAGACGCCGCGCGGTGCGGTGTACTGCGTGAGCCAGCGGGCCGAGCACATCTGGGAGGGCGTCAGTTCGGCGACGACGCGCTCTCGGCCGATCATCAACACGCGCGACGAGCCGCACGCGGACGCGGAGCGCTACCGCCGTCTGCATGTGATCGTGGGCGACTCGAACATGTCGGAGACGACGATGCTCCTCAAGATCGGTGCGACCGATCTTGTGCTGCGCATGATCGAGGCCGGAACGGTGATGCGTGATCTGACCCTGGAGAACCCGATCCGGGCGATCCGCGAGGTCAGCCACGACATCACGGGCCGCCGCAAGGTGCGCCTGGCCAGCGGCCGGGAGGCGTCGGCGCTGGAGGTTCAGCGCGAGTACTACGAGAAGGCCGTGGACTTCTGCGAGCGCCGGGGCATCCGCACCGGCACCGTGGAGCGGGTCCTGGAGCTGTGGGGCCGGGCCCTGGACGCCATCGAGTCCGAGGACCTGGACCGGATCGGCACCGAGATCGACTGGGTCATGAAGTACAAGCTGATCGAGCGGTACCGGGCCAAGAACAACATGACGATGTCGCATCCCCGGGTCGCGCAGATAGACCTCGCGTACCACGACATCCACCGGCGCCGGGGCCTGTACTACCTGCTGGAGAAGAAGGGTCAGGCCGCCAGGATCTGCGACGACCTGCGGATCTTCGAAGGCAAGTCGGTGCCGCCGCAGACCACGCGCGCGCGGTTGCGCGGTGACTTCATCCGGCGTGCGCAGGAGCAGCGCCGTGACTTCACCGTGGACTGGGTGCATCTGAAGCTGAACGACCAGGCGCAGCGCACGGTGCTGTGCAAGGACCCGTTCCGCAGCGTGGACGACCGGGTGGAGAAGCTGATCGCCGGAATGTAGCGGACGGCTGTGGAGCGTGTGCTCGACCCCGTGCGAATCATTCGTACGGGGTCGTCGCGCGGCCTCGGAACGGGTGCGGGAGGGCCTAGAGTGGCCGCACCGTATTCGAGTGATAGAGGACCACTGTGCGACGCCGAATTGCAGCTCTACTCATCGTGCCGGCACTGGCACTGACCGCGACGGCCTGCGGCAGCGACAACGGCAAGAAGGACACGGCGGACAAGGCGGACTCGTCCTCGTCCGCGCAGGCGACCGCCGTGCCGAAGGCGGTCGACACCGCCGCGCCGATGCCGAAGGTGACGGGCGCGTTCGGCAAGAAGGCGACGATCACGGTGCCCAAGGGCGACCCGAGCGGCAAGTTCGTCGTGCACACGCTGTCGCAGGGCAGTGGCCCGGTGGTGAAGAAGAACGACCTGGTGTCGATGAACTTCACCGGCAAGGTGTGGAAGGGCGGCAAGGACCTCGGCACCACCTACGGCGCCAAGGGCGGCGGTGACCAGATGGTGGTCGCGGGAGCGGCCGCGGGCCAGCTCCCGGCGTTCGCCCAGGCCGTGGTCGGGCAGAAGGAAGGCAGCCGGGTGCTGGTCGTGGCGCCGCCTGCCGCCGGTTTCGGCTCCCAGGGCAATCCGCAGGTCGGTATCTCCGGCTCGGACACGCTGATCTTCGCCGTGGACGTCGGCAAGGTGATCCCGAAGAAGGCCGAGGGCAAGCAGGCCGCGATCCCGTCGAACCTTCCGCAGGTCAAGGCGGACGCGCCCGCGCCCGCGGTGATCTCGGTCCCCAAGAGCGCCCCGCCGAAGAGCCTTGTGGACAAGGTCCTCATCCAGGGCAAGGGCGCCGAGATCAAGAGCGGCCAGACGGTCACGATGCAGTACAGCGGCGCCGCCTGGCAGCTCAACGAGGGCAAGGACAAGGCGGAGCTGTTCGACTCGACGTGGAAGACGGGCCGCCCGTTCACGACGGCCATCGGGGCGGGCCAGGTCATCAAGGGCTGGGACAAGGGTCTGGTCGGCAAGCACGTCGGTGACCGGGTGCTGCTCGTGATCCCGGCCGACGAGGCGTACGGGAAGCAGGACAAGGGCAAGACGCTGCCCGCGAACTCGACGCTGGTCTTCGTGGTCGACATCCTCGCCGCGCACTGAGCCGCTTCGGTTCCGCGGGCGCCGGATGGCAGACTGTCCCGGTTGCTCGCATGCAGAGGGCAGCACAAGCAGCAGAAGCTGGAGCGATTTACGTGAAGAACCAGGACAAGCCTGAGGTCGACTTCCCCGGCGGCGAGCCCCCGGCGGACCTTGAGATCAAGGACCTGTGGGAGGGCGACGGGCCGGAGGCCAAGGCGGGCGACAACGTCGCGGTCCACTACGTGGGCGTGTCCTTCTCCACCGGTGAGGAGTTCGACGCCAGCTGGAACCGGGGCACTCCGCTGCAGTTCCAGCTCGGCGCGGGCATGGTCATCGCCGGCTGGGACAAGGGTGTGCAGGGCATGAAGGTCGGCGGGCGCCGCCAGCTGATCATCCCGCCGCACCTGGCGTACGGCGACCGTGGCGCCGGTGGCAAGATCGCGCCGGGCGAGACGCTGATCTTCGTCTGTGACCTGGTCTCCGTCTGATCGGACGCGCCGCATGCCGGTCGATGACCGGATGTGAACGAACCGAGGGTCATTGCCTCCTGGCAATGGCCCTCCCGTCTCCCTCCACCGCCCTCAACCGGCTCCCTTCGGGATGCACCTCTTGTCCTCGGCTTTTGCCACGACACCCCGGAGCGGTACGGTCAACGGTCGGGAGCTTCGTGACGGAGTCCGCGGAGCCCGCGGGGCCGGGCGGAGCCGGCGGAGTGCGGAGAGGGCGAGAGGGCGTCGATGGCGATTGCCAAGGCCGAGCGGCTGATGAATCTGGCGCTGTGTCTGCTCGGGGCGCGCCGTCCGCTGGCCAAGCGCGAACTGCGCGCCTCCCTAGAGGCATATCTGGAGGCGGGCAGCGACGACGCCTTCAACCGCATGTTCGAGCGTGACAAGGACGATCTGCGCGAGCTCGGCCTGGTCATCGACACCGTGGAGAACCTGGACGGCGAGGTCGGCTATCTGGCCCGCCGCGACAGCAACCGCCTGCCGCCCGTCTCGCTCGACGCCGAGGAGGCCGCCGCGCTCGGCCTGGCCGCGAAGGTGTGGCAGCAGGCCCGCCTCGCCGGTGCCGCGAGCGGAGCCCTGCAGAAGCTGCGCGCGGCCGGGATGCCGGAGGACGTGGACCCGTACGAGACGCACGGCGCTCTGGAGCCCCGCATCCCGGTGCACGAGGCTGCCTTCGAGCCGCTGATGCTGGCTTGCCGGGACCGGCGGCCCGTCGTCTTCGACTACCGCAAGGCGACCGCCGCCCGCCCCGAGACCCGGCACGTCGAGCCGTGGGCCCTCGAGTGCTGGCGCGGCCACTGGTACCTGGCGGGCTGGGACCGCGACCGGCAGGCCGAACGCGTCTTCCGGCTCTCCCGGATCACCGGCAGGGTGCGCTCGCGCGCCGGACGGTTCCAGGCGCCCGTGCCGGACGTGGTGACGGTGCGCGAGACCGTCGCCGGGTGGGCGGGGGAGCGCGCCGACCGTTCGGCGCTGATCAGGCTGCGCGCGGGCGCGGGCTACCCGCTGCGCGCCAAGGCGGTCTCGGTGCGGGACCTCGGCGACGGCTGGGACGAGGTGGAGATTCCGTACGGGCACGGGCTCGACGCCTGGCTCGTCGAGTTCGGCCCCGACGTGGTGGTGCTCGAACCCGCCGAGCTGCGGGCGGACGTGGTGGACCGGCTGCGCGCCGTGGCCAAGGGCTGAGCGCGGGCCGCGCGCGACCGGGCAGGGCAGGGCAGGACTGAGGAGAGCGAGCAACGAGCATGGCCGTCAACGCCATCGACCAGACGCGGCGGATGCTGTCACTGGTGACGTATCTGCGCGAGCGCCCCGGCGCCCGCGTCAGCGACGTCGCGCGCGCCTTCGGCATCACCGAGGACGAGCTGATCAGCGACCTCGACGTGCTTCCGCTGTGCGGCACCAGCTTCCGCGGCGGCGACCTGCTCGACATCGACACCGACGGAGACCGCATCTGGTGGCACAACCCGGCCGCCCTGTCGGCGGAGGCCGCCGAGCCGCTGCGGATCGCCGCCGACGAGGCGACCGCGCTGCTCGTGGCGGCGCGCGCGGTGGCCACGCTGCCGGGACTGCGCGAGAGTGACCGGCTGGCGCTGCTGCGGGCTACGGCGAAGCTGGAGGCGGCGGCCGGTGAGGTGGCGAGCGCATCGGCGCGGCTCTCGGTCACCTTCGAGTCGGAGGGCGGGGTCTTCGCCGACGTCGACCGGGCCATCTCCGAGCGGCGTCGGCTGTGGATCCGCTACTACTCGCCCGCGCGCGACGAGGTGACCGAGCGGGAGATCGACCCCATCCGCCTCGTCAGCGTCGGCCACACGTACGTGGAGGCGTGGTGCCGCAGGTCGGAGGCACGGCGTACGTTCCGGCTCGACCGGGTCGCGGAGATCCGGGTGCTCGACGAGGCGTCGCGGCCGCCGCAGATCGAGCCGCGTGACCTGTCCGAGGGGCTTGTGCAGCCCGCCGCGGAGGACCCCGAGGTCGTCGTGGAGGTCGGCCCCGGCGGGCGCTGGGTCGCCGAGTACTACCCGCACGACAGCGCCGAGGAACTGCCCGACGGCGGGCTGCGCGTCACGCTGCGCACGCCGGACCCGTCCTCGCTGCGCAGGCTCGCGCTGCGGCTCGGCGGGGACGGACACATCGTGGCCCCGGCCGACCTTGCCGACAGCGCGCGGCAGGCGGCGCGTCAGGCGCTCGCCGGGTACGACGAGGCGGCGTGAGGCGATGGCCGACACGACGACCACTGCGCCCGGGCACGCCGGGCACGGCGAGCGTACCGGATCTTCAGGACATTCAGGTCACCTCGGGCAAGGCCCCGTCGTGTTCAAGGCCGCCTGCCCTCAGTGCCGGGCGCGGTTCGAACTGGCGGCGGCCGCGCTGCGGTTGGCGATCGGGGCGAGCCGCAGGACCACGTTCTACTCGTTCACGTGCCCGGAGTGCGGGTCGGCGGTGCGCAAGCCCGCGGGCGAGCGCATCATCGAGCTGCTCACGGGTGGCGGGGTGAGCACCCTGCGGCTGCACCGGACGGTGTAGCGGGCGGCGCGGCGGCTGGTGCGGCGGTCGGCCGGGCAGGCGTTAGGCTCGGCGCATGTTCTGGGCGATGCTGGCGGTTGCTGTGGGTTTCGTGGGGCTTACCGTGCTGGCGGTCTTCGCGGCCAAGGTGTTCGTCGAGGCGCACCGCCTCGGGCGTCAAGTCGCGGACACGACACGGCGGATCAACCGCGCGGCCGAGGACCTGGAACGGGCGGCCGTGGGCGTGGCCCGTGCCGCGGACGCGTCGTGATTGCTCAGGTCAGGCGTTTTGGGTCACTTCGCCCTGTCACCTTGCCTCTCCGGCCAGGTACGCTGCTGGTCGCGGCCCGGGATCCGAGGCGCGGTCCGCAGAGAGCGGGAGTATGCACAGGGATTGTTCTGCGTTCACCCCTGCGCGTTACGATCGCTGCCAGCACGATGGTCAGACAGTTGTCCGACCCGTCGGACACGCCCAGCCGCCCCGCCTCAGTGAGAAGGTGAAGACTTATGTTCCGCAACGCACTTGAGCCGTGGCACTTGGTGCTCCTGGTTCTGGTGATCGTCCTTGTGTTCGGATCCAAGAAGCTTCCGGACATGGCGCGCTCGCTCGGCAAGTCCGCGCGCATCCTGAAGAGCGAGGCCAAGGCGATGAAGGGCGAGAGCAAGTCCTCCACCACCACGACCCCCGCCCAGCCCGCCGAGGAGCAGTCCGCTCAGCGCACCATCCAGTCCGCGCCCGGTGATGTGACCAGCTCCCGCCCGGTCAACGAGCCGACGGACACCACCACCCAGCGCTGACGAGAGGGCCGGGCGTCCGGTCCGTTGCACGAGATGAGGATGTGGGTTGCCCAAGTCTGCCCGCAAGCAGGAGAGAGATCCCGAGGGGCGGATGCCGCTCGCGGATCATCTGCGTGAGCTGCGCAACCGGCTCACGAAGGGTGTCCTGGCGATCGTCGTCGTCACGATCGTGGCCGCCTTCTTCTACCGGGACATCATCGACTTCATCACCGAGCCGCTTCTGCGCTCGGTCGGTTGCACGCAGTCCTTCGGGGAATTGGCGAAGTCGAAGAACACCCACTGTGCGCACCTCACGGTCAGCGGCCTGCTGGCGCCCTTCACGCTGGCACTGAAGGCATCGCTGACCGCCGGTGTCGTGGTGGCGGCACCGGTCTGGCTCTACCAGGTCTGGGCGTTCGTCGCGCCGGGCCTGCACCGCCGCGAGAAGAAGTACGCCTACGCGTTCGTCGGCTTCGGCTTCCCGCTCTTCATCGGCGGCGGCTACCTCGCCTACCACGTGCTGCCCACCACGGCGAAGGTGATGATCGACCTCACGCCCAAGGGCGCGGAGAACCTGCTGCCACTGGACAACATGCTCGATCTGGTGACGCGCATGGTGGTGGTCTTCGGCCTCGCCTTCGAGATGCCGCTGCTGCTCGTCATGCTCAACCTCACCGGCATCCTGTCCGGCAAGCGCATGAGCGGCTGGTGGCGCGGCATGGTCGTCGGCATCGCCGCCTTCGCGGCCGTGGCCACGCCCGGCGCCGATCCGATCTCGATGCTGGCGCTCGCGGCGCCGATCTGGGTGCTGTTCTTCACAGCCGTGGGCTTCTCCCTGTTCAACGACCGGCGCAGGGCACGCCGGGAGGCCGAGGGTCCCGGCGACGACGAGGCATCCGACCTCGACCTGACCCCGGAGGACATCGGCGAGGTCGAGTCCGTGTCGGCCGGGCACGTGCTGCCCGAGCAGGCGAGCGGCGAGGCCGACCGGGGCGGCCGGGGCGGTGACCGGATCAACGGCTACGACGACGTGACCTGAGCCCGTCCGAAGCGCTGATCACGGCCCGTGCCCCGCAGGGGGCGCGGGCCACTGCCGGATCTCCGGGATAATGATCGTCCGTTGTCAGTGGTGGCCGGTAGGCTCGAAAGCACGATGACAGAGGACCTCTCACCGGCCGAGCGTTATGCGGCAGCCCGACAGCGGGCCGCCGAGCAGGCCACCGCGCTCGCGTCGTTCCGCGAGATGTACGACTTCGGTCTCGACCCCTTCCAGATCGAGGCGTGCCAGGCGCTGGAGTCCGGCAAGGGCGTTCTGGTGGCCGCGCCCACCGGCTCCGGTAAGACGATCGTCGGCGAGTTCGCCGTGCACCTCGCCCTCAAGCAGGGCAAGAAGTGTTTCTACACGACGCCCATCAAGGCGTTGTCGAACCAGAAGTACCAGGACCTCGCCAAGCGGTACGGCGCGGACAAGGTCGGCCTGCTGACGGGCGACAACAGTGTGAACGGCGACGCGCCGGTGATCGTGATGACCACCGAAGTGCTGCGGAACATGCTGTACTCCGGCTCCCAGGCGCTGCGCGGCCTCGGCTATGTGGTCATGGACGAGGTGCACTACCTCTCCGACCGCTTCCGCGGCGCCGTCTGGGAAGAGGTGATCATCCACCTCCAGGAGTCGGTCACCCTCGTCTCCCTGTCGGCCACGGTGTCGAACGCGGAGGAGTTCGGTGACTGGCTGGACACGGTGCGTGGCGACACCGAGGTCATCGTCTCCGAGCACCGGCCCGTCCCGCTCTTCCAGCACGTGCTCGCCGGGCGTCGCATGTACGACCTGTTCGAGGAGGGGGAGGGTCACAAGAAAGCCGTCAACCCCGATCTCACGCGCATGGCGCGTATGGAGGCCAGCCGCCCCTCGTACCAGGACCGGCGGCGCGGTCGCGCCATGCGCGAGGCCGACCGGGAGCGCGAGCGCAGACAGCGCTCCCGCACGTGGACCCCGGGCCGCCCCGAGGTCATCGAGCGGCTCGACTCCGAGGGCCTGCTGCCCGCCATCACATTCATCTTCAGCCGCGCCGCGTGCGAGGCGGCGGTGCAGCAGTGCCTGTACGCGGGGCTGCGGCTCAACGACGAGGCGGCGCGCGCCCGCGTCCGCGAGATCGTCGAGGAGCGCACGGCCTCCATCCCCGACGAGGACCTGCACGTCCTCGGCTACTTCGAGTGGCTGGAGGGCCTGGAGCGCGGTATCGCCGCCCACCACGCGGGCATGCTGCCGACCTTCAAGGAGGTCGTCGAGGAGCTGTTCGTCAAGGGCCTGGTGAAGGCCGTCTTCGCCACCGAGACGCTCGCCCTCGGCATCAACATGCCGGCCAGGTCGGTGGTCCTCGAAAAACTGGTGAAGTGGAACGGCGAGCAGCACGCCGACATCACTCCCGGTGAGTACACGCAGCTGACCGGGCGTGCGGGCCGCCGCGGCATCGATGTCGAGGGCCACGCCGTGGTGCTCTGGCAGCGCGGCTTCAGCCCCGAGCACCTGGCCGGCCTGGCGGGTACGCGCACGTACCCGCTCAGATCCAGCTTCAAGCCGTCGTACAACATGGCGGTGAACCTGGTGGAGCAGTTCGGCCGGCACCGCTCGCGCGAACTGCTCGAGACGTCGTTCGCCCAGTTCCAGGCCGACAAGTCGGTCGTCGGCATCTCCCGCCAGGTGCAGCGCAACGAGGAAGGGCTCGCCGGGTACAAGGAGTCGATGACCTGCCACCTCGGCGACTTCGAGGAGTACGGGCGGCTGCGCCGCGAACTCAAGGACCGCGAGACGGAGTTGGCCAAGCAGGGCGCGGCGCAGCGCCGCGCGCAGGCGGCCGCCGCCCTGGAGAAGCTCAAGCCGGGCGACGTGATCCACGTGCCGACGGGCAAGTTCGCGGGCCTCGCGCTCGTCCTCGATCCGGGGCTCGCGGCCGGGCGGTCCAACGGGCACCGCGGCTTCGAGGCCCACGACGGCCCCCGCCCCCTGGTGCTCACCGCGGAGCGTCAGGTCAAGCGGCTCGGCTCGATCGACTTCCCGGTGCCCGTGGAGCCGCTGGAGCGGATGCGCATCCCCAAGTCGTTCAACCCGCGCTCCCCGCAGTCGCGGCGCGATCTGGCGTCGGCGCTGCGGACCAAGGCCGGGCACATCGTGCCGGACCGGCACCGTGGGAAGAACCGCTCCGCGGCCGCCGACGACCGCGAGATCGCGCGACTGCGCGCCGAGCTGCGGGCCCACCCGTGCCACGGCTGCTCTGACCGCGAGGACCACGCCCGCTGGGCCGAGCGCTACCACCGGCTGCGCCGGGACACCGCGCAGCTGGAGCGTCGCATCGAGGGCCGGACCAACACGATCGCCCGCACCTTCGACCGCATCGTCCGGCTCCTGACGGAGCTGGACTATCTGCGCGGCGACGAGGTGACCGAGGACGGCAGGCGGCTGGCCCGGCTGTACGGCGAGTTGGACCTCCTGGCGAGCGAATGCCTGCGCGAGGGCGTGTGGGAGGGTCTGAATCCGGCCGAACTCGCCGCGTGCGTCTCGGCGTTGGTCTTCGAGGCGCGGGTCGGCGACGACGCGATGGCGCCCAAGCTGCCCTCGGGGCAGGCGAAGACGGCACTCGCCGAGATGGTGCGGATCTGGGGCCGGCTCGACGCGCTCGAGGAGGACTTCCGGATCAGCCAGGCCGAGGGCGTCGGCCAGCGCGAGCCCGACCTGGGCTTCGCCTGGGCCGCGTACATGTGGGCCTCGGGCAACGGCCTGGACGCGGTGCTGCGCGAGGCGGAGATGCCCGCCGGTGACTTCGTGCGCTGGTGCAAGCAGGTCATCGACGTGCTCGGGCAGATCGCCGCGGCCGCGCCCGCCCACGGCGACTCCACGGTGCCGCGCAACGCCCGCAAGGCGGTCGACGCGCTGCTGCGAGGCGTGGTGGCGTACTCGTCCGTCGGATGAGCGACGGGAAGTGACGTGAAGGGGTGTCGCCCGACCGGGCGACACCCCTTTCGCGCATGCGACGCGGCACACGCCCGTTTTCGGCCCCCTCCGGGGCGCGACGGGTGCCCGGGGCCCGGTCCGAGCACCCGTGAACCTCGTACGAGAAGCCTCGTACCGCCCCGCTGACCAGCGGCGATCGAAGTCAACGGTATTGCATGGCACGGGATTTCGGACAGCCGGACGCGCTTACTCCATGTGTGCGAGCCGCTGCCGAACGTGGAAATGGAGGCGAGTCTATTCCTGTCGGCCCCTCGTGTCAGAGGGTTGCTGAATATGACACGGCGATGATCCGGCGGGACTAAGCTCGCTCACTGCGCACCGAGTTGAGACGGATTCGTGCGCTTGTTCCCCTATGCGCAAAATGGTGCGTGTCGATCCGAGATCCAGGGGGCTCCGCAAGAGCTCCGCGGGGCGGCGCACCGTCGCGAACATCCCCGACCCGACCGTTCAGAGGGCATACATGGTGAGTGTTCAATCGCCTCCCGGTGGACGTGAAGTCCCCTACGCACGCGTGCTGTTGCTGCCCGCCATAGTCATGGCCGCTGCCACCGGCGCGGCCGTCGCCCTGGTCATGCAGCCGGCCCGGCTCGCCGTCGCCCTGTGTGGCGCGCTCGGCACCCTGCTGGTCGTCGGCGTCGCCGCCGAGGCCGTCCGCCGCGGCCGCGTCACCCACGACCTGCGCTCCCGATACGCGCAGCACATCGCCCAGCTCGAAGAGCGCATCGCGGGGCACGAGGCGCAGACCCTGCTGGTCGCCAAGGAGGTCTTCCCGCACGCCCTGTACCGGCTGCAGTGCGGCGACAACCCGGTGACCGCGGTCCGCAACGCCTGCGACTCCGACCCCGCCTTCCGGGCCGTCACCCAGGGCGAGCGGGAGCTGCTGCGGGCCTGCCTGCACACCATCGACAAGCAGGAGGCGTCCAACGAGGCCGCGATGGCCGCGTTCGTGTCCGTCGCCCGCCGCGTCCAGGCCATCGTGCACAAGCAGGCCCAGGAACTGCGCGAGATGGAGGAGGACCACGGCCGCAACCCGGAGGTCTTCGACGACCTGCTCCGCATCGACCACGGCACCTCCCTGATCGGCCGCCTCGCCGACTCCGTCACCGTTCTCGGCGGCGCCCGCCCCGGCCGTCAGTGGCCCCGCCCCGTCAAGCTCTACAGCGTGCTGCGCGGCGCCATGTCGCGCATCCTCGAGTACCCGCGCATCGACCTGCACGCCATCTGCGACGTGGCCGTCAAGGGCACGTCCGTCGAGCCGGTCATCCACGCCTGCGCCGAACTCCTCGACAACGCCACCCGTTACTCGCCGCCGCAGACCCGGGTGCACGTCACCGCCGTCGAGGTGCAGACCGGTGTCGCCATCGAGATCGAGGACGGCGGCGTCAGTCTCAGCGAGGAGGCCCGCGCCAGGGTCGAGCGGATGCTGGAGCGCGCCCAGGCCGGCGTCGACCTCAACGATCTGGGCGAGAACCCACGCCTCGGCCTGTCGATCGTCGGACGGCTGTGCACCCAGTACAAGATGCAGATCGCACTGCGGCAGTCCGCGTACGGCGGCGTGCGCGCCGTACTCATCGTCCCGCGCGAGATGCTCAGCACCGAACCCGCACCCGGCCTCGCCCACGGCATCGGGGCCTCCGCCGTGCCGCGCGTCGACCACAACGGTGTGCCGATCAAGGAGGAGCCGCGGCTGAAGAAGACCCGCCGCCCCACGACCGGGCCACGCCCCTCCGCCCCGCTGCTCCCGCTGGAGGACGACACCCCGGTGGTCACCGAGTGGCGGGCCAACGGCCTTCCGCAGCGGCGCAGGAAGGTCGACACGAAGATCATCGACAACCAGATCATCGTGACTCCGCGCCACCCGGACCTGTCCATGCCGCCCGAGACACCCGGCACCTACCAGGCCACGTCGGCCGGGACCGCGGACACCGCATGGCCGTCCGGGCCCGCCCACGCCGCGCCCGGGGACGGCGAGCACGACGTCGCCGAGCAGCCCGCGCCCGGCCTGTGGGTCGAGGCGTTCATGAACGGGCTCAAGTCCGGTGACGAAGCCGCCGGTTCGGGCCCGGCCGCCCAGTACGACGCGCTGGGCGAGAAGCCCGGCGAGCAGAAGCCGCAGGACGACGCGTACAACCAGCAGGTCGACGAGGGAGACCGCCAGTGATCGAGCAACGGGCCAATTTCGACTGGATGCTCAAGGAGCTCGCCGAGTGCGTGCCCAATGTGCACCAGGTGGTGGTGCTCTCGGCGGACGGCCTGCGCATCGCCCGGCACGGCGGGGACCCCGACGCCGCCGACCGGATCGCCGCCGCCTGCGCCGGACTGCAGTCGTTGGCCTCCGCCGTCGCCACCGAGATCCCGGAGAGCGACGGCCGGATGAACATGGTCATCATCGAGGTCACCGGCGGCTTCTTCTACCTCATGGCGGCCGGCAAGGGCGCGTACCTCGCCGTCCTCGCCGACCAGTACGTCGACTCCGGCCTGGTCAGTCACCAGATGCGCGACCTCGTGATCCGGATCGGTTCGCACCTGACCAGCCCGCCGCGCCGAGGCGGCCACACCGTATGAGTCCACGGCCCCCCGAGCCCCCGTTCCGGGAGCCGCCCCCGCAGCGTGAACGCCGGACACCGACGGGCGACGGCAAGCCCGTCGACCCCGAGCGGCTGTACGTGATCACGGGCGGCACGGACGGCACCGAACGCGCGCCTTTAGACCTGGTCACGCTGATCGTGGCGCGCGGCGACCCGCCGCCGTCCGCGCCGCCGGAGCAGGCCGCGGTGCTGCGGATGTGCCGGACTCCCCTGTCGACGGCCGAGATCTCGGCCTACCTGAATCTGCCGTTCAGCGTGGTCACCGTGCTGCTCGGCGAGCTCCTCGCGGCCGACCTGATCCAGGCGCGCGCGCCGGTGATCCGGGGCGCGGTCGCCGACCGTTCCCTTCTCGAAGCGGTGATGCATGGACTACAAAAACTCTGAGGCAGCCGCGGACGCCACCCTCGGGAGCGTGCACATCCCCGGCCCGCGGGCCGAGGACCGGATGCCCGACACCGTCACCTCCGCCGCCAAGATCGTCATCGTCGGCGGGTTCGGTGTCGGCAAGACCACCATGGTCGGCTCGGTCAGCGAGATCCGCCCGCTGACCACCGAAGAGACCATGACGCAGGCGGGCATCGGTGTCGACGACGACTACGGCAGCGACACCAAGACCGCGACCACCGTCGCCATGGACTTCGGGCGCATCCGGATCACCGACGAGCTGGTCCTCTATCTGTTCGGCACACCGGGCCAGGAGCGGTTCTGGTTCCTGTGGAACGGCCTGTTCGAGGGCGCGCTCGGTGCGGTCGTGCTCATCGACACCCGCCGCCTCGAAGTGAGCTTCGAGGTGATCGGGCGCCTGGAGGAGCGCGGCGTGCCGTTCATCATCGCCAACAACACCTTCCCGGACGGCCCCCGTTACCCCACCGACGAACTGCGCGGCGCGCTCGACCTGGACCCGCACGTCCCGATCATCGAATGCGACGTGCGCCGCCGGGCATCGAGCCGCGACGTGCTCCTGACACTCATGCGCTATCTGCACGAGATGGCGCTGCACCCTGCCTGAGCGCACGCTCCATCTCGTCGACCCGCTACCCGCCTTGTTGTTCCCACGACGTTGTTCACACGACCGGAGCGATCACCGTGACGTCTCCCTCTCAGCCTTACGACGCATCCACCGGACACGATCCGCTCGGCGGCCCGCCGCCGGGCTGCCCCGCGCACGCGCTCGGACCCGACGGGCTGCGCCGCCTCTACGGGCCCGAGGCCGACGCCGACCTCGCCTCCGTCTACGAGAAGCTCCGCGCCGAACACGGCGCCGTCGCACCGGTGCTGATCCACGACGACGTGCGGATGTGGGCGGTGCTCGGCCACGGCGAGAACCTCCACATGGTGCGCTCCACGTCCCAGTACAACCGCGACGCCCGCAACTGGACAGCGCTGAAGAACGGCACCGTCAAGCCGACCCACCCCCTCGTGCCGGTCTTCACCTGGCAGCCGATCTGCTCGTTCGCCGAGGGCGCCGAGCACCAGCGGCTGCGCGGCGCCGTCACCACGGCGATCGAGACCATCGACCAGCGGACCCTGCGGCGCACCATCCACAAGTGCACCCAGCTGATCATCAACCGCTTCTGTGAGCGCGGCACGTGCGAGGTCGTCAGCGAGTTCGCCGAACACCTGCCGATGATGGTCCTGCTCGAACTGCTCGGCGCGCCGGACGCGTACAGCGAGCGGATGGTGCAGGCCGCCCGCGACATGATCAAGGGCACCGAGACGGCCATCGCCAGCAACGAGTACGTGACCGGCGTCCTGGCCGAGTTGACCGCGCGCCGCCGGGCGGAGCCGATCGAGGGTGAGTTCACCAGCAGCCTCATCACCGACCCGGCCGGACTGAGCGACGAGGAGGTCACCCAGCATCTGCGGCTCGTGCTCATCGCCGCGTACGAGGCGACGGCGAACCTCATCGCCAACGTGCTGCGCACCGTCCTGACCGACCCGCGGTTCCGCGCCCAGCTCAACGGCGGGCAGATGACCGTGCCCGAGGCGGTCGAGCAGTCGCTGTGGGACGAGCCGCCGTTCAGCGCGATGGTGGGATACTTCGCCAAGGTGGACACGGAGCTGGGCGGGCAGCACATCCGCGCCGGTGACGGCCTCATCATGGGAATCGCGCCGGGCAACGTCGACCCGATCGTGCGCCCCGACCCGACGGCCCACATGATGGGCAACCGTTCGCACCTCGCGTTCGGCGGCGGGCCCCACGAGTGCCCGGGTCAGGACATCGGGCGTGCCGTCGCGCAGATCGGCGTCGACGCGTTCCTGATGCGGCTCGACGACGCCGAACTGTCCGTTCCCGAGAGTGAGTTGCGGTGGCGCTCCACGATTCTCTCCCGCCACCTGGTCGCGCTGCCGGTGGACTTCACGCCGCGCGAGCCGCAGGAGGCCGTCGGCAAGCCGAGCGCCATGCCGCAGCCGCGGCTCGGCTCGACGCCGCGGCCGCCCGTCCTGTCGCCACCCCCGGCCCCGGTACGGGCAGGGGTCGGGGCGGCCGGGGCGGGGGCGGG
>NZ_JAPHNL010000328.1 GCF_026274175.1 Streptomyces beihaiensis
TCAGTCTCCGGCTTTCCTCCGGGCGCTTCCCTTCGGTGTTTCCAACCTTACCAGATCCGTTTTCCGTTCCGTTTCCGGTCGGAATTTGTTTCCGGTGGCCGTTGGAAGGGCCTTTGCCTTTCGGCTGGCCACTACGTTAACTGCTTTTCCCTGTTGCTCATAATCGAGCTCCGCGGGTTCGAATTTCGACATGCAGACATGCCGAAGCAGGCCCCGCGAGGGAAGTCGTAGGTAGGTAGTGGTAGCTTGCCGGTTCCGGGTGGTGGCTGACTGCCTCATCCGGTTCAGCGGCTCGGGCTACATTACGGAACCCCCTGGGAGCACGTCAAGTTGAGCGACGGCGCGGCGCATGGGCGGGGAAGCTGGGACGGCAAGCCGTCCTCCACGACGCCTCGAAGCGGTTCACGGTCGTCCTGACCGAGCAGGCGGTTCGCCGGCCGGTCGTCTCCCCACTGGCGCCGGCCGAGCAGATGGACCGGCTGGCGTCCACTCGACCGACCACGGGCGCGTCACGGTCGCGCTCGCGGGCGATCACGCATCGCCTGACCCGACTCCGCACCGACTCACCGGCGGGCCGTCACAGAGGGGCACGGCGGCTCAGGGTCCGGCGGGCGGTTTGGCTCGTGGGCTCAGTCGGTAGGCCGAGACCGTTGGATCACCGGCGAGGTAGAACCGGTGTTGCCAGTCGTGGGCCTTGCTCACGCCCACCCGAGGACCGACCCGGACGAGCGCGGCGGGTACCGGCTCGCCCTCGGAGAGCATGACCGAGGTACCTGCCAGGAGGTCTGCGCCGTTGTGCTCTGCCGTGATGCCGAGTGCCTGGCCGACGTTCCCCGGGCCTCGGGCAAGACGTGAGCTCTCGACGCTCTCCCCTCGCCGCTTGCGCGCCAGATCTTCGCCCTCGATGACCCTGCCTGCCCGGATGAGGACACCCGAGGCGATGCCATCCGTGCCGGTGACGACGTTGGCACACCAGTGGAGACCGTGGGACCGGTAGACGTAGAGGTGTCCCGCGGGTCCGAACATGGTGGCGTTGCGGGCGGTTCGGCCCCGGTAGGCATGGGAAGCCGGGTCAGCCGTGCCGGAGTACGCCTCGGTTTCCGTAATGGCCATGCTCACAGTCCCCTCGGGCGTCTTGCAGGTGAGGACGCGTCCGAGCAGCTCGGGGGCGACCTCTTCAGCGGGACGGGAGAGGAGATCAACGTTCATGCCGACTGCCCTGACATGCCGTACGTGAAGTAGACGTACCCCTGTCCGGGCGGTCCGGACATCACGCCGTCGCGCGCGGTGCGGCCTCGGTATGCGTGGGAACCGGGGTCGTTCGGGCCGGCGTATGCCTCTGCCTCTGTCAGGCGCAGTTCGACCGGGCCGTCAGGGGTGTGGCCTATGACGATCCGCCCCAGGAGCTCAGGGGCGACCTCGAGGACGGGTCGGTCGAAGAAGGGCCGGCTCAGGGGCGTACGGTCGGGGGCCGCGTTCATGTGGTCCGAGGGTAGTGCAGCCGGGTGACGAGGCGGGCGCGCGGAACCTGCCGCGGGGCTGTCGCGTTTGTAGTCAGCGACGTCCGGTGAGCAGGATCGGGGACGAGCGGACGGGCAGGCGCGGGTCCGGCGAGTGGGCACGCGCGCGTACGCGTAGGGAAGACGGAGGAGCGGAAGTCATGGGGTTCAAGCGGCTGTTGGCGAGTCTGGGTGCGGGTGGGGCGTCCGTCGAGACCGTGCTGACCGAGGACCACGCCGTGCCGGGTGGTGTGGTGCAGGGAGAGGTGCGCATCCAGGGCGGGTCCGTGGACCAGGAGATCCAGGGGCTCTCGGTCGGGCTCCAGGCGCGGGTCGAGGTCGAGCACGAGGACCAGGAGACCAAGCAGGACATCGAGTTCTCCAAGGTGCGGCTGGGGGGCGCGTTCCGCCTTGAGGCCGGGGCGGTGCACGCCGTCCCGTTCGGGATCGAGATCCCGTGGGAGACACCGGTCACCATGATCGACGGGCAGGCGCTGCGCGGGATGAACATCGGGGTCACCACCGAGCTGGAGATCGCGCGGGCCGTCGATTCGGGTGATCTGGACCCGATCCATGTGCTGCCTCTGCAGTCGCAGCAGGCGATCCTCGACGCGTTCATCTCGCTGGGCTTCCGGTTCAAGAACGCGGACATGGAGCGCGGGCACATCCGGGGCACGCGGCAGAAGCTGCCGTTCTACCAGGAGATCGAGTTCTACCCGCCGCAGCAGTACCGCGGGCTCAACGAGGTGGAGTTGAGTTTCGTCGCGGACGACCGGGAGATGGACGTCGTACTGGAGATGGACAAGAAGGGCGGGCTGTTCACCGAGGGGAGCGACACCTTCCGGTCGTTCGTCGTCGGGCACAACGGCTACCAGGGGACGGACTGGGCGGCGTATCTGCATCAGTGGCTGTCGGAGGTCGGCAGCAAGCGCAATTGGTTCTAGGGTTTCGGTAGGAAGCTCGCGAGACTGCTGGAACCAGGAGGTGTCGTCGTGACCGAGCAGCCCCAGAGGGCGCCGCTGCCGCACGCCTTTCATCCGTCCGTGCCGTCGTTCACCGTCGTGAGTGACGACTTCGGGGAGGGGGACGTGCTCAAGGACGCTCATGTCTACGCGGAGGGGAACACCTCTCCCCACCTTCGGTGGGAAGGGTTCCCCGCCGGGACGAAGAGTTTCGCCGTGACGTGTTTCGACCCGGACGCGCCCACGGGCAGCGGGTGGTGGCACTGGTCGGTGTTCGACATCCCGGCGTCGGTGACGGAGCTGCCGACGGGCGCGGGCAGCGGGTCGTTCGCGGGGCTGCCCGAGGGGGCCGTGCAGGTGCGCAACGACTTCGGCGCGAAGGAGTTCGGCGGGGCCGCGCCGCCGGCGGGGGACCCCGCGCACCGGTATGTCTTCACCGTGTACGCGCTG
Organism: Streptomyces beihaiensis; assembly: GCF_026274175.1. Lineage (GTDB taxonomy): Bacteria > Actinomycetota > Actinomycetes > Streptomycetales > Streptomycetaceae > Streptomyces > Streptomyces beihaiensis. The sequence goes on from NZ_JAPHNL010000328.1 coordinate 2,912, forward strand.
GACCAGGAGAAGCTGGGACCGGACTCGGACGCCTCGCCGGCCGCGGTCGGGATCAATCTGCGGTTCCACACGCTGGCGCGAGCCCACACCATGGCCGTGTACGCGGTTCCTTCGCGGGGGTAGCCGCCGACTGACCGTTCACGGAACGTTTGCCCGCCTCTGGTCTTGGAAGTGATCAGGGGCGGGCATTTTTATTGCGTTGTCCATCTCGGCGGGCGCGGCCAGAGTTGACGCACGGACGCCGAGGGGTGATCCGCTGCGTACGGGAGGTGGGCAGGGTGCGGGACACGCTGGTGCTGAACGCGAGCTTCGAGCCGCTCTCGACGGTGACGTTGAACCGAGCCGTCGTGCTGGTGCTCCAGGACAAGGCCGTGGTTGAGCAGGCCCACCCCGAACTGCGCATGCGTGGTGCGGAGGTGGACATACCCGCGCCCCGAGTGATCAGGTTGTGCCGGTATGTCCGGGTGCCGTTCCGAAGACGCGCTCCGTGGTCGAGGCGGGGTGTGCTGGTACGGGACCGGCACCGGTGCGCGTACTGCGGGCGAAGGGCGACGACGGTGGACCACGTCGTGCCGCGCTCGCAGGGCGGCGCGGACTCGTGGCTGAACACGGTGGCGTCCTGCGCCGACGACAATCACCGTAAAGCGGACCGGACGCCCGAGCAGGCCGGTATGCCGCTGCTGCACGAGCCGTTCGAGCCGACGCCGTCGGACGCGATGCTGATGGCGCTGGCCGCGGACAGCCGGGACGCACTGCCGGACTGGCTGGGGCAGCGGTCCGCGGCCGCGGCGTAGGACGTAGTAGGGCCCGGTGGCCCGCGTACCTCGGTGCGCGGGCCACCGGGCTTCGCCGTTTACCCGGAGGGCCTGTGGCCGGTGGCGTGTGTGACCCTGCGTGGCGCCTGCGTAACCCGTGTGACCCTGCGTGGCCCTGCGTGGCCCAGGCGGCCCTGCGTGGCCGGTGTGCCCCTGCGTGGCCTGTCAGTCGATCGGGGGCACTTCCCTGCGCTCCGTCCCGGTCGCGCCCGGGCCCGACGGGTTCTTCGGCGCCGAGGGGCCCGTGGAGCCTGAACCGCCCGTCATGGGGCCGAAGTTGCCGATGGCGCCGCCGAGGCCCTTGAGAGCGTCACCGATCTCGCTGGGGACGATCCACAGCTTGTTCGCGTCGCCCTCGGCGATCTTCGGGAGCATCTGGAGGTACTGGTACGAGAGCAGCTTCTGGTCCGGGTCACCGGCGTGGATGGACTCGAAGACCGTGCGGATCGCCTGGGCCTCGCCTTCCGCGCGCAGCGCCGCCGAGCGCGCCTCGCCCTCCGCGCGCAGGATCGCCGACTGCTTCTCACCCTCCGCGGTGAGGATCTGGGACTGGCGGATGCCCTCGGCGTTGAGGATGGCGGCGCGCTTGTCACGGTCGGCGCGCATCTGCTTCTCCATCGAGTCCTGGATGGAGGTGGGCGGTTCGATCGCCTTGAGCTCGACTCGGTTGACGCGGATGCCCCACTTGCCGGTGGCCTCGTCGAGGACGCCGCGCAGCGCCGCGTTGATCTCCTCGCGGGAGGTCAGGGTCCGTTCGAGGTCCATGCCGCCGATGATGTTGCGCAGGGTGGTGACGGTGAGCTGTTCGATGGCCTGGATGTAGCTGGCCACTTCGTAGGTCGCCGCGCGCGCGTCGGTCACCTGGTAGTAGATGACGGTGTCGATGTTGACGACCAGGTTGTCCTGGGTGATCACCGGCTGCGGCGGGAACGGCACGACTTGCTCACGCAGGTCGACGCGGTTGCGGATCGTGTCGATGAAGGGGACCACGATGTTCAGACCCGCGTTGAGGGTGCGGGTGTAGCGGCCGAACCGCTCCACGATGGCCGCGCTGGCCTGTGGAATCACCTGGATGGTCTTGATCAGGGCGATGAAGACCAACACCACCAGAATGACCAGGACGATGATGATCGCTGACATCGCGTCTCCCGTGCCCTTCGTGCTGTCTCGGATCCGGCGCGGCGCGGCGCGGCCCACCGGAGGATCTTGGGTGGATCTTGCTGGTCGAGTCTGTCAGAACAGCCCGTGTGGCGTGCGGAGTTCGCCTCACCTGACGTCTCGTAGGACGCTCACATGACGATCGCGGTGGCCCCTTCGATCTCGACCACGTCCACCTCCCGGCCGGGCTCGTACTCCGCGTCGCTGTCGAGGGCGCGGGCCGACCAGATCTCGCCGGCCAGCTTGATGCGTCCGCCGCGGCCGTCGACACGCTCGACGACCAGGGCCTGTTTGCCCTTCAGGGCGTCGATGCCGGAGGCGAGTTGGGGGTGTGACCTGCGGCTGCGCACGGCGATGGGGCGTACGACGGCGATGAGGGCGCACGACACGACGACGAAGACCAGTACTTGCGGGACCACGCCGGCCCCGAGTGCCGCGGTGACGGCGCCCGCGACGGCGCCGACCGCCAGCATGCCGAACTCGGGCATCGCCGTGATGACGAGCGGAATTCCGAGCGCGGCCGCCGCGATCAGCCACCACACCCATGCGTCGATGTCTGCCACACGGTCATGGTAGGTCGGCAGGTGGCCGTGCGGACAGGGGTCCACGAGGGGCGCACGCTCGCGCGCTCCTGTGTGCCCTCCCCCGGCGGTCAGCCGAGAGGCAGTCCGGTGGCGCTCCAGCGGTCGCCGCGCTGTTCCACGACGAGCGGCAGGCCGAAGCAGCGGGACAGGTTGCGGGAGGTGAGTTCGAGTTCGAGCGGGCCCGCGGCGAGGACCTGGCCCTGGCGGATCATCAGCACGTGGGTGAAGCCGGGGGCGATCTCCTCGACGTGGTGCGTGACCATGATCATGGACGGGGCGATGGGGTCGCGGGCGAGACGGCCGAGGCGGCGGACCAGGTCCTCGCGGCCGCCGAGGTCGAGTCCGGCGGCGGGCTCGTCGAGGAGGAGGAGTTCGGGGTCGGTCATCAGGGCGCGGGCGATGAGGGTGCGCTTGCGTTCGCCCTCGGAGAGGGTGCCGAACTTGCGGTCCAGGTACTCGCTCATGCCGAGGCGGTCGAGGAAGGCGCGGGCGCGCTGCTCGTCGACGTCCTCGTACTCCTCCTGCCAGCCGGCCGTCATGCCGTACGCGGCGGTGAGCACGGTCTGCAGGACGGTCTGGCGCTTGGGGAGCTTCTCGGCGAGGGCCATGCCGGCGACACCGATGCGCGGGCGGAGCTCGAAGACGTCCGTGCCGGGCTTGCCGAGGGTCTCGCCGAGGATGGTGGCGGTGCCCTTGCTCGGGAAGAGGTAGCTCGAGGCGACGTTGAGGAGGGTGGTCTTGCCCGCGCCGTTGGGGCCGAGGATGACCCAGCGCTCCCCCTCCTTGACCGACCAGGAGACCTGGTCCACCAGAGCCCGGCCCTCGCGGACCACGGATACGTCCTCCAGCTCCAGTACATCGCTCATGAGCGCGTTGTCTCCCATTGCAGTCTCGGCTTCTCGTCGCGTCCGCGTGCCCTCGGCCTGTCCGGTGCCGGACGCGACCCCCAGGGGAAAACCTACGCCACCGGCCAGGTGACCCATTCCATCGGCTGGACTTTTAAGGTGGGGCGCATGCTTTCGGAACCACGCTCCGGGCGCCTCGCGGCTTGGGGGAATGCACAGTTGGCCGGACTTGTCGCACCTGACGACGCGGCGCACGCGATCGTCGGCGAGGACGCGGTGCACCGCGTCGAGGGGATTCCCGGTGAGACCGGGCCGGTAGGGCTCACGCTGGCGCTCGGGCGGCTGCGGGCGCTCGGGGTGCGCGGGCTGCGGGTGGCGCTGCCCGCGCCGGGGCATCCGCTGGGGCTGAGTGGTCCGCCGGAGTTCAACGCGCGGGCGATCGAGGCCGAGGAGGCGGTGGTCTGTGTGGGGGCCGCGCTCGGGCTCGTCCCGGAGGTGTACGAGGCCGGGCCGGAGGGCGGCGCCGTGCCCGCGGACGACATGCATACGGAAGTGGTGTGGCGCTGCCTGCCCGTGCGGGAGGGGCCGCCCGCGGACGTGCCGTCGCTCGGTGAGGCCGAGCGTGAGCTGGCGCAGGCGCTGCGGGAGGCGACCGAGGTGCTGACGCGGCTCGATGTGGCCGGGTCGGGGCCGGTGGCCGAGGCGGCGGTCGGCGCGTACCGGGCGCGGGCGGAGCGGGGGCGTGAGGTGCTGGCCCCGGGGTATCCGCCGCGGGCGGTGCGGGTGCTGGAGCTGGCGCAGCGCGTGGGGCTGCTGATCTCGCTGGCGTACGAGAACGGGCACGGCGGGGCGGTGAGCGCGTCGGAGATGGGCGCGCGGGCGGTGGCGTTGCGGCCGGTGGAGCGGACGGCCCGGCGGGCGCAGGTGGCCGCGTACGACTCGTTCGTGGAGGAACGGGAGCGGGGGTAGGTGTCGCGCGCACGGGCGCGGCCGGGACCTGCCCGGGCCGCGCCCGTGGGGCCCCTCGGGCGGGTCGAGGGGCCGGGGGGCTGGTGTCAGCCGTTGAACCCGTCGTTGGCGAAGGCCGGGTTCAGGGCGCCGATGACGCTGACCGTGTTGCCGACGGCGTTGACCGGGACGTGGACGGGGACCTGAACCAGGTTGCCCGAGCCGACGCCCGGCGAGTTGACGGCCGTGCCGTGGGCGTCCGCGCTGTGGGCGGAAGCGAGGCCGGCACCGGCGGCGACCAGACCACCGGCGACCATGGTGACGGCCGCGGCCTTCTTCAGGTTCTTCACTTCTGGATCCTCCTAGCGATGACCGCGGCCAACCGCCGCGGCGTGCACTGGGAGAACGCGGCCGACCCCCACGGGATACGCCGTCCGGGGGACATCCACACGACAGTATGAATGTGCGTACGGAACGGAACCCTCCGTGTTGCCGTGGACCGGCGCGCGGGCGTGCGCCGGGTCAGCCGGTCAGGCCGTGGCGCACGGCCCACAGGGCCGCCTGGGTGCGGTCCGACAGGTCGAGCTTCATCAGGATGTTCGACACATGGGTCTTGACCGTCTTCTCGGAGAGGACGAGGGCGCGGGCGATCTCCCGGTTGGAGCGGCCGTCCGCGATCAGGCCGAGCACCTCGCGCTCCCGGTCGGTGAGCGAGCCTCCTCTGCCCTGGGCGCCGCCGGACTCCTCCTGGGAGAGCAGGGCGCCCGCCACCTCGGGCTGGAGCAGGATGTGGCCCGCGTGGACGGACCGGATGGCGCCCGCCAGCGCGTCCGGGTCGACGTCCTTGTAGACGTATCCGGCGGCTCCGGCGCGCAGGGCCGGGACCACGGTGCGCTGCTCGGTGAAGCTGGTGACGATCAGCACGCGCGCGGGGTTGTCGAGCTCGCGGAGCCGGCGCAGCGCGTCGACGCCGTCCATTCCCGGCATCTTCACGTCCATGAGGACGACGTCGGGTCTCAGCTCCTCGGCGCGGGCCACTCCCCCGGCCCCGTCCGCCGCCTCCCCGACGACCTCGATGTCGTCCTGGACCTCCAGGAAGGTGCGCAGTCCCCGGCGAACCACCTGATGGTCGTCGACCAACAGCACCCTGATGGCCCGACCGTCCCCCACGGCCGCGCCTGCGGCGAGGCGCTTCGCGCCGTCCTCTTCCTCAGCCACCGGGAACCTCCATCTCGATCGTGGTGCCCTTGCCGGGCTCCGATGCCACTGTGAGGCGCCCGCCGACGCCGCCGGTCCGGTCCCGCATGGAGACCAGGCCGAGGTGGCGGCCGACGGCGCGTACGGCCCGGGGGTCGAAGCCCGTCCCGTCGTCGACGACGCGGAGCACGGCGCCCGCCGCCCGCTTCTCCAGGGTGACCCGGACCCGCTCGGCCCCGGAGTGGCGCAGCGCGTTGTGCAGCGCCTCCTGGGCGACGCGCAGTACGGCCTCCTCCTGGGCTGCGGGCAGGGCGCGGACGCCGTCGGCGCTGAAGGTGATCCGCGCGGTGTGGGCGCGGTCGAGGACCCGGGTCTGGGTACGGAGGGTGGGGATCAGACCGTCCTCGTCGAGGGCGGCGGGGCGCAGCTCGACGACGGCGGCGCGCAGCTCGTCGGCGGCCTCGGCCGCGAGTTCGGCGATGTGCTGCAGTTCTCCCTTGGCCCGGGACGGGTCGCGGTCGACGAGGGTGGCGGCGGCCTGGGCGGTCAGGCGCAGCGAGAAGAGCTTCTGGCTGACGGCGTCGTGCAGCTCGTGGGCGAGGCGGGACCGCTCCTCGGTGATGGTCAGTTCGCGGCTTCGCTCGTAGAGGCGGGCGTTGGTCAGGGCGATGGCGGCGTGCTGGGCGAGGATCCGCAGCAGCTCCTCGTCGTCCTGGGTGAAGCCGCAGCCGCCTTCCGGTTTCACGCAGTTCTTGTTGGCCAGGAAGAGGGCCCCGATGGTGTCGTCGCCGTCCTTGATCGGCAGGCCCAGGAAGTCGGACATGTCCGGGTGGGCGTCGGGCCAGCCCTCGAAGCGGGGGTCCTCGCGGACGTCGGCCAGGCGTTCGGTGCGCGCGTCGCGCAGCATCGCGGCGAGGACGCCGTGCTGGCGGGGCAGCGGGCCGATGGCCTTCCACTGCTCCTCGCTGACACCGTCGACGACGAACTGGGCGAAGCCCCCGTGGTCGTCGGGCACCCCGAGAGCGGCGTACTGGGCGTCGAGCAGCTCGCGCGCGCAGGCGACGATCGTCTTGAGGACGTCGCGCACCTCCAGATGCCTGCTCATGGCGAGCAGCGCGGCGCTGACCGCGGCAAGACCTGTCCGTGGGCGGTGACTCATGGGCTCACCGTACCGGCGGGTCGTGACAGTGCGTATCGGGCCTGTGGCGGTTCTCGCCCGGGGCCGCGGACCTACGTCCCGCGACGGGCACGCGCTGTGCACACTCCCCTCACGGCGCCCTGAATTCCTCTCACTGTCCGCATTGCGATGGCAACGATCGGTGAGATGCGGGGAGCCGTGCTGTGACGCCGCACATAGGGCCCAGGTCACGTACGAAGAACGCTAGTGGAAGGTTCAGGGACTTAAGTCCCGAGTCCGCGCATGGCCAGCGGGGTCCAGGGCCGTGTTCGGGGGGCTTTACGGGGGGCCTACTCCCACTACCCGGCTTCGTACGTCACACCTTTGCCACGGATTTTTGCGGCCGCTAAGAATGGCCCCCGTCGCTCGGCGCTGCGGCGGTCTACCCGCAGCGTCCGTGTCCCAAACACGGCTGTCCGGATTCCCGGATGCGAGCGGCTCCCGTATGTCGAGAGGTCCCCATCTCCCATGTCCAAGCACAGCATCCCCGGCCATAGTCAGCTCACCCGGGCCCACAAGTTCTCGATCGCCGGTGTCGCCGCGCTCGGCGCCGCCGCCCTCGCGGTCACGCTGGTGCCCGGGCACGACGGTTCCGCCACCACGGACGCCAAGGCCGACACGGTCGCCGCCGCCCCGGTCGCGTTCACCACGAACGCGGGGATGCAGCAGATCAAGGACGTGCAGGCCAGCGTCACCAACCAGCAGGCCGCCGCGTCGGAGAAGGCCAAGCAGGCCGAGGCGAAGCTGAAGGCCGCGCAGGAGGCCGCCGCGAAGAAGAAGGCGGAGGCCGCGGCGAAGGCGAAGGCGGACGCCGCCGCCAAGGCGAAGGCCGAGGCCGCCGCCAAGGCGAAGAAGGAGCGCGAGGCCAAGGCGGCCGCGTCCCGCTCCGCCGCCCGCACCCCGGTGTACGCCAACAACCTGGACGGCTGGATCCGGCAGGCCCTGGACATCATGAAGGCCAAGGGCATCCCGGGCACCTACAACGGCCTGTACCGCAACATCATGCGTGAGTCGTCCGGCAACCCGAACGCCGTCAACGGCTGGGACATCAACGCCATCAACGGCACCCCGTCGATCGGCCTGCTGCAGGTCATCCAGCCGACGTTCAACGCGTACCACGTGGCCGGCACCTCCACGAACATCTACGACCCGGTCGCCAACATCACGGCCGCCGCGAACTACGCGGCCGCGAAGTACGGTTCGATCGACAACGTGAACAGCGCGTACTAGGACTCGTACGACGGGACCTCCGGGTCCTACGCACACGCTGACCCCCACGGTGGAGAAGGGCGGCACCCTCACGGGTGTCGCCCTTCTCCATATATATATGGATGCCTCTGCGCGCATACGCCCTTGAACATCCACTTGCGCCATATGTCCTACTTGCGCATGACCTCCGGCTCGTGGCGGCGCAGCAGGCGGGCGACCGCGAAGCCGCAGAGGGCGCCGAGCGCGAGCAGCACCACGAGGTCGACGGCCCACTGGCCGGTCGTGTGCTGCCACAGCGGGTCGAGGTCGGTCGGGTTCTTCGGGTCCCACGGCGCCATCAGGTGCCCGAGGTCCAGGGTGGTGCCGACACCGGCGACGGCCCAGCGGGACGGCATCAGCCAGGCGAACTGCTCAAGGCCCGGCGAGCCGAAGACCTGGAAGAGGACGCCGGTGAACACGACCTGGACGATCGCGAACATGACCAGCAGCGGCATGGTCTTCTCCGCGGTCTTCACCAGCGAGGAGATCACCAGGCCGAACATCATCGACGTGAAGCCGAGCGCGATGATCACGACACACATCTCCGCGGCGGGCGGCAGCAGCAGGCCGTCGGTGGGCAGCTTGCGCGGCGTGAAGCCGATGGCGCAGATGATGACGCCCTGGATGGCCGTGATGAAGCCGAGGACGATGACCTTGGACATCAGGTACGCGGAGCGGGACAGGCCGGTGGCGCGCTCCCGCTCGTAGATGACCCGCTCCTTGATCAGCTCGCGGACCGAGTTCGCGGCGCCGGAGAAGCACATGCCGACGACGAGGATCAGCGTGATCGTGCCGGCCGCTCCGTTGAACCTGGACGGCGGCGTGGGCGGGGCGAGGCCGAAGTCGGCGGGGATGACCGTGGAGACCACGCCGAGGACGGCGGGCAGGATCAGCATCAGCCCCATGAAGCCCTTGTCGGAGGCGATCACCGACACATAGCGCCGGATCAGCGTGAGCAGCTGGGCGCCCCAGGGCTGCGGCTTGCGGGCCCGCGCGACGGCGGCGGCCCCCGGCATCTCGACGGGCTGCGGGGCGACGGCGTCGAGGTCGGCCGCGTACATCTGGTAGTGCTGCGAGCCCTTCCAGCGGCCCGCCCAGTCGTAGTCGCGGTAGTTCTCGAACGCGGAGAAGACATCGGCCCAGGTGTCGTAGCCGAAGAAGTTGAGCGCCTCCTGCGGGGGGCCGAAGTAGGCCACCGAGCCGCCCGGTGCCATCACCAGGAGCTTGTCACACAGCGCCAGCTCGGCCACCGAGTGGGTGACGACGAGGACGGTGCGGCCGTCGTCGGACAGGCCGCGCAGCAACTGCATGACGTCGCGGTCCATGCCCGGGTCGAGGCCGGAGGTCGGCTCGTCGAGAAAGATCAGCGACGGCTTGGTCAGCAGCTCGAGGGCCACCGACACGCGCTTGCGCTGGCCACCGGAGAGGGAGGTGACCTTCTTCTCCTTGTGGATGTCCAGCTTGAGCTCGCGCAGCACCTCGTCGATGCGCTGCTCGCGCTCCTGCTCGCTGGTGTCCGCGGGAAAGCGGAGCTTGGCGGCGTACTTGAGCGCCTTCTTGACGGTCAGCTCCTTGTGCAGGATGTCGTCCTGCGGGACCAGACCGATGCGCTGGCGCAGCTCGGCGAACTGCTTGTACAGGTTCCGGTTGTCGTAGAGGACGTCGCCCTGGTTGGCGGGTCGGTAGCCGGTGAGCGCCTTGAGGAGCGTCGACTTGCCGGAACCCGACGGGCCGATGACCGCGATGAGTGACTTCTCCGGGACGCCGAACGAGACGTCCTTGAGGATCTGCTTGCCGCCGTCGACGGTGACCGTCAGGTGACGGGCGGAGAAGGAGATGTCACCGGTGTCGACGAACTCCTCAAGGCGTCCCTCGACGAGGCGGAACGTGGAGTGGCCGACGCCGACGATGTCGTCGGGGCCGAGCAGCTGCGAGCCGCCCTTGGCGATCGGCTGGCCGTTGACGTACGTGCCGTTGTGCGAGCCGAGGTCGCGGATCTGGAAGCGGCCGTCCGGCGTCGCGTGGAACTCGGCGTGGTGGCGCGAGACCTGCAGGTCGGAGACGACCAGCTCGTTCTCCAGGGCGCGGCCGATACGCATGACGTGGCCGAGCGCCAGTTGGTGGAACGTCGTGGGGCTGCGGTCGCCGTAGACCGGCGCGGCCCCCGCGGCGCCGCCGGATCCCGGCTGGGCCGGTCCCTGTGGGGCGGGCCCCTGCTGGGCGGGGACCGGCTGCTGCTGCCATGCCTGAGGCGCCTGCTGAGGCTGGGGCGCCTGCTGAGGCCAGCCGGTCGCGTCGGCCGCCGGGTACTGCTGCGGCTGCGGGGCGAGACCCGCGGCGTGCTGCTGCGCCTGGTGCGGCGCGGCGACGGCGGCCGCCGGGGCGCTGCCCTGCGCGGTGAGGCGGGGGCCGTCCGTGGCGTTGCCCAGGTGGACCGTGGAGCCGGGGCCGATCTCCGTCTGCTGGATCCGCTGCCCCAGCACGAACGTGCCGTTGGTGGAGCCGTGGTCCTCGATGACCCAACTGCGGCCGTTGAAGCTGATGGTGGCGTGGCGCCACGACACCCGCGCGTCGTCGAGCGTGATGTCGCCCCCGGGATCACGTCCGAGGGTGTACGGCCTGGACGGATCGAGCGTCCAGGTACTGCCGTTCAATTCCACTACGAGTTCAGGCACTCCATGCCCCACTGAGTTGTCCCCCGATTTTTGCCCCCGTCATAGGGAGTCTAGGGATGTCGAACATCGGGAGGAACTATTTCAGGAAGCCCCCGGTGACCGAAAGTCGGCCCTGTGTCGGACGTGGTGAAGACCTTCGGGCGCACCGAGGACACCCCACGCGCGCGTGCCGTCGTCGCGGCGTTGAGCTGGGCGTTCCTTGTACGCGAGGGGAGTTGGGCGGTCGCGGGACGACGCCTGCGGGCCCACGGCGGCGGGCGCCCGCCGTCCCGCGCGGGCCCGGCACGACCGATCACGACCTCATCACGATTGCCCGGGCGGCGGGGGCGAATCCGTTGATCGCGGATGTTCCGGGCGTCTGGTGCGCGGCGCGGGGGTGTCCGGCAGGCGGACCGTTGCGCCGTCCTCGTACACAGGCCCGATAACGTAAGAGCATCATGAGCGCTTCGCAGCCCCAGCACCCCGCTGATGTACCGGCCGACGACGTACCGGCCGACGACGTTCCGGCCGCCGTCTCCTCCGACGTGCCCACTCTCCTCGTCAAGATCTTCGGCAAGGACCGGCCCGGCATCACCGCCGGTCTCTTCGACACCCTCGCCGCCTACTCCGTCGACGTGGTCGACATCGAGCAGGTCGTCACGCGTGGGCGCATCGTCCTGTGCGCCCTGGTGACCGAGCCGCGGACCGGCCTGGAAGGCGACCTGCGGGCCACCGTCCACAGCTGGGCGGAGTCCATGAAGATGCAGGCCGAGATCATCTCCGGCACCGGTGACAACCGGCCGCGCGGCGTCGGCCGCTCCCTGGTGACCGTCCTCGGCCACCCGCTGACCGCCGAGTCGACGGCCGCCATCGCCGCGTCGATCACGGGCACCGGCGGCAACATCGACCGTATCTTCCGGCTCGCCAAGTACCCCGTCACCGCCGTCGAGTTCGCCGTGTCCGGTACGGAGACCGAGGCGCTGCGCACCGCGCTCGCCATAGCGGCGGCGAAGCTGGGCGTGGACGTGGCCGTGGTCGCGGCCGGACTGCACCGGCGCGCGCAGCGGCTCGTGGTGATGGACGTCGACTCGACGCTCATCCAGGACGAGGTGATCGAGCTGTTCGCGGCGCACGCGGGCTGCGAGGACGAGGTCGCCGAGGTGACGGCGGCGGCGATGCGCGGCGAGCTGGACTTCGAGCAGTCGCTGCACGCGCGCGTGGCACTCCTGGAGGGACTCGACGCGTCGGTCGTCGACAAGGTCAGGAGCGAGGTGCGACTTACGCCGGGCGCCCGCACCCTGATCCGTACGCTCAAGCGTCTCGGCTACCAAGTGGGGGTCGTCTCGGGCGGGTTCACTCAGGTCACAGACGATCTGCGGGAGCGTCTCGGGCTCGACTTCGCGCAGGCCAACACGCTGGAGATCGTCGACGGCAAGCTGACCGGCCGGGTCGTCGGCGAGATCGTCGACCGCGCGGGCAAAGCGCGTCTGCTGCGCCGTTTCGCCTCCCAGGCGGGGGTGCCGCTGGCGCAGACGGTGGCGATCGGCGACGGCGCCAACGACCTGGACATGCTGAACGCGGCCGGGCTCGGCGTCGCCTTCAACGCCAAGCCGGTGGTCCGGGAGGCCGCACACACCGCGGTGAACGTGCCGTTCCTGGACACGGTCCTGTATCTGCTCGGCATCACCCGCGAAGAGGTCGAGGCGGCGGACACGCAGGAGGACTAGGGACTGTCCGTACGCGGACCGGTCGCCGCCGTTCGTACGGGGACCGGTGCCGCCATCCGCACGCGGACCGGTCGCCGCCATCCGTACGCGGACCGGTGGTCGCCGTTCGCACGGCCAGGGCGCCCGGTGCCGGTCTCGGTGTCGGGCGCCCTGGCCGTGCGGGCGGGGCCTGCGGGGGCCTACTCGCTCGGTGACCAGTAGTCGACCAGGGTCGCGGTGCCCGGCTCCAGGCTCTTCCACGAGCCGGTGTGGGTCAGGACCGCGAAGGCGGCGGTCGGGAAGCCGCGCCGGCTCATCCGTGTCAGCGTGTCGCCTTCGCTGTCTCCCGCGAGGACGTCGGCGAGGCCCTGCACTCCGGGGTTGTGGCCGACCAGGACGACGTTCCTGACGTCCTCCGGCGTCTCGTTCAGGACGGCGATCAGCTCGCCGGGGGACGCCTCGTAGATCCGCTCCTCGTACACGGTCCTGGGCCGCTCGGGCAGCTCGCCGACGGCGAGCTTCCAGGTCTCGCGGGTGCGCAGGGCGGTCGAGCACAGGGCGTAGTCGAAGGTGATGCCGGAGTCTGCCAGCTTGCGGCCGGCGACGGGGGCGTCCCTGCGCCCCCGGTCGGCCAGCGGCCGCTCATGGTCGTCGACCTGGGGCCAGTCCGCCTTGGCATGCCGGAAAAGGACGATCCTGCGGGGTTCTGCGACGCTCATGGCTCCCAGCTTCGCATGAAACCGGCCTCGGGGCGCAGGGAGTTGAGGGGCTCCCCGACACGAGTGAACGGTGTGGGAGGGGCAAGGGGCTCGGGCTACCTCCGCAGGAGTTCCCTGGCGCGTTCCATGAGGTGGACGAGGTGCGGGTCACCCGCTGACGCGTGTGCGTCGGCCGGGTTGAGGAGCAGCGCGAGCAGCACGACGAAGGCGACGGCCGGGAGGGCCACCGCCCACCAGGGCAGGCGGGCGCGGGCCCCGCCGGTGGCCGCCGGGTGGGGCTTTGCGTGCGTGGTGGCCGGCATGACGCCTCCTGGTCCGTCCGTGAGCTGGTGACACTTCGACGGTACGGACCGGGAGGCGGGCGCCCCATCCGGTGATCCACCCAATCGACCCTGACCCCTGCCCCCTAGGGGACGGTGGGGCTGTCCCCACCCCCGGGCAGCGGGCACGGGCCGCGGGCGGACGGTCAGGGCGAGGCGAACGACGCGATGACGGCGACGATCACGGTGACACCGAGCATCGCGCCCAGCACGAGCAGAAGCTTCTTGTGGCTGTTCTGGGGGTTCGGTTCGAGCACAGGCGACATGCGGCAAGTGTCGCACCACCCGGCCGGCCTCAGGACGCGGGGGCTCCGGACGCGGGGGGCGCGGAGCGCGGGGCCGCCTCGTCCTCGACGGTGCGGTCGCGGCCCGCGAGGACGCCGACCACGATCTGCGGCACCATCAGCGTGGCCATGAGCGCGATCGGCACGGTCCAGCCGTCGGTGCTCTGGTAGAGGACGCCGACGAGCAGCGGGCCGGGGATCGAGATCAGATAACCGACGGACTGGGCGAACGCCGACAGCTTGGCGACGCCCGCGCCGGTACGGGCCCGCATACCCACCATCGTGAGGGCCAGTGGGAAGGCGCAGTTGGAGACACCGAGCAGCAGCGCCCACGCCCAGGCGCCGGCGGCAGGGGCCAGATACAGGCCCGCGTACCCGGACAGGCCGCACAACCCGAGGACGACGACGATGGGGCCCTGCTGCGGCAGGCGCGCGGCGAGCCGCGGGATGACGAAGGCGAGCGGCACGCCCATCGCCATGGTCACGGCGAGCAGCACGCCGGACGTCGAGGCGGAGACCCCGGCGTCGCGGAAGATCTGCGCCATCCAGCCCATGGTGATGTACGCGGCGGTGGCCTGGAGGCCGAAGAACACGGCGAGCGCCCATGCCGTGCGGCTGCGCGTGATCCGGATGCCGTCGTCGGCGGGCCCGCCGTGACCGGGCCCGCCGTGACCGGAACTGTCGCGGGTGGCCGTGTCGCGCGCGGTCGTGTTCTGGGCGGGCGCGTTCTGGGCGGGCCGCGTCGCCGCCGCGCCCCGGTCCCGTACGAGCGGCAGCCAGGGCAGCACGGCGACCGTGGCGAGCGCGGCCCACACGGCGAGGCCCGTCCGCCAGCTGCCGCCGAGCGCGTGGGTCATCGGCACGGTCACGGCGGCGGCCAGGGAGGTGCCGAGCGCGAGGGCCATCGAGTACAGGCCGGTCATGGAACCGACGCGGTCGGGGAACCAGCGCTTGACGATGACCGGCATGAGGACATTGCTGACCGCGATGCCCATGAGGGCGAGCGCGCTGGCGGCCAGGAAGCCGGCGGTGCCGCCCGCGTACGGACGGATGATCAGACCCGCGGCGATCGCGATCATCCCGGCGCAGACCACGGCGGAGGCGCCGAACCGCTTGGCGAGCCGGGGCGCCGCCACGCCGAAGACCGCGAAACAGAGCGGCGGCACGGAGGTGAGCAGTCCGGCGACGCTGCCGCTCATGCCGAGTCCGTCGCGCACGTCCTCCAGGAGTGCGCCGAGGCTGGTGATGGCGGGCCGCAGATTGAGGGCGGCGAGCACGATTCCGATGGTGACCAGGCGCACGGCCCACGCGCGCGGGGGCGCGCTCTTCTCCGCGTGGTCGGCGTGCCCCGTGTGCCGGGCGCGCCCGGTGCGTGTCGAGGAGTCGGCGGCGGTCGGCGACGCGATCGTCGGGGTCGGGGTTTCCTCACTGGCCATGAAACACATCATAGAATCATGGGATGATTGGTTGTCCAATCCGTTGCCGTAGATCCGTCGTCCCCGCCGAAGGAACGTCATGCCGCTGAACTCCCCCCGGCGCTCGGCCCTGTCCGAGCAGGTCATCTCCGCACTGCGCGCCCAGATCTCCTCGGGCGAGTGGCCGGTGGGCTCGCGCATCCCCACGGAGCCCGAGCTGGTCGAGCAGCTGGGCGTCGCCCGGAACACGGTGCGGGAGGCGGTGCGGGCGCTCGCGCACAACGGCCTGCTCGACATCCGGCAGGGTTCGGGCACGTACGTGGTCGCGGCCAGCGAGCTGGCCGGCGTGATGCAGCGCCGGTTCGCGGACGCCGACCCGCGGCACATCGCCGAGCTGCGCTCCACGCTGGAGTCCAGCGCGGCGAGACTGGCCGCCGAGCGGCGCACCGAACGCGACCTCAAGCAGCTCGACGCACTTCTCGTACGGCGTGAGGATGCCTGGGAGTCGGGCGACGCGGAGCGGTTCGTCACGGCGGACGCGACGTTCCACATGGCGGTGGTGGCGGCGTCCCACAACGACGTGATGACGGCGATGTACGCGGACCTGGGCGCCGTGCTGCAGGACTGGCTGCGCGAGGACGTGGGCGAGGAGCTGACCGCCGAGAACCACATGGACCACACCCGCCTGGTCGACGCGATCCGGGTCGGCGACGCGCAGGCCGCCGCGGCGGAGGCGGCCGGCTATCCGTTCCTGTGCCGTCCGGGGCGGCTCACCGCGCCGGCTTTTGGTGACTGACCCACGCCGTGGCCACCGACTTCCAGCAGCGGCCCGCCAGCGTCAGGGTCTGGGCGGGGTCGACGGCCGTCGGCCGTGAGTCGGTGTCGATGTCCCACCACTGTCGGCACTCGATGTGCAGCGCGACACGGTCGGTCTCCGGGTACGGATTGTGGCAGGAGGCCGTCACGCGGGACCGGGTGACATCGACACGGCAGTCCGCGCCGAAGAGTTCCCGCTTCTGGCCCGCCACGCGCCCGTGGCGGGCGACGGGCTCGGACGACGCCGCGTCGTAGGGCAACGCGACCAGCAGGGTCAGCGCCGCGAGGACCGGGGCGACTCGATGAGGCAGGTACACGAAGGGACCTCCTTGCACCCAGAGTGCAAGGAGGTCCCTTCGTGGTGCCCGGCCGGTGAGCCGAACGGGTGGCGCCCCCGGAAGGGCCCTGGGTCTTCCGCGCCGGTCCGTCCTTACGCGCCGATGGCGTGCAGACCGCCGTCGACGTGAATGATCTCGCCGGTCGTCTTCGGGAACCAGTCCGAGAGCAGGGCGACGACGCCGCGCCCGGCCGGCTCGGGGTCCTCCAGCTTCCACTCCAGCGGCGAGCGGCTGTCCCAGACCGCGGCCAGCTCGCTGAAGCCCGGGATGGACTTCGCGGCCATGGAGCCGAGCGGGCCCGCCGAGACCAGGTTGCAGCGGATGTTCTGCTTGCCCAGGTCACGCGCCATGTAGCGGCTGGTGGCCTCCAGGGCGGCCTTGGTCGGGCCCATCCAGTCGTACTGCGGCCAGGCGAACTGGGCGTCGAAGGTGAGGCCGACGACCGAGCCGCCCTCGGTCATCAGCGGCAGCAGGGCCATCGTCAGCGACTTCAGGGAGAAGGCGGAGACGTGCATCGCGGTGGCCACGGACTCGAAGGGCGTGTTGAGGAAGTTGCCGCCGAGCGCGTCCTGCGGGGCGAAACCGATGGAGTGCACGACGCCGTCGAGCCGGTCACCGAGGTGCTCGCGGACCTGCCCCTCCAGGCGGGCGAGGTGCTCGTCGTTGGAGACGTCGAGCTCCAGGACCTTCACCTTGCCGGGCTCGGGCAGCTTCTTGGCGATGCGCTCGGTCAGCGTCGGCCGCGGCCAGGCCGTGAGGATGATCTCCGCACCCTGCTCCTGAGCCAGCTTCGCGGTGTGGAAGGCGATGGAGGACTCCATCAGCACACCGGTGATCAGGATGCGCTTGCCCTCGAGAATTCCGCTCATGTGATCAGTGACCCATGCCCAATCCGCCGTCAACCGGAATGACGGCTCCAGTGATGTACGAAGCGTCGTCGGAGGCGAGGAACCTCACCGCGGCGGCGATCTCCTCGACCTGCGCGTACCGGCCGAGCGGCACCTGCGCCACGATGTTCGCGCGCTGCTCGTCCGTGAGCGCCCTGGTCATGTCGGTGTCGACGAACCCGGGGGCGACGACGTTGAACGTGATGTCGCGGGACCCGAGCTCACGGGCGAGCGAGCGGGCGAAGCCGACGAGACCGGCCTTCGAGGCGGCGTAGTTCGCCTGCCCCGGCGCCCCGTACAGGCCGACGACCGAGGAGATCATGACGACGCGGCCCTTCTTCGCGCGCAGCATGCCGCGGTTGGCGCGCTTGACGACGCGGAAGGTGCCGGTGAGGTTCGTGTCGAGGACGGACGTGAAGTCCTCCTCGGTCATCCGCATGAGGAGCTGGTCCTTGGTCACGCCGGCGTTGGCGACGAGAACCTCGACCGGACCGTGCTTCTCCTCGATCTCCTTGTAAGCCTGCTCCACCTGCTCGCCGTCGGTGATGTCGCACTTGACGGCGAGGAAGCCCTGCTTTTCGAGCTCTGCGGGATCTCCGGAGCGGTATGTGATCGCGACCTGGTCTCCCGCGTCCGCGAACGCGCGGGCGATGGCGAGGCCGATGCCCCGGTTTCCTCCGGTGACGAGAACCGAGCGGCTCAACGGATCACCCTTTCGTTTGCGGTGGTGGTTCCGCAAAAACCTATCGGTACGAGCACTGGTACGAAGAATCGGTCACCGACAGTCGCGTACGCGACTCGCTGTCGGGTCTCTACAGAAAGGTGTGGCCGATGCCGCGTCCGACGCGACATGATCGGGGCTCTGCAGTGGCTGCACGGCGACGACAGGGAGACATTCGTGCCTCATACGATCGATGAAGCGTTCACGGCACTCCCGCTGCGGGCGCTGGCCGACGCGGCGCTCGCCCGTGCCCGGGCGCTGGGCGCCGAACACGCGGACTTCCGCCTCGAACGGGTGCGCGGCGCCTCGCTGCGGCTGCGCGACGCCCGCCCGGCCGGCGCGTCCGACACCATCGACCTCGGATACGCGGTGCGGGTGGTGCACGGCGGCAGCTGGGGGTTCGCGTCCGGCGTCGACCTGACCATGGACGCGGCGGCGAAGGTGGCCTCCCAGGCCGTGGAGATGGCGAAGCTGAGCGCTCGGGTGATCGAGGCGGCGGGTCCGGACGCGAGGGCCGCGCGAAGCGCTTCCTCGGACGGGCGGTGGCGGGAGACGGGCGGGCGCGTCGAGCTGGCGGACGAGCCGGTGCACGCGGACCGGACATGGATCTCCTCGTACGAGATCGACCCGTTCTCCGTACCGCAGGAGGATCGGGCCGGGCTGCTCGCCGAGTGGAGCGCGGGGCTGCTCGCCGCCGACGGGGTCAGCCACGTCGACGCCTCACTGCTCGCCTTCCACGAGAACAAGTTCTACGCGGACACGGCGGGCACGGTGACGACGCAGCAGCGGGTACGGGTGCATCCGCAGCTGACGGCGGTCGCCGTGGACGAGGCGAGTGGCGAGTTCGACTCGATGCGCACGCTCGCGCCGCCCGTGGGGCGCGGCTGGGAGTACCTCACCGGGACCGGCTGGGACTGGGCGGGCGAGCTGGCCGAGATCCCCGAGCACCTCGCCGAGAAGATGCGGGCGCCGAGCGTGCGGGCGGGCTCGTACGACCTGGTCGTGGACCCGTCGAACTTGTGGCTGACCATCCACGAGTCGATCGGCCACGCCACCGAGTTGGACCGCGCGCTCGGCTACGAGGCCGCGTACGCGGGTACGTCCTTCGCCACGTTCGACCAGCTCGGCAAGCTCAGGTACGGCTCCGAGCTGATGAACGTGACGGGCGACCGGACCGCCGAACACGGCCTGGCGACGATCGGGTACGACGACGAGGGCGTGGCCGCGCAGTCCTGGGACCTGATCAAGGACGGCACTCTGGTCGGCTACCAGCTGGACCGCCGGATCGCGAGGCTCACCGGGTTCGAGCGGTCCAACGGCTGCGCGTTCGCCGATTCGCCCAGCCACGTGCCGGTGCAGCGGATGGCGAACGTGTCGCTCCAGCCCGATCCCGGCGGGCTTTCGACCGAGGATCTCATCTCGGGGGTCGACCGGGGGATCTACGTGGTCGGTGACCGGTCCTGGTCGATCGACATGCAGCGCTACAACTTCCAGTTCACCGGGCAGCGCTTCTACCGGATCGAGAACGGGCGGCTGGCCGGGCAGCTGCGCGATGTGGCGTACCAGGCGACGACCACGGACTTCTGGGGCTCCATGACCGCGGTCGGCGGCCCGCAGACGTACGTCCTGGGCGGCGCCTTCAACTGCGGCAAGGCCCAGCCGGGCCAGGTCGCGTCCGTCTCGCACGGCTGCCCCTCGGCCCTCTTCAAGGGCGTCAACATCCTTAACACCACTGAGGAGGCGGGCCGATGACCGCTCGTACGAACAAGCCGCACGAGATCGTCGAGCGGGCCCTGGAGCTGTCCCGGGCCGACGGGTGTGTCGTCATCGCCGACGAGACGTCCACCGCCAATCTCCGCTGGGCGGGCAACGCCCTGACGACGAACGGTGTCACGCGCGGCCGGACTCTGACCGTCGTCGCGACGGTCGACGGCCGGCAGGGAACGGCCGCCGGTGTCGTGTCCCGGTCGGCCGTGACCGCCGACGACCTGGAACCGCTGGTGCGGGCCGCGGAGGAGGCCGCGGCGAAGGCGGAGCCCGCCGAGGACGCGCAGCCGCTCGTCGACGGCGTACCGCACTCCCCCGACTTCACGGACGCCCCCGCCGAGACGTCGTCCGCGGTGTTCGCCCGGTTCGCGCCCGCGCTCGGTGAGGCGTTCGCGCGGGCCCGCTCGGGCGGGCGTGAGCTGTACGGGTTCGCCAACCACGAGATGACCAGCAGTTATCTCGGTACGTCGACGGGGCTGCGGCTCCGGCACGACCAGCCGAACGGCACCCTTGAGCTCAACGCCAAGTCGCCGGACCGCGTGCGCTCGGCGTGGGCGGGGCGCGCGACGCGGGACTTCACGGACGTCGACCCGACCGCCCTGGACGCGGAGCTCGCGATCCGGCTCGGCTGGGCGAAGCGCCGCGTCGACCTGCCCGCGGGGCGGTACGAGACGCTGCTGCCGCCGACGGCGGTGGCGGACCTGCTGATCTACCAGCTGTGGTCGTCGGGGGCGCGGGACGCCGCCGAGGGCCGGACCGTGTTCTCCAAGCCCGGCGGCGGTACGCGCGTGGGCGAACGGCTCAGCGCACTGTCGCTGACGCTGCGCAGCGACCCGCACGAGCCGGGCCTGGAGTCGGCGCCGTTCGTGCTCGCGCACGCCTCCGGCGACGACGTGTCGGTCTTCGACAACGGCCTCCCGGTCGGCGCCACCGAGTGGATCTCCGGCGGCGAGCTGCGGCATCTGACCACCACGCGGCACAGCGCCGGGCTGACCGGGCTCGCGGTGGCCCCCGCCGGTGACAACCTGATCCTGGACGGCGGGTCGGGCAAGTCCCTGGACGAGATGGTGGCGGCCACGGACCGCGGCGGGCGCTGCCTGCTGCTGACCTGCCTGTGGTACATCCGCGAGGTCGACCCGGCGACGCTCCTGCTGACGGGCCTCACCCGCGACGGCGTGTACCTGGTGGAGAACGGGGAGGTCGTCGGCGAGGCGAACAACTTCCGGTTCAACGAGTCGCCGGTGGATCTGCTCGGCCGGGCCACCGAGGCGGGGCGTACGGAAAAGACGCTGCCCAGGGAGTGGGGCGACTGGTTCACTAGAGCCGCGATGCCCGCGCTGCGCGTGCCGGACTTCAATATGAGTTCGGTCAGCCAGGGCGTCTGACCCGCTCGGTTTCGCCCATAGACTGGCAGGGACCGGCACTCACGTACGTACGAGGAGACACAGAACCGTGACGGACATCGTCGACGAACTCAAGTGGCGCGGGCTGATCGCCCTCTCCACCGACGAGGACGAGCTGCGCAAGGCGTTCGCGGACGGTCCGGTCACGTTCTATTGCGGTTTCGACCCGACCGCGCCGAGCCTGCACCTGGGCAACCTGGTACAGATCCTCACCATGCGGCGCATCCAGCAGGCGGGCCACCGCCCGCTGGGTCTGGTCGGCGGCGCCACCGGTCTGATCGGTGACCCGAAGCCGAACTCGGAGCGGACGCTGAACTCGCCCGAGGTCGTGGCGGGCTGGGTCGAGCGGCTGCGCGCGCAGATCGCGCCGCTGCTCGACTTCGAGGGGCCGAACGCCGCGGTCATGGTCAACAACCTGGACTGGACCCAGGGCATGTCGGCCATCGAGTTCCTGCGTGACATGGGCAAGCACTTCCGGGTCAACAAGATGATCGCCAAGGAGGCCGTCGCCCGGCGGCTGAGCTCCGACGCGGGCATCAGCTACACCGAGTTCAGCTACCAGATCCTGCAGGGCATGGACTTCCTGAAGCTGTACGAGCAGTACGGCTGCACCCTGCAGACCGGTGGCAGCGACCAGTGGGGCAACCTGACCTCCGGCACCGACCTGATCCACCGGGTCCACCCGGAGGCCAAGGTGCACGCGCTCGGCACCCCGTTGATCACCAAGGCGGACGGCACGAAGTTCGGCAAGACCGAGTCGGGCACCGTCTGGCTCGACCCGGAGATGCTGTCGCCCTACGCGTTCTACCAGTTCTGGCTGAACGCGGACGACCGGGACGTCGCCAACTTCCTGCGGATCTTCAGCTTCAGGTCCCGCGAGGAGATCGAGGAACTGGAGCAGCAGACCGAGGAGCGTCCGCAGGCGCGTGCGGCGCAGCGTGCGCTGGCCGAGGAGCTGACGACGCTGGTGCACGGCGCCGACCAGACGGCCGCCGTGATCGCCGCGTCGAAGGCGCTGTTCGGGCAGGGCGACGGGAGCCTCGCGGACCTGGACGAGGCGACGCTCGCCGCGGCGCTCTCGGAGCTGCCGAAGGCCGAGGTCCCCGAGCTCGGGGCGCCGGTCGTCGACCTGTTCGCCGAGGTCGGCCTGGTCGCCAGCAAGTCCGCCGCCCGCCGGACGGTGAAGGAGGGCGGCGCGTACGTGAACAACGTCAAGGTGCCCGGCGAGGATCACGTCCCGGCCGCCTCCGACCTGCTGCACGGCCGGTGGCTGGTGCTGCGGCGCGGCAAGAAGAACCTGGCGGCGGTCGAGGTCAAGGGCGCCTAGAAGCCGGGTTTCCGCGACTTCGTTCGACGCGCAAGAGTGCGGCTCCCCTCGCGGGCAGCCGCACTCTTGCGCGTGACCCTTCGCCGTACGGAAGCGTCAGGCCTCCTGTTTCCTCTTGCCCAGCGTCGCCACGTACAGCATGTCGCCCACGCCCACGATGATGATCGCGGCGACGAGCTGGAAGGCGTGACGGCTCCAGTCGATGCCCGGGGTCGCGCCGACCCCCGCGGCGCGGGCGACCGCGTTGCCCGCGATGGCGCCGAGCATGCCGAAGATGGTCGTCAGCCACAGGGGGCTGTGCTGCTTGCCCGGAAGGATCGCCTTGGCGATCAGGCCCAGCACGAATCCGACGATGATCGCCCACAACCAGCCCATGGCTGCCTCCTTGTACGGCTCTTACGTGAGCTTTATGCCAGTCTCGGCCCGTAGGCCATACAGCGCATGTCGGCCACACCCGTACGTGGGACGGCCCGGCCGACTCGGCGCGTTGTGGCGCGCCCCGGTCTTATCGGCGTCGGATGCCGGGCGTACGGTGGAGGCAGTCCGGTCCGGGGAGAGGTCCGGCACGTAGTCGGGTGGTGGAAGTGATGCGGAAGCGAAGCGGCAGCGGCGGTGGCGAGGCGAACGTCTTCCGGATCACCGGAGCCCGGCAGGGGTTGGCCGAGGATGTGCGGGGCCGTCAGCGCAGGTACATCATCTCGATGAGCATCCGGACCGTCTCGGTCATCCTCACCGCGGTGCTGTGGAACGTGGAGCGGCCCGTCGCCGTCGTCACGCTGATCTTCGGCGCGCTGCTGCCGTACGTCGCCGTGGTGATCGCCAACGCGGGCCGGGAGAACGCGCCGTCCCTGCCCAAGACGTTCGTGCCGGGACCGACGCGCCCCGCCATCACCGCCGCGTCGGCCGGCGGGCCCGTGGAGCCACGCCCCGAGGACCGACCGTAGTCACGGCGTGACGCCCGGCACCGGTGCGGTCCTGACGGGCAGCTCAGCGGTGCCCGAAGCTCAAGAAAAGCTCAATCAATCGTGTTGTTCCGGTGCCGGTCGGCCGGTCGGCCATGACATACTTCGTACGCGCTCCGCATCCCCCGTCGGAGCGACGGACCGACGCCGGGCAGCTCCCCCCGTGGCTGCCCGGCGTCGCCTTTTCCCCCGGCTCTCAAGAAGTCCCGCGCGGGCTCTAGGGTTGAGCCGTGCATCTCACAGACCTCTCCGAACCGGCTCCCACCACTGCGCAGTGCTCGGCCAAGGGCTGTCGCGCCGACGCCGTGTGGGTGCTCGCCTGGAACAACCCGAAGCTGCACACGCCGGATCGCCGTAAGACGTGGCTGGCCTGCGACGAGCACCGGGAACACCTGGCGAAGTTCCTCGGCGTGCGCGGGTTCCTCAAGGACGTGGTCGCGCTGGCCGAGTGGGAGGACACCGGGACCGACGGCGACGCCTGAGTTCAGCCGCCGATCGCCGACATGGGGCGCTCGGGCTGCAGGAACGAGGGATCGTCCAGACCCGAACCGGCCTTCTTGCCCCACATCGCCAGCTTCCATATGCGGGCGATGTTCTCGTCGTCGCTCTCGGCGCCCTCGGCCCTGAGGGCGGCGCGCAGGTCCGTCTCCTCCGTGGCGAACAGGCAGGTGCGGACCTGGCCGTCGGCGGTGAGGCGGGTGCGGTCGCAGGCGGAGCAGAAGGGCCGGGTGACGGAGGCGATGACGCCGACGCGGTGCGGTCCGCCGTCGACGATCCAGCGCTCGGCCGGGGCGGAGCCGCGCTCCTGGGAGCCCTCAGGCGTCAGCTCGAAGCGGGTGCGCAGGGAGGCCAGGATGTCACCGGCGGTGATCATGCCGTCGCGCTTCCAGCCGTGCTGGGCGTCGAGGGGCATCTGCTCGATGAAGCGCAGCTCGTAGCCGTGCTCGACGGCCCAGGCGAGCAGGTCGGGGGCCTCGTCCTCATTGAGCCCCGGCATCAGGACCGTGTTGACCTTGACCGGTGTCAGGCCCGCGTCCCGGGCGGCCTCGAGGCCCGCGATGACGTCCTTGTGGCGGTCGCGGCGGGTCAGCGTCTTGAAGACGTCGGGGCGCAGTGTGTCCAGGGAGACGTTGACCCGGTCGAGGCCCGCGGCCTTCAGCGCGCCGGCGGTGCGGCCGAGGCCGATCCCGTTCGTGGTCAGGGACATCTTGGGGCGCGACTCCAGGGCCGCGACGCGCTCGACGATGCCGACCAGGCCGGGGCGCAGCAGCGGCTCACCGCCCGTGAAGCGGACCTCGGTGACGCCGAGCCGGGTGACCGCGATGCGGATGAGGCGGACGATCTCGTCGTCCGTGAGCAGGTCGGGCTTGGCCAGCCACTGCAGACCTTCCTCCGGCATGCAGTACGTGCAGCGCAGGTTGCACCGGTCGGTCAGCGAAACCCGCAGGTCGGTGGCGACTCGGCCGTAGGTGTCGATGAGCACGTGGCCCCCTCCCTCGGATTTCCTGTCACTTCCACCCCCGAGACTACGTGACGGGTATGACAGAGACAGGACCTTGATCCCACGACGGTTCCGGGCTCTTGTCGTAGAGAGCTACGAGCCGGGGAGGGCCACGGACGCCGCACGGCACGCCCTGGTGGGTCTTTGGACGTTTCTTTCCCTTTTCATTGCCGACCCGGGCCGGTGGGGATAGGTTCGCTCCGCACCACGCGTCATGTACATGCACTTGCCCGGACACCTCGTGCGTCCGGGCATCGCCGTATCCGACGGATGATGTGGAGACCCCATGGCTCATCTGCCCGCCAGGCGCCGCGCGGCCCTCGCCCTGCCGACCGGCATCGCGCTGACCGCGTGCTTCTGCTTCATGCCGAGCGCGACCGCCGCCCCGGCCGGTTCCCCGGCGGCCTCGTCGACCGGCACGTCGGCGACCGCGCCGGCCGCCTCCCGCACGCTGAGGGACAGCGCATCCGCATCGCTCGCCTATTAGTGCTTGGTCAGGTTGATGTCGGGGTGGGTATGTCGCGGTGGCAGGTGGGGCAGGCGCCGGTCCATGTGGCGAGG
>NZ_JAPHNL010000329.1 GCF_026274175.1 Streptomyces beihaiensis
CGACCACTGCGTCGGCAACGTCGAGCTCGGCCGGATGAACGAGTGGGTCGAGTTCTACAACAAGGTCATGGGCTTCACGAACATGAAGGAGTTCGTGGGCGACGACATCGCGACCGAGTACAGCGCGCTGATGTCGAAGGTGGTCGCCGACGGCACGCTCAAGGTCAAGTTCCCGATCAACGAGCCCGCCGTCGCCAAGAAGAAGTCGCAGATCGACGAGTACCTGGAGTTCTACGGCGGTGCGGGCGTCCAGCACATCGCGCTCGCCACGAACGACATCGTCGAGACCGTACGCACGATGAGGGCCGGGGGCGTCCAGTTCCTGGACACGCCGGACTCGTACTACGACACCCTCGGCGAGTGGGTCGGCGACACACGCGTCCCGATCGACACCCTGCGCGAGCTGAAGATCCTCGCCGACCGCGACGAGGACGGCTACCTGCTGCAGATCTTCACCAAGCCGGTCCAGGACCGCCCGACCGTCTTCTTCGAGATCATCGAGCGGCACGGCTCGATGGGCTTCGGCAAGGGCAACTTCAAGGCGCTGTTCGAGGCGATCGAGCGGGAGCAGGACAAGCGCGGAAACCTCTGACCGCTCTTGCCCGTCTCGATTCTGGCCATAGGGTGACCCCATGGCCAGAATCAACGACGTAGGCGGCATGACGGGGTTCGGCGCCATCGACACCACCGACGACGCCGAACCCTTCCACGCCGACTGGGAGGCGCGCGTCTTCGCGCTCCAGCGCGCACTCCTCGTGCGGAAGATCTTCAACCTCGACGAGTTCCGCGACGCGATCGAGACCATGCCGCCGGGCGCGTACCTGGCCGCCTCGTACTACGAGCGCTGGCTGTACGCCATCCGTACGCTCCTCGAACGCAAGGGCGTGATCGAGGAAGGGGCACTCGACCATGCCTGAACGCCCGGCGTCGGGGCAACCCGCCTACGGACCCGGCGACCTGGTCGTCACCTACCGCCACGACCCGCCGCACCACACCCGCCTTCCCCGCTACGCCCGGGGCAAGCTCGGCGTCGTCGTCGAGCCGGAGGGGCGGGCGCCGCTCGCCGACGCCAACGCGCGCGGCCGTGGTGACGCGCCCGTCGAGATGATCTACGCGGTGCGGTTCGCCGCGCGTGAGCTGTGGGGCGAGGGCGATCACGACGTGGTCCTCGACCTGTCGGAGAGCTACCTGCGAAAGGCGGACGACGACGGTGTCCGGTGAGCACGACGACGCGCTGATCTCCCGTCAGGTCAGGCTGCTGGAAAGCTTGTTGGAGGAAAAGGGCCTCGTCGGCGGCGAGACCGTGGACGAGGTCGTCGACGGCTTCCTGGCCAACGCGTCCCCGGTCAACGGCGCCAGGGCGGTGGCCAGGGCCTGGACCGACCCGGCGTACAAGGAGCGGCTCCTCGCCGACGGCGCGGCGGCCGTGGGCGAACTGGGCTTCGCGGCCGGGGGAGTCCAGAAGCAGCGGCTGCGGGTCGCCGAGAACACGCAGACCGTGCACAACGTCGTCGTGTGCACGCTCTGCTCCTGCTACCCGCTGCGCCTGCTCGGCCCCTCGCCCGGCTGGTACAAGAGCGAGGCATACCGCTCACGGGTGGTGCGGGACCCGCGCGGCGTGCTCGCCGAGTTCGGCGTGACCCTGCCGGACGAGGTCCGGGTCACCGTCTGGGACTCCAGCGCGGAGACCCGCTACATGGTCCTGCCGCGGCGGCCCGAGGGCACGGACGGGCTGAGCGAGGCGGAGCTGGCGAGGCTCGTCACCCGAAACGGGCTGATCGGGACGGCTGTCCTCTAGATCAGCGGCGCTCGGGCGGCGACGGCCGAGCCGACCGCCTCGGCGCGGCGGGTGCCGGTTTCCTGTGCGGCGCCGCGGGCCCGGCGGGCCGGGGGCGCGGCTTCGGCTCCGGCGGGGGCCACATCTCCTCCGGGCCGCCGGGCGGCGGATCACCCAGCGCGTCGAGGGCCCGCCGGGCCGCCGGGGCGAGCAGCGGCGAGAAGCGCGGATTCGTCCGCAGGGCCTCGCCGAGGTCCCGCCGCGCGGCACCGTACAGCTCCAACCGCCGCTCCACGGCCCCCCGGTGATACGCGAACAGCGCGTCGCTCGCCCACCCGCCGTGCTTGGTGTCCGTGGCCCGGCGCAGCAGACCGATGGCCTCCTCGTCGTCCCCCGCCTTGTGCAACGCCCAGCCGAGCGCGTCCGCCACCCGCGCGCCGCGCGCCCGCTTCCACTCCGCCCGCAGAGCCGCCACGGCCGCCTGCGCGTCCCCGTGGTCGGCCTCGAGACGCCCTTGTACGAGCGCGTCGTCCACGCCGTCCGCACGGTCCCGCTCGATGTACGTGCGCGCCGCGTCGTACTGAGCACGCGCGGCCCCCGACTGCCCCAGGGACTCGTACAACTCGCCCAGCTCCAGGGCGTACTCGGGGTCGGGGCGGCGGGCGACGGCCGCCCGGTAGGCGAGGACCGCGTCCTGCGTGCGGCCCAGGGCGGCCAGCGCGCGGGCCCGGCCCGCGAACGACGCGTGGTCCTCCGGATCGGCGCCGAGCGCCGCGTCGAAGTGGTGCAGCGCGCCCTCCGGATCGCCCCGCTCCCAGGCCAGCTCGCCGCCCCGGCGCAGCAGCGCGGCCCGCTCGGCGGGCGTCGTGGCGCGCGCCGACGCGTCGGAGACGACCGCCGCCGCGTCCTCCCGCCAGCCCCGGTCCTGGTACACCTCCGTGGTGCGCAGCGTGACCGCCGTGCCCGTGGCCATCCCGGAGACCTTGTCCAGGGACTTGCCCGCCGCCTTGTAGTCGCCGAGCCCCCGGTAGGCGTCGACGAGCCCGGCGTACGCCGTCCAGTCCCGCGGCGCCGTCTTCACCGCGGCCTCGCCCCACTTCCTGGCGGCGCGCCAGTCGCCGCGCGCGGCGGCGAGCGAGGCCAGTGCGTCGAGCGCCGCCGAGTTGCCCTTGGGGCGCGCCCTGAGCGAACTGCGCAGCGCCCGTTCGGCCTTGGGGTAGTACGCCGGTTCGGCGGTGCGCTCCCCGTGCTCCACGTACGCGGCGCCGAGCACCGCCCACGACCGGGCGTCGCGCGGGTCGGCCCGCACCCGGTGCTCCCGTTCGCGGATCAGCGCGGCCAGGTCCCGCAGCGAGGCGGGCGCGCCGGCCGCGAGCGCGATGGCGGCGCGCCCGGCGGGGCCGGGCCGCGACGGCGGGGCGTCGGCGCCACCGGGCAGCAGGACCAGGACGCCGCAGAGCACCACGCACCCGGCGAGCACGCCGCAGAGCGCGCGCCGGGTGCCGGGGGAGAGGCGGCGCGGGGCCTCGGCGGCCTCGGACGGCGCGGGCGCCTCCGGCGCCGTGGTTTCCATGGTCTCCACGGGGTTGTGCATGGGGCTCACTGTGCGTCAGTACGAAGACCGCACCGGGGCGCCATCCCGGCGGGCGAAGGACCCCGTGGAAGGGTTCACACCGATGGCCCCGGCTGCCAGGCTGTGATCATGAGCCGCACACTCATCGAGAAGCTGGGTGAGGGCCTGCCCTCCGGCGCGATCCTCACCGACCCCGACATCACGGCCTCCTACGCCCACGACATGGCGAGCTTCTGCGCCGCGGGCACCCCGGCCGTCGTCGCCCTGCCGCGCACCGTCGAACAGGTCCAGCACGTGATGCGCACGGCGACCGCGCTGCGGGTCCCCGTCGTCCCGCAGGGCGCCCGCACCGGCCTGTCGGGCGCGGCCAACGCAGGCGACGGCTGCGTCGTCCTCTCCCTCACCAAGATGGACCGCATCCTGGAGATCAACCCGGTCGACCGGATCGCCGTCGTCGAACCGGGCGTCGTCAACGCCACGCTCTCCCGCGCGGTGGCCGAGCACGGTCTGTACTACCCGCCGGACCCCTCCAGCTGGGAGACGTGCACCATCGGCGGCAACATCGGCACGGCCTCGGGCGGTCTGTGCTGCGTCAAGTACGGGGTGACGGCGGAGTACGTCCTCGGCCTCGACGTCGTCCTCGCCGACGGCCGCCTGCTGACCACCGGCCGCCGCACCGCCAAGGGCGTGGCCGGCTACGACCTGACCCGCCTGTTCGTCGGCTCCGAGGGCAGCCTCGGTGTCGTGGTGAAGGCGACCCTGGCGCTCAAGCCGGAGCCGCGCCAACAGCTCGTACTGGCCGCCGAGTTCGCCTCCACGGCCGCCGCGTGCGACGCGGTGTGCGAGATCATGAGGGGCGGCCACGTCCCGTCACTGCTCGAACTGATGGACCGTACGACGGTCAGGGCGGTCAACGAGCTGGCGCACATGGGCCTGCCGGAGACCACGGAAGCCCTGCTCCTCGCCGCGTTCGACACGCCGGAGCCGGCCGCCGACCTCGCCGCCGTCGGCGCGCTGTGCGAGGCCGCGGGCGCCACGCAGGTCGTGCCCGCCGAGGATGCCGCCGAGTCGGAGCTGCTGCTCCAGGCCCGTCGCCTGTCACTCACCGCGCTCGAAGCGGTCAAGGGCACGACGATGATCGACGACGTGTGCGTCAACCGTTCCAGACTCGGCGAGTTCATCGAGGGCGTGGCCCGCATCGCGCAGGACCTCGGCCTGTCCATCGGCGTGGTGGCCCACGCGGGGGACGGCAACACGCACCCGACCGTCTGCTTCGACGCCGCCGACGAGGACGAGGCGAAGCGGGCGCGCGAGTCCTTCGAGCGGATCATGGCGCTCGGCCTGGAACTGGGCGGCACGATCACGGGGGAACACGGGGTGGGGCTGCTCAAGAAGGACTGGCTGGCGAAGGAGGCCGGCCCGGTCTCGCTGGAGCTGCAACAGGGGATCAAGGCGGTGTTCGATCCGCTGGGCATCCTGAACCCGGGAAAGGTGTTCTGAGGAGCAGGAGCAGGAGCAGGAGCAGGAGCAGCCGCAGCCGCAGCCGGAGGCCGAGGCGCAGGCGCAGGCGCAGGGGAGGGGGCGCGTACGGCGCGCGACGGCACACTCGCCCGCTCCCCGGTGACACAGCGCCACTCGTTCAGGGTGTTGCCGGTGTGGCGGATATGCCAGGCGGATATGCCTACCTTGTGTCCCATCACGGAGCGTCCCCACACGACCACCAGACCCTGTGCCGGCCCCAACCGCAGTCCCCGCCCCACCCCCAGCCCCCGCCGCCCGGCCGCCGCCACGTCGACGTGTCACCCGTCGGCGCGAGCAGCCCGTGTCTCCTGGAGCGGGCCGATCACGCGCTGTTCGGAGTGAGCACGGGAAACAGCTACTTCAGCCGTGGCCGCCTCGCAAAGGCACTGGGCTGGGCGGCGGAGCGCTTCGCCGCCGTCGACGTCGTGCACGCCGATGTCGCCCTGGAGTCCATGCTCGAAGCTTTCGGATATGAGCCCGACGCCGCGCGCAGAAGCGCCGCGAAACAGCTCCGCGGCGTGCGCCGCCGCATCGAAGGCGCCCTTGAGGACCTCGGCCCCGCCGCCGAGCGCGTACGGGCCAGGCCGCTCTCCGCGTTCCTCGACCAGACCGGCTACCGGGAGGTGCGCGGCCGGACGCGCACCTCGCTGCGCACCGACATGGAACTGCGGGCCGTCCGGGACCGGATGGCCTACCAGTTCCTCACCAGTCGGCTCGAACCCGATGCCCTGCCCGCGCCCGCGCAGGTGCAGGCGGCGCTCGAATACGTCGACGCCGAACTGCCGTTCTTCGTGGACAGCCCGCGCATCCTGGGCGTGGCCTCGTCCGTCCACTGCTACCACACCGTCCTGGCCCTCGGCCGCCTGCTGTTCGGCGGCCGCCGGACGGGTCTGAACCCGGCCGAGAACCAGGGCTACGCGATCGTCACCTGCCGCGACTGACGGCCACCCCCACCCGCCCCCCCCACAAGCACAGGGAGCCTTCGCCATGGCGACAACGAGCACTGAAGCGTCCACGCCCGAAGCGTCCACGCCCGAAGCGTCCACCTCCGAAGCATCCGCCACCGAAACCGAATGCCCCTACGCGCCCGTGGACTGGCCCCTGTCCCGCCGCGGCGACATCGTGCCCGCCGAGTGCGCGCGGCTGCGTGAGGAGAGCCCCGTCGCCCGGATCCGTACGCTCACCGGCGACGACGCCTGGCTGGTCACCAGTTACGCGCTCTCCCGGCAGGTCCTGGAGGACAAGCGTTTCAGTCTGCGCGACACCGCGCTGCCCGGCGTGCCGCGGCAGTACGCCCTGACGATCCCGCCCGAGGTCGTCAACACCATGGGGAACGTCAACAGCGCCGGGCTCCATCAGGAGGTGCTGCGTGCCTTCGGCCCCCGTTCCGGCCCGGCCTCGGCCGAGTGGATGCGGCAGCGGGCGCACGAACTCGTCGACGCCATGGCCGAGGAGGGCGCACCGGTCGACCTGCGCCGGCGGTTCGCCGAACCGTACTCCGCCGCGCTGATCTGCGAGGTGCTGGGCCTGCCCCACGAGGAGGGGCTGCGGCTCATGTCGGGCCTTGACCTCGGCTTCCTGACCAGCCCCGTCGCGTTCGAGGGCTGCACCGCCAACTGGGACAAGGACTTCGCCTTCGTCCTGCGGCACGTGCGGGCCGCCCGCGCGGAGCAGCGGGGGCTGATCCGGCGGCTGTGCGACCTGCGCGACGACCCGGAGCGGGACGGCGCCGACCTGACCGACGAGATGCTCGCGGCCACCGTCACCTCCCTCTTCGGCGCGGGTGTGATGAGCACGTACGTGTTCCTGCTGCACGCCGCGCTGACGCTGATGCGGCACCCGGAGGAGATGGAGCAGTTGCGCCGGCGGCCCGAGGCGATGCCGTACGCGGTGGAGGAGCTGATGCGCTGCACGCTGTCGATCGGCGACGGGCTGCCCCGGATCGCCCGCTGCGACGTCCGGGTCGGCGACGTCCTGGTCAGGGCGGGCGAGCTGGTGCTGGTCTGTGTGGAGGGGGCCAACCACGACCCCGAGCACTTCGCCGAACCCGAACGCTTCGACCTCGACCGTTTCGGCCCCGGCAGCTCGTCCGATCCGCACCTGTCCTTCGGCGCCGGCCAGCACTTCTGTCCCGCCTCCGCGATCTCGCGCGTGCATGCCGCCGAGGCCCTCGCCGTTCTCCTCGAACGTCTCCCGGGGCTGCGGCTCGCGCTCCCCGTCGACCAGCTGGTGTGGCGTACGGGAAACATCAAGCGGGTTCCCGAGCGTCTGCCCGTCCTGTGGGACGCCGGCTGATCACTTCCGAGCGCCGTACGGGGCCCGGCCCCTTCGGCGGCCCGCTGCCCGCATCCGGGACCTGACGTGCGCGGACCGCCACCGGGCGACAGCCCGCACCTGCGGGCAGGGGCGGGCGGCCGAGCCGTCTCGCCCCTCTCGCCGCCCACCTCACCGCTCGTCGGACGACGACTCGTCCGACGGCCACGGGTCGCACAGGTACAGATCGTCGGCCGGGGTGGGGCTCAGCAGCTCGGCGAGGCCGTCGTCGATTCCGAGCTGCTCGGCCTCAGAGCCCGGAGGGACCACCCGCAGTGTCCGCTCCAGCCAGGCCGAGATCTGCGCGGAGGGCGCTTCGAGGAGCGCGTCGCCGTCCGGCGAGCTGAGCGCCATCAGGACGACGCTGCGCCCCGCCGACTTGGTCGGCCACACGCGCACGTCGCCGTGGCCGCACGGCCGGAACACCCCCTCGACGAGCAGCTCACGGGCGAACGTCCAGTTGACCGGGTGATCCGTGCCGACGTGGAAGGTGATGTGGACGGCGTACGGGTCGTCGGTGCGGTAGCTGAGTTTGGCCGGGACGGGGATGCTGCGCTCGGGCGAGAGCACCAGCTTCAGTTCGAGTTCGCGTTCCACCACGGTGTGCATGTCGTGCCGTTCCTCTTCTCCGTGCGGGCCCGGATCGGGCCCGTGCGGAAGGTGAGAGCACGGTGGAGGTCGAGCGTTACGCGGGTTCGCGGAACTTTTTTCCGGGAAGTTCTCCGGGGGCCCGAAAGTGGTCCGTCCCGGCGGAGCGGCACGGGCGGGCGCACGGGTCTGATAGATGTGGAGCCCACAACAAGACCCCCGAGCAGATACGGGACGACGGACATGAGCGCCCCAACCCCGGCCCCCGGTGACGACCGGCCCCGCGAAGGTTATTACCCCGACCCGTCCATTCCCGGATATGTCCGGTACTGGAACGGCGCCGCCTGGGTCCCCGGTACCAGCCGCCCCGCCCCGTCCGACGGCGAACCTCTGCCGACCCCGCTCGGCGCCGCCCCGGCGGCCCCGGCTCCCGCGCCTGCTCCCGGACCCGTGCCTGCTCCCGGACCCGCTCCCGCGGAGGAGACGGGACCCGTCTTCCTCGACGAGGAGCCGTCGGTCCGTACGGAGACGGGGCCCGACGCACCGGCATCGCCCGAGCCCGCGACCGCCTGGGGCGCCGACGCCTCCCGGCAGTCCGGTTTCGGCGGCGAGCAGGACCGCCGGGTCTCGTGGGGCACGGAAGGGCCTGGCACGCCCGGTGGGCCAGGAACAGGAACCGGGCCAGGGGCTGGAGCAGGCGCCGGGCGGCGCGGCGACGGCACCGTGGCGATCCGCGCCGTGCGACCGGGCGAGGACCCCTACGCGGGCAACAGGCCCGGTGCGGCTACGGGCACGGGCACGGGCACGGGTACGGGTACGGGCGCGGGTACGGATCCGGGTGCCGGCACAGGCCCCGACTCCAGCGCCGGCTCCGGCCGCGCCGCGCCCCGCACCGACGGAACCATGGCCATCCGCGCCCTCCCGGACCAGCCGGGACCGGCCCGCGCCCCCGCGCCCGACCCGCGCGCCCAGGCGCAGGCGCAGCCCCCCGCGCAGGCGCAGGCCCAGTCGCGCGCGGGCCTGAACCCTCAGCCGACGCCTCAGCCGACGCCCCAGCCGGCTCCGCAACCCGCCGCACAGCCGACCCGGCGGCCCGCCCCGCGCGCCGCCGCCAACCCGGCCCCGGCGGCCGCGCCGCCCGCCGTCCCGCAGCAGGCCACCCCGCCGCAGCCGGGCCCCGGCGGCAGTTCCCCGTCCTGGGCCCAGCAGGTCCACCAACTGGCACACGAGGGCCAGGCGCTCGGGCAGGCGGGCGGTGGCCCGATCACCCCGTTCAAGCCGGTCGCCGCCGACCCGTTCCTCGCCGCGGCGCAGGCCCAGGCCGCCACCCGCCCGGCGGGCCTCGGCAAGCGGTTCGCCGCGAGGCTCGTCGACTCGGTCGTCGTGGGCGCGGTCACGGCGGTCGCCGCGGTGCCGCTCGGCACGAAGGCGGTCGACCACATCGACGGCAAGATCGACGCGGCCAAGGCGTCCGGCCGCCAGGTCACCGTCTGGCTTCTGGACGGCACTACGGCGACGTACCTCGGCATCGTCCTGGCCGTGCTCCTCGTCTTCGGCGTCCTCTACGAGGCGCTGCCGACCGCCAAGTGGGGCCGCACACTGGGCAAGAAGCTGCTCGGCCTGAGCGTGCAGGACATCGAGGAACACGACTCCCCGACGTTCGGCGCGGCCCTGCGCCGCTGGCTCGCCTACAGCATCCCCGGCCTGCTCGCGGTGGGCGTCATCGGCGTCCTGTGGGGCGTCTTCGACCGGCCCTGGCGCCAGTGCCTGCACGACAAGGTGGCCCGCACCTTCGTGGCCGGCTGACGCGCCGGAAGGGCCGCGGTCATCCGTACGGCGGCTCGCCGGGTGCGCCCGGTGGCGCTTCGGGGTCCACTCGGGCCATGAGCACCCAGCCGCCTTCCGGATCCGGACAGCCGGACGACGACCCGTTCCGCAAGCCGCCGCCCACACCACCTCCGGGCGGCGGCTCTCCGTACGACACGCCACCCCGGAACCCGTACGACGGCCCGCCCGCCGACCAGCCGCCCCCGTACGGAGGCGGCCCCTACGGCGGCGGTTACGGCAGCGACGACCCGCTCGCCGGAATGCCCCCGCTCGCGGACAGCGGCAAGCGCGTCCTGGCCCGGATCATCGACCTGATCCTCGTCGGGATCGTCTCCGCGCTGATCGCGTGGGCGTTCGGAGTCGCGAAGTACCAGACCAACCCTGACAAGATCCACTTCACCGCGCAGTTCGGCGAGTCCGTGATCGCCGCGATCCTCTACATGGGCTACGACACGATCCTCATGACGCGGACCGGGCAGACGCTCGGCAAGAAGCTGATGAAGCTGCGCGTGGCCAACCTCAGCGACGGCGCCACGCCCACCGCGCAGACGAACCTGGTCCGAGCCGCCGTGCTGTGGATTCCGGCGGTGTTCTGCTGCGCCTGCATCTGGACGGCGATCTCCGGCGGCTGGAGCTTCTTCGACAAGCCGTACAAGCAGGGCCTGCACGACAAGGCCGCGAAGACGGTCGTGGTCAGTACGGCCTGAGTCAACGGACTGAGTCAACGGCCTGGGGCAACGGACTGAGTCAGTACGGCCTGACGGCGTCCCGTGCCGGTTCGCGGGCGGGGCCGGGCACGACGGCTTCGGCGGTGACGGCGGCCCGCTGGGCGGGCACCTCGTGGCCCGGCGGCTCGGCCGCGGCGACGGGTTCGGAGCCGGGCTCGGCGGCCGCCTCCCGGGCCTCCTCCCCGGTCCCCTCCTCGGGGGGCTCCGCGGTCTCCACGGCCCCGCCCTGCGGTACGGCCATGGCCACGAGCACCCCGAGGCCGAGCGCGGCCACCGCGATGACGACGACGACCGGCCCCGCGCTCGTACGCGACAGGAGCAGCATGGCGAGAGTGGAGACGACGACGGTGGTCGAACCGTAGGCGAACTGTGCGACGGTCGGGCGCGGCAGTGCGGTGGAAGTCGGGCGAGGCATGGCGGAATCCGTCCTCGTGACATCAGGAAGGGTGCGGGGTCGACCGGGTTGTGTCACCAGGTGACCGACTCTAATCCGACGTCTGCCCGAGGGGAACGCCTGGTAAGCATGACCTAACCCACAGTGCCGGTGCACAGGGGGCGCATTGAGTCATCCTGTCCATCAAGTGGACGGGCGGGCGCGCCTGTTGAGCGGTCGCCGTGAGCCGTCGCCGTAACTGACACTCCCCGTCGCACAGGCTCTGACCGGCGGTGTCCGGCCGGTCGGACGGAGTGGGCGGGTTTAGCGCCCTCGGTCAAGTTGGCCGATAAACGTGCAGGTCAGAACTGTGTGTGGCGTGCGCCTCTGGCGGGTCGCGGGCGATCGTGTTTAGGTGCGTCTTACCAGTTCGCTATTGACACTACGTCTCACGGGGGTGGGAAAGGCATGTCCGCAGGAGGCTTCTGCAAGCTGCCCGGCGGCAGCGTGGTGGTGGCTCTGACGCTGCCCGCGCCGGGCCGCGCCGACGGCGCCGTACGGGTCCTCGTCCACGCGGTGAACCGGGCCAGGGCGCTGACCAGGCTGCGCAACCTCGGCCTGCGCGCGGTCTACCTGCGGGGCAACACGGCCCCGCCGACCCCGGACGAGATCACCGCCGTCCTGCACCATCCGGACGGCCTGATATGGCGTACGGCTCCCGACAACGCTGTCGCCGACGGCGTCGTCGCCGTGGAGGCCATGCCGGAGCTGTGGCAGCCGATCCGTGCCCTGCTGCGCCGCCCGGCGCTGCCGCAACGGGGGTGAGCGCCGCTCGGCGGCGCCGCACCCCCGCTCCCCGGGCCTTCCGGCCCGCCGGCTCACCGGCCGGTCAGTGCAGCACCACGACCTTGTGCATGCCCTCGAAGGCGTGCGGGATGCCGGCCTCGTCGTCGGGGACGAAGCAGAGCAGCGCGTACGTGCCCTTCGGCAGGTGGTGCGGCTGGAGCAGCGCGGTCCGGCCGGGGGAGATGACGCCGAGGCCGTAGGTCGGCATCCCGGCGAAGGGCGGCGGGCCCGACGGGTGGTCGAAGTACGCCTGGAGCTGGGCGTCCGTGGTGCCCGGCGGTACGGCCTGGAGCTCCATCTCGTGCAGCTCGTCCGCGGAGTTGTGCACCAGGATGTTGTCCTTGGCCCGGCGCACGCCGTTCACGTCGAAGCGGGGACCGTTCGAGGTCTCCTTGGTGATCACGATGCCGTCCGGGAAGTCGGCCAGGTCACGGCCCTTTCGGCCGTTCTTGCCGCGCAGTTCGAGCTTGCGGACGACCGGGTGCGACGGGTCCTCCAGGAACTTGCCGAAGTCCAGGAGGTAGACGGGGCCCTCGCTCACCGGCGTGGTGAAGGTCTCCGGCACGTCGTGCGTGACCTGGGCGCCGCCGAGGGCCTGCGCGTCGTGGTTGACCGCGGTGATGCCCCGCGCGGCGACGGAGGGGTCGTTCCGGTTGACGGCCTCGGCCAGGTCGGCGAGCAGCTTGTGCAGGCTGACGCCGTGGCGCGGCCGGAACGCCTGGACGAACTGACCGGCCTTCGGGTCGTCGGTCGTGACGTGGAAGGCGACGAGCCCGGCCCGGGCGGTGCGGGGCGCCTGGATGCCGTGGGCGTCGACGGACACCTCGACGGGGCGCGGGCCCGGCCTGCCGTGGCCGTCGTGGCGGGCTCCGGTGTCGGCGCTGGCGGCCCCGGCGAGGGCGGTCGTGAGGGCGAGCGCGGCGACGGCGGTTCTCGCGCCGTGCCGCAGCAGGGAGGTGCGCATGAGTCTCCTGTTCGTGAGTGGTCCCCCGGGAAAAGGGCAGCACTCACGACGCCGCCTGGGCGGCAGCCACACACGGTGCGCGGCTGATCGGAGCAGCGCGCAGGCCCGCGCGCTCCCGCATCCGGACGACCCGGTCACGGCTGCCGGACGGCTACCGGACGACGACCGGCTTCCCGGTCAGTTCGATGCCCGCCTCGCGCATCTCCTCCACGGCCCGCTCGGTGGTCTCCGCGGCGACGCCCGCCGTCAGGTCGAGGAGCACCTGCGTACGGAAGCCCTCACGGACCGCGTCGAGGGCCGTGGCCCGCACGCAGTGGTCCGTGGCGATGCCGACCACGTCCACCTCGGTGATGTCGCGCTCGCGCAGCCACCCGGCCAGCGGCACCCCGTTCTCGTCCACGCCCTCGAACCCGCTGTACGCCGCCTCGTGGGCCCCCTTGTCGAAGACCGCGTCGATCGCGCCCGAGGCGACCGCGGGCGCGAAGTTCGCGTGGAAGCCCACGCCCTCCGTCCCCGCGACGCAGTGCGGCGGCCAGGTGTGCACATAGTCGGGGGAGCGGGGCGGCGTCGCGAAGTGCTCGCCGGGGTCGATGTGACGGTCACGGGTGGCCACGACGTGCTGGTACCCGCCGCCCGCGGCCTGCCCCACCAGATCGGTGATCGCGGCAGCGACGTCGGCACCTCCCGCCACGGCGAGGCTGCCGCCCTCGCAGAAGTCGTTCTGGACGTCTACGACGATCAAGGCGCGGCGCATGGTCGTTTCCTTCAGCAGGGACATCAGGTGGTCTGGGCTTCTGTCCGGAGACTATGAGCGTAGAAGCTCCGGGTGCGATACGGGAGAGGTCTGCGGGCCCCGCACACGTCACTCACACGTGCCGGGCCCGCCGCTCCCACGTACCCGCGTACTCGGTCGGGATCACACGTACTCGGTCGGGATGACCGGCTCCCCGCGCGACAGCTGCGTCGCCGACAGCGGCAGCCCGTCGCGCGCCGCGACGTGCCGCGCGCGCACCGCGTCCAGCGGCTCCCTGGCCACCACCTCCCCGCCCTTGGCCAGCCGCACGAGCAACTGGTGGTCGACGAGGTCCGCCGGGACCGGCCCGGTGCCGACGACCTCGGCCTCCGCCACGCCGTCCCGGTCGAGCCTGCGCGCGGCCCACTTGCGGCCGCCGATCGACGACTTGCCGCCCACCGACTTCTTGGCGACCGGCACCAGCGGCTCGGCGGGATCGGCCGACTCGGCGCGCGCGACCAGCTTGTAGACCATCGAGCAGGTCGGGTGCCCGGAGCCGGTCACCAGCTGCGTACCGACGCCGTACGCGTCCACGGGCGCGGCCCGCAGCGACGCGATCGCGTACTCGTCGAGGTCGGAGGTGACCACGATCTTGGTGTGCTCGGCCCCCAGCTCGTCGAGTTCCTTGCGCACCCGGTGGGCGACGAGCAGCAGGTCGCCCGAGTCGATCCGGACCGCGCCGAGCTCCGGCCCGGCGACCTCCACGGCCGTCCTGACCGCCTCCCGCACGTCGTACGTGTCCACGAGCAGCGTCGTCCCCTCGCCCAGCGAGTCGACCTGGGCGCGGAAGGCGTCCCGCTCGGAGTCGTGCAGCAGCGTGAAGGCGTGCGCGGACGTGCCGACGGTCGGAATCCCGTACCGGAACCCGGCCGCCAGGTCCGAGGTGGTCGCGAAGCCGCCCACGTACGCGGCGCGCGACGCGGCCACGGCGGCCAGCTCGTGCGTGCGGCGCGCGCCCATCTCGATCAGCGGCCGCTCCCCGGCGGCCGACGCCATCCGGGAGGCGGCCGCGGCGATCGCCGAGTCGTGGTTGAGGATCGACAGGATCACCGTCTCCAGGAGCACGCACTCGGCGAACGAGCCCTCGACCCGCAGGATCGGCGAGCCGGGGAAGTAGACCTCGCCCTCCGGGTAGCCCCAGATGTCGCCGGAGAACCGGTGGCCCGCGAGCCAGTCCAGCGTCTGCTCGTCGACGATGCCGCGCTCGCGCAGGAAGCCCAGCTCGCCCTCGCCGAAGCGGAAGTTCTCGACG
Organism: Streptomyces beihaiensis; assembly: GCF_026274175.1. Classification (GTDB taxonomy): domain Bacteria; phylum Actinomycetota; class Actinomycetes; order Streptomycetales; family Streptomycetaceae; genus Streptomyces; species Streptomyces beihaiensis. The sequence goes on from NZ_JAPHNL010000329.1 coordinate 14,556, forward strand.
GCGTCCAGGACCCGTCCGGTGCCCGCGACGACGCCGTAGCGGCGACCGTCGGGGAGCCGGCGGGTGAAGACCTCGAAGACCGCGTGCCGGTCGGCCGTGCCCGCGTGGAGGGCGGCCTGCAGCATGGTCAGCTCGTAGTGGTCGGTGAAGAGCGCTGTCGACGGCACGCCCACCCGTCGACCACCGTCGCCCTTCTTCGGAAGCGCTTCGCGCCCTTCTTCCTTCTCCGGAAGGCCCGTGTCCCCTGTGTTCATACCGGCGATGCTACCCCCTCTTAGCGTCAGGGTGACGATTTCTGGAGTTCGTCTGTACGAGCCGTCGCGAGCGGCGCGTTTGTGCGGTTGCGCCCACGTGGTGGCAGCATGGGCCCTGTGACGGCCCCAGCACCCCTTGAGATCGAACAGCCCGAGACCACGGAGGACCTCTCCGCGGTCCCCGAGCCGGACGTCCCCTGGATCACGCTGGTCCACAACGACCCGGTCAATCTGATGAGTTACGTGACGTACGTCTTCCAGACGTACTTCGGGTACTCCAAGGACAAGGCCACCAAGCTCATGCTCGACGTCCACCACAAGGGCCGGGCGGTCGTCTCCAGCGGGACTCGCGAGGAGATGGAGCGGGACGTCCAGGCGATGCACGGCTACGGCCTGTGGGCCACGCTGCAGCAGGACCGCAAGTGAACACTCGCACCGCAGGCACCGCAGGCACCGCAGGCACCGCAGGCACCGCAGGCACCGCAGGCACCGCAGGCACCGCAGGCACCGCAGGCGACACAGGATCGGAAGTAGCAGCGCACTGATGCCCGGACACTTCGAACCGGTCCCCGGCGGCGGCGCGGCCGTCGCCCTCGACGACGTCGAGATCTCCATCATCCGCTCGCTCGCCGTGCAGCTCCTGGAGCTGATCGGGCCGGGCCCCGGCGGTGACGCGGAGGAGGACCCGCTCGCCGAGCTCTTCGCCGAGGGGCCCAGCGAGCCGCCGACCGACGCGGTGCTGCGCCGCCTGTTCCCCGACGCGTACGGCGGCCCGGCGGCCGACGAGGAGGGCGCGAGTCCGCAGGACGCGGACGAACTGCGCGCGTACTCGTCGGAGTTCCGCCGCTTCACCGAGAACGACCTGCGCGCGGGCAAGCGCGAGGACGCCCTCGCCGTGATCCGCTCGCTCGACGAGCTCAGCCCGGCCGGTGAGGGCGGGGCGGTCCTCAAGCTCGGCCACGAGGACAGCATCCGGTGGATGCGGGCCCTGAACGATCTGCGCCTCGCGATCGGCACCCGTCTGGAGATCGACGACGAGCAGGACGCCGACCTGCTCTACCGGCTGCCGGACGAGGACGCGCGCAAGCCGATGGTGATGGCCTACCTGTGGCTGGGCGGGCTCCAGGAGACGCTGGTCGACACGCTCACCCCGTGACCCGTGCGCGCCTCCGCGTGACGCGCGACGCGTTCGCTCAGCGGACGCTCAAATCCGGATAACGATCGCGTCACCCAAGTGTGCCGGATCGCCCCGCAACAGCGCTTTCGTCCCCTTTTTCTCGTGACGTGCGCCACGCCCGCCTCGGCCGATCAGTGTGAACGGCGTGATAAATCTTCACGACCGCCTGACGGACACCACCCCCCGTCACGTCAGGGGCGCCCCGATCCGGCCGACCGCCGGTAGGCAGAAAACTCCATCCAATCCAGGGGTTCGCAGGCCCCTAAGGATCGTCACAGTCGGTCCGAGCCCCCACGGCACGGATCGGCATGGAGAAAGGCGCACGTCATGACCTCAGCGCAGGTCGAGCAGCACGACAAAGACTCCTCCGGCAACGAGGCAGTGAAGGGCGCGGCCGAGGCCGCCACGTCGGGCGAGGGTTACCAGCGGGGGCTCGGCTCCCGGCAGATCCAGATGATCGCCATCGGCGGAGCCATCGGCACCGGCCTCTTCCTCGGCGCGGGCAAGGGCATCCACAAGGCGGGGCCCAGCCTCATCCTCGCGTACGCCATCGCGGGCGTCGTCATCTTCTTCATCATGCGGGCCCTCGGCGAACTCCTCATGTACCGGCCCGTGTCCGGCTCCTTCTCGGAGTACGCGCGCGAGTTCATCGGCCCCTTCGCGGGCTTCGTCACCGGATGGACGTACTGGCTCTTCTGGGTCGTCACCGGCATCACCGAGGTCACCGCGGCCGCCACCTACATGACGTACTGGTGGGACATCCCGCAGTGGCTGTCCGCCCTCGTCTTCACCGTGATCCTCTACGGCGTGAACCTGATCTCCGTGAAGCTCTTCGGCGAGCTGGAGTTCTGGTTCTCCATGGTCAAGGTCACCGCCATCGTCGGCATGATCCTCATCTGCGCCGGCATCCTCACGCTCGGCTTCTCCGACGCCGGTGACACCGCCTCCGTCGCGCACCTGTGGGACCAGGGCGGCTTCTTCCCGCACGGCGTCGGCAACACCCTCATGACCCTGCAGATGGTCATGTTCGCCTTCCTCGCGGTCGAGCTGGTCGGCGTCACCGCCGGCGAGTCCAAGGACCCGAAGACGGTCCTGCCCAAGGCGATCAACACCGTGCCGTGGCGCATCGCCGTCTTCTACATCGGCGCGCTGATCATGATCCTCTCGGTCGTGCCGTGGACCAACTTCCAGGACGGCGTCAGCCCGTTCGTCGAGGCGTTCCAGAAGATGGGCATGGCCGCGGGCGCGGGCATCGTCAACTTCGTCGTCCTCACCGCCGCGCTGTCGTCCTGCAACTCGGGCATGTACTCCACCGGCCGCATGCTGCGCGACCTCGCGCTCAACGGCCAGGGCCCGAAGTTCTTCACCAAGCTGACCAGGTCCGGCACGCCGCTGGTCGGCACCACGGTCTCGGCGGCCCTGATGATGGTCGGCGTCTGGATCAACTACCAGTGGCCGGGTCAGGCGTTCGACTACGTCGTCTCCTTCGCCACCATCTCCGGCATGTGGGCGTGGATCGTCATCCTGGTCTGCCACGTCCGTTACCGCCTCAAGTCCGACCGGGGCGAACTGCCGGTCTCGACTTTCCGCTCGCCGGGCGGCGTCCTGGCCAGCGTCCTGTCGCTCGCCTTCATCGGCCTGGTGATCGTCCTGATGGGCGTCGACAAGGACGCCCGCATCTCCCTGTACGCGGCCCCGGTCTGGGCCGTGATCCTGGGTGTGTCGTACGCGGCCCTCAAGTCCCGCAACCCGCAGGCTGCGGCGTTCGCGAAGCGCCGCTAGGCAGGTGAGGAGCCGGTAACCGTCTCACCAGCCGGGCCGACCTGTACCGCACTCCGGTACGGGTCGGCCCACCTGTTTATTCTGGCCGCATGCTGACGATTTCCGAGACCCTCTACGACCAGATCGTGGAACACGCCCGCAAGGACCACCCCGACGAGGCGTGCGGCGTCATCGCGGGCCCGGTCGGCGAGGGCCGCCCCGAGCGCTTCATCCCCATGCTCAACGCCGCCCGCTCACCCACGTTCTACGAGTTCGACTCCGGCGACCTGCTCAAGCTCTACCGCGAGATGGACGACCGCGACGAGGAACCGGTCGTCATCTACCACTCACACACCGCGACCGAGGCGTACCCCTCCCGCACCGACATCTCGTACGCCAACGAACCCGGCGCCCACTACGTGCTCGTCTCCACCGCCGACACCGACGACGCGGGCCCCTTCCAGTTCCGCTCGTTCCGCATCGTCGACGGCGAGGTGACCGAGGAAGAGGTCGAGGTCACGGACTGAGGCGAGGAGTCGATCTCGTTCAGTGGACGGAAAGTGACCGCATGATGAGATCACACTCCGGAACCCGGGCCGGGAATCGATACGATGAGCCCATGGTTTCCCACGACGTGAGCGAAAAGACGCCGGGCAAGATGCTCGTGGCGCGGCTGCACGTCGACCTGTGCCGCCTCGCCAGCGCCATCTGTCCGCGCTGAGCCGCACCGCCGCACGGGCCGGAACCCCGCGGCCCCCGCACCCCGCACCACCCCCGCGCAGCCCGCGCCCGCGCCGCCGTGCGCCCCGCCCACACGACGTCCGAACGTCCGACTCCTGACAGGAGCCCAGCATGGCCATCGAGGTCCGCATCCCGACCATCCTTCGCACCTACACCGACGGCGCCAAGGCCGTCGACGGCAGCGGGGACACCCTCGCCGAGCTCTTCACCGACCTCGACACCCGGCACGCCGGCATCGCCGCCCGCATCGTCGACGACGGCAAGCTGCGCCGTTTCGTCAACGTGTACCTCAACGACGAGGACGTCCGTTTCCTCGACGGCATCGAGACCAAGGTCACCGACGGCGACAACGTCACCATCCTCCCGGCCGTCGCCGGCGGCATGCGCTGAGCGCGGAACCCACAACTCACGGAGACGGGACACGGCGACCACACCATGCGCTATGACAGCCCCTTGGCCGCGGTGGGCAACACCCCCCTGGTGCGCCTGCCGCGGCTCTCGCCCTCCGACGACGTACGGATCTGGGCGAAGCTAGAGGACCGCAACCCGACCGGCTCGATCAAGGACCGCCCCGCGCTCCACATGATCGAGCAGGCCGAGAAGAACGGCCGGATCAAGCCCGGGGACACCATCCTCGAACCCACCTCCGGCAACACCGGCATCTCCCTGGCCATGGCCGCGCGCCTCAAGGGCTACCGGATCGTCTGCGTCATGCCGGAGAACACCTCGCAGGAGCGGCGCGACCTGCTCGCCATGTGGGGCGCCGAGATCATCTCCTCCCCGGCCGCCGGCGGCTCCAACACCGCCGTCCGCATCGCCAAGGAACTCGCCCGGGAACACCCGGACTGGGTGATGCTCTACCAGTACGGAAACCCGGACAACGCGGGCGCCCACTACGCCACGACCGGCCCGGAGATCCTCGCGGACCTCCCGTCCGTCACGCACTTCGTGGCGGGCCTCGGCACGACCGGCACGCTCATGGGCGTCGGCCGCTACCTGCGCGAGCACAGGCCCGACGTCAAGATCGTCGCGGCCGAGCCGCGCTACGACGACCTCGTCTACGGCCTGCGCAACCTCGACGAGGGGTTCGTCCCCGAGCTGTACGACGCGTCGGTGCTCACCACCCGCTTCTCGGTGGGCTCGGCCGACGCCGTCACCCGCACCCGTGAACTCCTCCGCCAGGAAGGCATCTTCGCGGGCGTCTCCACGGGCGCGGCCCTGCACGCGGCCATCGGCGTCGGCAAGAAGGCGCTCAAGGCCGGGGAGCCGGCCGACATCGTCTTCGTCGTCGCCGACGGCGGCTGGAAGTACCTCTCGACCGGCGTCTACACGGCCGAGACCACCGAAGAGGCCATCGAGGTGCTGCACGGCCAGCTCTGGGCCTGAGCGACGACGTGGTCCAGCCCCTCAGCGGCTGAGGACACCGGGCTCCGCCCGGACCCGCTCCTCGATCGCCGGAGGGGCTTTCAGCTGCCCAGGTAGCGCACCTGGTCCCACAGCGCCGGGTCCACCACACCGGCCTTGCGCCGGAAGTCCCGTACGGGCACCTCGCGCAGCTCGTCCGTCTCCAGGAAACTCGGGCGGCCGTGGGCGTCACCCACCGCGCCCGGCGGCAGCGCGATCACCCCGGCCCGCTCGTCGTGGTACTTGCTGGTGATCTTCGCGACCAGCGCCACGTCCCGGCGCACCGCGAGCACCAGACACGGCCGGTCCTTGCCGCCCGGCCCGTCCTCGTAGGGCACCCGAGCCCACCAGATCTCCGCGGGCCGCGGGCCGCCGGGCTCCGCCGGTTCGCCGATCCCGTGCCGGAGCCGACGCCGTCGCGAACCACGGCCCCAGCCGTCGATCAGCGTCGCCACGAGGGCGAGCAGCACGACGGCCGCGAGCGCGAGCCACCACGACGTGTCCATAACACGACCGTACCGGTGCGCCATGGCGCCCGCCGAACCGGACGGGTGGTCACCACGCCCCCCGAACCGGTGACAGCACAGGTGAGTTCGCCCACAACGGCCCGGGGCGAAGGCGCCACCGCACGATTCGCGCCTTACTCTCGACGGACTCCCTCGCACGACGCACGCACGCACGTACGTACGTTCCGTCCCGCTCCTGACCGCCAGCGCGGAGGTATCGGCTTTCATGAAGCTCACCGTCGTCGGCTGCTCGGGGTCGTTCCCGTCCGTGGAATCGGCTTGTTCGAGCTACCTCGTCGAGGCCGACGGCTTCCGGCTGCTCCTCGACATGGGCAATGGCGCCCTGGGCGAGCTGCAGCGCCACTGCGGTCTCTACGACCTCGACGCGATCTTCCTCAGCCATCTGCACGCGGACCACTGCATCGACATGCTCGCGTACTTCGTCGTCCGCTACTACCGCCACGACGGAGGCCGCTGCGCCCCGATCCCCGTGTACGGCCCCGAGGGCACCGAGCAGCGCCTGACCACGGCGCACGCCGACGCCCCTTCGCCCTCCGCCTTCAGCGAGGTCTTCGACTTCCGCACGGTCAAGCCGGGCTCGTACGAGATCGGGCCGTTCTCCGTACGGACGGAGGCGGTGTGCCATCCCGTGGAGTCGTACGCGATCCGCGTCGAGCACGGCGGCCGTGCCCTGACGTACTCCGGCGACACCGGGCCGTGTCCCGCCCTGGACGAACTGGCCGCGGACACCGACCTGTTCCTGTGCGAGGCCGCCTTCACACACGGCAAGGAGAGCATCCCCGCCCTGCATCTCAACGGCCGCGAGGCGGGCGAGTCGGCCCGGCACGCCGGTGCGAAGCGGCTGGTGCTGACCCACATCCCGCCGTGGACCGACCCGCAGGTCAACCTCGCGGACGCGCGGGCGGTGTACGGGGGGCCGGTGGAACTGGCGGCGCCGGGGAGGTCGTACGAAGTCTGAGCGAGTCGATCAGTTCCCCCAGCTCTTCGATGTCGTCGTTGAGCCCGGCGCCCGCTCCGCGTTCTGTCGCCTTCCGGTGCGCCGGTACGACGAGCTCGTACCGGCCGCAGGCCAGCGCGATGGTGGTCTGCAGTTCGAACAGCCGGGCCAGGAGGAGGCGATTGTCCGGCGTTTCCCACTTCTCCATTCCGGTGATCCGGTCGGCGACTACCGAGAGACGGGAGACGAGCCGACTCGTCTCCATGACACTGCGGAAGTAGGTGGCCTCGATGTGCCCTCCGACGGCTTCGAGGCGATCTGCCCAGTGGGTGACTTCCGCCGTACCGCCAAAACCCAGGGCCAGCTCGCACAGCAGCACCCAGAAGTCGGATCTGAGTTCACTCACGCAGTCCGGTCCGTCCGATGGTTCCAGCGCTTCGACTGCTGTGGCCAGCCTTGCGAAGTGCTCCTTGAGAGCCTCAGGGCCGGCAGTGCGGCGGTCGACCGTGTCGCGGATCTCGTAGTAGATCCATTTGGGATTCGCTGGTTCTTCCTCGCGGCACAGGCTCAGGAGGTGGCCGTTGCGGCTGCGCTTCTGTTTCCGGGCCACCTCTTCCGGTGTGTAGCCCCGATGGCTGAAACGGGCGGAGACGTAGGCGCGAGGTGGGATGTTTCCGGCGGGGTCGTACGGGCGCTCATGGACCCGCCCGCGGAACCTGGAAGACGTGGCGGCGCGCAGGATCCGACGGTTTTCCGTGTATGTCGTGCCGTCCAGGTCCGTGATGACCGGGCACACCGAGAGATCGGTGTCCGGCAGCAGATAGTCCAGGGCGTGAAGCGCCCGGCGTATGTGCCCGGCATCCTCCTCATACAGGGTTTCGTCCGCGTCCACGAACATCACCCAGCCATCCGGGATCTCGCGCAGTGCCACGTTCCGGTGGTGGGCGAAATCATCGGACCAGGGCACCTCCAGTGCGCGTACCTGTGGGTGTGCGGCAGCGGCGTGCAGCAGGGTGTCGTCGGTCGAGCCTGAATCTATGACCAGGACCTGTCCGGCATCGTGTACGAGGGCAGACAGACACGGGCCGATGAGTCCAGCCTCGTCGCGCGTGAGAACCGCGGCGGTGACCGGGGGGCAAGGGAACCGGTCGTAGCCGTCGACGAGCGAGTCGACATCCGTGATCGGGAGCGGTTCCGCAGCGAGTTCGTGACTCACCGCGTTGATCAATTTCACATCTTCCCAGAGCGGGGAGGGAGGAGCCGAGTGCGCGAGCTGTATCAGGTCGGTGATGTTCATATCTGGACTTTCTGCAGACGACTGTCTCTGGGATGTGTCGGCTGCGGCGAGGGCACCGGATGCACCGCATCGCTCCCGTCCAGTGAGAAACAGAAGTCGATGTGGATGTCGTGCACACTTCCGTGAGAGACGAGAAGTCTGGTCGAGCCGAGCGCACTGAGTTCGGTCCAGATCTCCTGGAACGTATCCCGGTCGACTCCGCTGAAACTCTCGTCGAAGAGGTAAACGCGCGGCGCGTGCAACAGTGCTCGGGCCAGTGAGAGCCTTTGGAGCTGCCCCCGCGAAAGTCCAGTGCCTCCCTCTCGGAGACGGTGGTTCATACCTTCGGGGAGGGCATCAATGACGTCCATGATGCGTGCGGACCGACAGGCTCTTCTGATGTGTTCTTCGGGGTGATCCACACCAAGAGTGAGGTTCTCGCGCACGGAGGCGGCGAGAATGGTGGGTGTTTCAGGAACATAGAGGATGTGTTGCCGCAGGGTCGCGTCCTCCACGCGTCGCACTTCCGCGCCTCCGAGTTTCATGCTCCCCGAGTACTCGGACATCAACCCGGCCAGGGCGGTGAGAAGCGTGCTCTTCCCTGAGCCGTTGCCACCTCGAACGAGAATGCTGTGCCCGGCGGGAATGGTCAGCGACAGACTGTCGACGGCCGGGCGTGAGGCAGCCGGATGTGTGACCCGGAGTGCATCGATCTCGATGTCCATCGGGTCCTGTGGTACTTCGGCCTCGTCGGCGTCGAGGGTCAGCCGGGGGTCTTCCTTCTGGAGTGCGATGTCCCGGTAGCGTCCGAGCGCGGTCGCCGCACGTTGCAAGGTGATCTGCAGGGAGGCGATCGATTCCATTGAGGTCAGGAAGTAACCCGCCATGGTCAGGTAGGAGAAGACCTGCCCGATGGTCAGCTCCGACTTGTGTACATGGATCAGTGCCAGCCATGTGACGACCACCGTGAAGACCGCTTGGTTCGCTACCTTGATAACGCTGTTCAGGTTCTCGAGGCGGCCCAGCCGGGTCTCTGCCGCGATCCGCCGGTCGAGGAGATTGGTCAGCCTGTGGAGTGCGAGACTACGTCGGCCGTAGGACGCCAGTTCGGCCTGTCCTTGGAGGAGGTTGACCGCTTCGGACTTCAAGGTCGCGTCGCGTTGCAGGGCTTCTTCCGCTGATTCGCGAATTGAAGGGAAAAGCAGTGAGGAGCTCAGGATGTTGAAGACGACCGGCGGTATCAGGAAGACGAAAAGTAGCGCGTTCGTGACAAGTAGATACCCGCCCACAGTGAGTACGACGAACAGGTCGATGGCCGCGCCGATGCTTGTCGTGGTGACCAGCCCCTGGATCTCCTGGACATCGTCGAACCGGCTTACGAGATCGCCCGTCCTGCGGCTGCGGAAGAACGACGGTGAGAGCTTCAGTAGCTTCTCCGTGTAACGGCGAGACAGCCGCCGTTGCAGCCGCTGACTGACCGTCACCACCATGCGTCCTCGCGCGTACTGGAGGCATGATGCGGCCAGGGCCAGGGCGACGAATGCGGAGGACAGCGTTGTCAGAGCGCTCATTGAACCGCCCTGCACGACAGCGTCGACAGCTATCTGGACGAACAGGCTGATGGCCAGGGCCATGAGGGAGACGGTGATGGTGGCAAGAAGAATCGATGCGAGAGTGCGGCGATCCTTTCGTGCCGAGTCCCACAGGAGGCGAGGGGCGTGCAGAGAACCCCAACGGGAGCGCAGTGTCGGCCCTGGCCCGGTGGGATTGTCCGTGATCAGAGTCTCGCCGCGGAACGTCCTGGCCAGTTCATGCGCCGGCAGCCTGCGGACACGTGAGAAGAGGGGGTCACTGATCGTGAGATCGCCCTGCGCAGTGATGTCGTGCGCCACGACGAAATGGCGGTACCCGTCGTCATCAAGGAGCAGGATCGCCGGTCCTGCCACAGCCAGCGCCTGCCTGAGCTCGGGAATGGTCAGCCTCAACAGCTCGGCTTCTACGTCGTAGTCGGCCAGTGCCTGCCGCAAGGCAAGCATGTTGGAGCCCTGATCACCGAGACCGATGGATTCCCGCAGGATCGCGCTGTCGACATTGATGCCGTGTCTGCGTAGCACGATGCGTGTACAAGCAGGGCCGCAGTCGCTCTCGCCCTCTTGATGGGTGTGGTACTTCTGCCACTTCATTTAAGAACCCCCGCGAATGGAAAGAGGCGTGTGCCCTTCCGCCGGGGAAGGGCACACGCCTCTTCGTCAACTCACTTGCCGTAGAGCTTGTCGCAACCCTCGCTCTTCCAGAGCTTGTACCAGTCGGTCATCGAGCCGCCGCAGGCGAACGGGTTGAGTGACTGGGCGTACCAGGCCGAGCACTGCCAGCGCGAGGGCTTCTTGCCCTCGCCGGAGGCGGCTGCCGCCTCTTCATCGGTGAGTGCTGTGAACTCCATGTCGCGGAGCGTGGAAAGGCTCATCGGTTCCCCACTTCTTGTAGCTTCCGGGCCTGGTCATGGCCCAGTTGGGTGCGGTCGCGACCCGTTGATCACGCTATATTCCAAGTGATCTAGTGATCAAGGGTGATTAGTCATTAATAGCTGTGACATGCGGCATACACGGCTTAAAGGATGGGGGCGGCGGATGCGTCTGGCCCCGGCCGGAGGGCCGGGGCCAGATGTGAGAGGCGTGCAGCAGGGCTACTTGGTCTTGGTCGTCTCCAACTCGGCCAGTTCCTCGTCGGATTCACGGCCTGGCGTCGGCAGGTTGAATTTGATGATGGCGAACCGGAAGACCACGTAGTACACCGCCGCGAAGCACAGGCCGACCAGTGCGAGCATCCAGGGCTTGGAAGCGATGCCGAGGTTCAGGAGGTAGTCGACCGCGCCCGCGGAGAAGCCGAAACCGTCCTTCATACCCAGCGCCCAGGTGAGCGCCATGGAGACACCCGTGAGTACGGCGTGAATCGCGTAGAGGACCGGCGCGATGAACATGAAGGTGAACTCGATCGGCTCGGTGACACCGGTGACGAACGCGGTGAGTGCGAGCGAGAACATCATGCCGCCGACGACCTTGCGGCGCTCAGGCCGTGCGCAGTGCGTGATGGCCAGGCAGGCCGCCGGAAGGGCGAACATCATGATCGGGAAGAAGCCGGTCATGAACTGGCCCGCGGTCGGGTCGCCGTGCAGGAAGCGGGCGATGTCGCCGTGGTAGGTGGTGCCTCCGTCGTCGTAGGAGCCGGCCTGGAGCCAGGGAAACGAGTTCAGGAGGTGGTGCATGCCGATGGGGATCAACGCCCGGTTGGCGACACCGAAGATGCCCGCACCCCACGCCCCCGAACCGACAAGCCACTCGCTGAAGTTGTGCAGGCCGGTGCCGAGGACAGGCCAGATCAGGCCGAAGACTATGCCGGCGGCGAGGCCCGAGAACGCGGAGAGGATGGGTACCAGGCGACGGCCACCGAAGAAGCCGGCCCAGTCGGGCAGCTTGGTTCGGTAGAAGCGCTGGTACAGGAGGGCGACGACAATGCCCATCACCACGCCTCCGAGAACGCCCGCGTCGACCGGGGCCTCATTCATGACGATCTTGCCGTCGACGACGCTTGCGACCTTCGGGAGATTCTTGTCAGTGAAGGTCGCAAGGACCTTGTGGAAGACCAGGTAGCCGGTGACGGCGGCGAGAGCCGTGGAACCGTCCGACTTCTTGGCGAAACCGATGGCGATGCCGACGCAGAACAGCAGTGGCATGTTGTCGAGCAGCGCGCCACCGCCTGCGGCCATGTAGCCGGCGAGCTTGTTGACAATGGTCGGGAACGAGTCTTTGCCGAGCATGTCGGACTGCCCGAATCGGACCAGCAAGGCGGCGGCGGGCAGCACTGCGACCGGCAGCATGAGGCTGCGGCCGATGCGCTGCATGACCGCCATTGCGCCGGCGCCCTTCTTCTTGTCGGCCGCGGGCGCGGCACTAGCCGTGGACACAACTTCCTCCAGTGGGGCAGGCGCCGCCAAGGGGACATGTTGTGGGACGGCGGCGTCTCGGGGGGACCGTGGCCGATGACCACAAGGTCTACACCACTGAGTGGTGTAGACCTGTTGTAGCACGGTGAGGGCCGGATAAGGAACCCGGAGATTCTGTGGCCTGAGACATATGTGGAGGCGACGGTTCAGATGTGTTGAAGGCCCCCCGGACCAGAAGTCCGGGGGGCCTTCAAGGGGAGGCTGGAGGCCGCCCTCAGACCCTCGTGATGTCCTCGACCTCCTCCGCCGGTTCACGGCCCGGCGTCTTGATGTCGAACTTCGTGATCGCGAATCGGAACACCACGTAATACACGGCCGCGAAGCACAGGCCGATCGGAATGATCAGCCACGGCTTGGTCGCCAGACCCCAGTTGATCACGTAGTCGATCAGGCCCGCCGAGAAGCTGAAGCCGTCATGGACACCAAGACCCCACGTCACCGCCATCGACACACCGGTGAGCACCGCGTGCACCGCGTACAGCGCCGGAGCGATGAAGACGAACGAGTACTCGATCGGTTCCGTGATGCCCGTGACGAACGACGTCAGCGCGAGCGAGATCATCATGCCGCCGATCGCCTTGCGCCGCTCCGGCCGCGCGCAGTGATACATCGCCAGACAGGCCGCGGGCAGCGCGAACATCATGATCGGGAAGAAGCCCGACTGGTAGATGCCCGCGCTCGGGTCCCCGCTGAGGAACATGTTGATGTCGCCGTGCACGACCGTGCCGTCCGGCTTCGTGTACGAGCCGAACTGGAACCACATCGGCACGTTCAGGAACTGGTGCAGGCCGATGACCAGCAGCGCACGGTTCGCGACACCGTAGATGCCCGAACCCCACGCGCCGAGCCCCTTCAGCCAGTCGGAGAAGTTCTCCAGGCCGGTACCCACCGGCGGCCAGATCCCCAGACAGATCACCGCGAAGACGATGCCGACGAACGCCATGATGATCGGGACCAGGCGGCGGCCGTTGAAGAACCCGAGCCAGTCGACCAGCTTCGTGCGGTGGTAGCGCACCCAGAAGAAGCTGGCCAAGAACCCCATGATGATGCCGCCGAACACCCCCGGATTTTGGTAGGTGAACGCGCTCAGGGTGCCGTCCGCTGCCTGGCATCCGATCGAGACCGCCTTCGCCCCGTGCGCGCAGTCCTGCGGGAACTGGTGCAGCACACCCCGGTAGACCAGGAACCCGGCCGCCGCCGCGAGCGCCGTCGATCCGTCCGCCTTCTTCGCCATGCCGATCGCGACACCGATGCAGAACATCAGCGGCAGACCGATGTCCGGATCGAGCAGCGCACCGCCCGCACCTGCAAAGACCTTGGCGACGTTCGTCCAGCCGAGCCCGTTGTCTCCGAAGACGTCGGGCTGGCCGAGCCGGTTGACGATACCCGCGGCG
>NZ_JAPHNL010000330.1 GCF_026274175.1 Streptomyces beihaiensis
TCGCCTCGGCGGGCGCGGTGCGGGCGGCGGCGATCGCGGGCGCGCCCCCGGCGACCAGGCCCACGACGACCCCGAAGGCCAGGCCGAGCAGGGTCGTCGGCACGTGCTGCCCGACGACGGTGTCCGGGATGCCGAGCGCGGAGGTGTAGGCGCGGGTCATGGCGGAGGTGGCCACGGCGCCGAGGACGACCCCGACGACCGCGCCCGCGGTGGCGGAGACGACGGCGTGGCTGAGGTAGTGGCGTACGACGGCGCCGCGCCGCGCCCCGGCGGCGAGCAGGGTGCCGATGATCCGCCGCTCGGCGAGGACGAGCCGGGTGATCAGCACGTACGCGGCGACGCCCGCGGCGGACAGGAAGAGCAGCGGGAAGGCGACCGCGATCTCCTTGAAGCCCGCGAGGTCCTCGGCGAGCGTGGAGTTGGACGGCTGGTCCGCCCGCGGCTCCACGTGCACCGCGCCCGCTGCGCGCAGTTCGCCGGTGATCCGGTCGGCCGTGGCGGAGCCGGTGTGCGGGGCGAACCGGACGAGCGCCTGGCCGGGGCTCGCGGCCCCGGAGAGAGCGCGGGCCGTGGACTCGGGCACGTACAGGGCGGCGAAGGAGTGCGGGTCGGCGAGCGCCTCCTGCCGGTTGCGGGCGGGCCACAGGTACTCGGGCGACTCGGCGATGCCGCGCACGGTCAGGGTGTGCCAGGTGCGGCCGTCGTAGGCGCTGACGCGGTCGCCGGGTTTGATGTGGAAGGTCTTCGCGGCGTGCTGTTCCATCACGGCGCCGCTCGTGTCGCCCGCGGCGGGCGCGCGGCCGTCCGTGACGTCGATCCGGTCGACGGCCGGGGCCTTGCCGCTGTCGGGCAGGCCGATGACGCGCCCGTCGAGCTTGAGGCCGCCGATGGTGAGCGGCAGGTCGGCCTGGGTGCGGGTGGTGACGGCGGCGACGCCGTCGGCGGTGCGCACGCGGTCGGCGAGCGTGCGCGCGTCGGGTGCGGTGGCGACGAGGTCGGCGAAGTGGAGGCGGCTGTAGGTGCGTTCGTAGGACGCGTCGAGGTTGAGGTACGCGTCGTAGCTGGCGACGAAGAGCGTGACGCCCAGCATGACGGTGACGGTGACGGCGGCGAACTGGGCGAGCCTGCGCCGCAGGTCGCGCCGGGTCTTGGTGAGCAGTACGTGGCGTACGGGGCGTTCGTGTCGCACGGCGGCCGGCCCCCTCACCATTCCACGGCGGACACGTCGGCGGGCGTGGCCTGCCGTTCGACGGACTCCACGCGCCCGTCGCGCATACGGACGACGCGGTGGGCGAGCGCGGCGATGCCGGCGTTGTGGGTGACCATGAGGACGGTGCGGCCCTCGCGGTTGCTGCGCTGCATCAGCTCCAGGATGCGGCGCCCGGTGGCGGTGTCGAGGGCGCCGGTCGGCTCGTCGGCGAGCAGCAGGTCCGGGTCGGTGACCAGGGCGCGGGCGATGGCGACACGCTGCTGCTGGCCGCCGGACATCTGGGCCGGGAAGTGGTCCGTGCGGTCGCCGAGCCCGACGGCTTCGAGCAGTTCGGTGGCGCGCGCCCGGTCGCCGCGCCCGGTCAGTTCGACGATCACCTCGACGTTCTCGCGGGCGGTCAGCGTCGGCACGAGGTTGAAGAACTGGAACACGAACCCGATGTGCTCGCGGCGGAACGCGGTGAGCGAGGCCGGTTTGCTGTGGCTGATGTCCTGTTCGGCGACGGCGAGCCGCCCGGCGTCGGCGGCCTCGATCCCGCCGATGAGGTTGAGCAGGGTGGTCTTCCCCGACCCGCTGGGCCCGAGCACCACGACCAGCTCCCCCGGCTCGATGTCGAGATCGACGCCGCGCAGCGCGTGCACGGCGGCCTCGGCGGTTCCGTACGTCTTGTCCACCCCGCGCAGCCGCACGCTTCCGCGGCGCCGAACGGGTGCCCTCACCTCGTCCACATCACACCTCTCACCCTCAGCATGCGCGTCGCATGCGTGTCGCAACGGATTGGTCGAGTGCCCAAAGCGTACGCCTTGGGCACTCGACCAATCAAGCGGCGGGGAAGAGCTAGTAGTGCTTGGTCATGTGTGGTCCGTGGTGGCGTGTCTTCTTGATGGGTTGTGTCGTTGATCGGGTGTGTTGGGTGGGGAGTTGGCTGCGGTCCGGTGTGATCTGGAGGACTTCGCGGCGGAGATGTTCGAGCCGTTCGCGCGGGCGGATCAGCGCCGGTGGGGCGGGGTCTATTTGCGGGGCCTGTTGCTGGACGGCGGGCGCAAGTCGGTGGAGCCGATGGCCGCCCGTCTGGGCGAGGACGGCAACCGGCAGGCCCTGGCCCACTTCGTCACCTCCAGCCCGTGGGATGCGGCACATGTGCGGGCCCGTCTGGCCTGGCGGATGCAGCCGGTCATCAAGCCCACCGCGCTGATCATCGATGACACCGGGTTCCTCAAGGACGGGGACGCGTCGGCGTGCGTGAGCAGGCAGTACACCGGCACCGCGGGGAAGGTCACCAACTGCCAGGCCGGGGTGTCGCTGCACCTGGCTTCGAACGGCGCCTCGGCGGCGGTGAACTGGCGTCTGTTCCTGCCCGGGAGCTGGGATTCCGCCTCGCCGAAGGCCGATCCGGCCAAGGTGGCCCGCCGGACCAAGTGCGCCATCCCCGCCCAGGCGGGCCATGTCGAGAAGTGGCAGCTGGCCCTCGACATGATCGACGAGACGCGGTCCTGGGGCATCGAGGTGCCCCAGGTCATCGCCGACGGCGGCTATGGGGACACCGCCGCCTTCCGGCTCGGCCTGGAAGAACGCGGTCTCGACTACGTGGTGGGCATCTCCACCACGACCACCGCGCAGCCCCGGGACGTACAGCCGTGCACGGCGGCCTACACCGGCCGGGGCCGACCGCCGGTCCCGGCCTACCCCGATCCGGCCCAGCGGGTGAAGAGCCTGGTCATGGCGGCCGGCAAAGCTTCCGCGCGGCCGGTGCAGTGGAGGGAGGGATCACGGCCGGGCAGTGGCCGCAGCGGGCACAAGCGCATGTACTCGCGCTTCGTGGCCCTGCGGATCCGGCCCGCCGGACGTGAGATCCGCAAGGCCACGGCCGACACGGGGCTTCCGGTGCGCTGGCTGCTGGCCGAATGGCCCGCCGACCAGGACGAGCCCGTGCAGTTCTGGCTCTCCAACCTGCCCGAGACCACCCCGCTGGCCACCTTGGTCCGCACCGCGAAGCTCCGCTGGCGCATCGAGAACGACTACCGCGAGATGAAACAGGCCCTGGGCCTGGCCCACTTCGAAGGCCGGACCTGGCCAGGCTGGCACCACCACGTCACCCTCGTCTCCGTCGCCCACGCCTTCTGCACCCTGCAACGGCTGAGCCGATCCCCAAAAGAGACGGCGTCGGCCTGAGCCTCTACCAAGTCGTCCGCGAGCTGCAGATACTCCTCGTGATCTGGACCGGCGCCTGCCCCACCTGTCACCGCGACATGCCAGACCCCGCACCAACATGACCAAGCCCTACTAGGCATCCCCCGACACCGGCAGCAGTTCCGGCAGATGCCCGTCCGAGGCGCGGGCCGCGCGCACCCGCTCCTCGGGCACCTCCCCGTACAGCGTCGTGCGTGGCTTCGCCGGGCGGCCCGCCGCGTCGGCCACGGCCACCAGGTCCTTGACCGACTTGTACGAGCCGTACGAGGACCCGGCCATCCGGGAGATGGTCTCCTCCATCAGGGTGCCGCCCAGGTCGTTGGCGCCGGAGCGCAGCATCTCGGCGGCGCCCTCGGTCCCCAGCTTCACCCAGCTGGTCTGGATGTTGGGGATGTGCGGGTGGAGCAGGACGCGCGCCATGGCGGTGACCGCCCGGTTGTCCCGTGTCGTCGGGCCGGGGCGGGCGATCCCCGCCAGGTACACCGGCGCGTTGGTGTGGATGAAGGGCAGCGTCACGAACTCCGTGAAGCCACCGGTCTCCTGCTGGATCGCGGCCAGGGTGCGCAGATGCCCGAGCCAGTGCCGGGGCTGGTCCACATGCCCGTACATCATGGTCGACGAGGAGCGGATGCCCAGTTCGTGCGCGGCCTTGACGACCTCGATCCAGGTGGCGGTGGGCAGTTTGCCCTTGGTGAGGACCCAGCGGACCTCGTCGTCGAGGATCTCGGCGGCTGTTCCGGGGATCGAGTCGAGGCCCGCCTCCTTCGCCGCGCTCAGCCACTCGCGGATCGACAGTCCGGTGCGGGTCGCGCCGTTGACGACCTCCATCGGCGAGAAGGCGTGCACATGCATGCCGGGCACCCGCTCCTTGACCGCCTTCGCGATGTCGAAGTAGGCGGTCCCGGGCAGGTCCGGGTGGATGCCGCCCTGCATGCAGACCTCCACCGCCCCCACGTCCCACGCCTGCTGGGCCCGGTCGGCGACCTGGCCGAGGGAGAGGGTGTACGCGTCGGCGTCCGTGCGCCGCTGGGCGAAGGCGCAGAAACGGCAGCCGGTGTAACAGACGTTGGTGAAGTTGATGTTGCGGGTGACGATGTACGTGACGTCGTCGCCGACCGCCGAGGCGCGGATGTCGTCCGCGACCGAGCAGAGCGCGTCGAGCGCGGGCCCGTCGGCGTGGAGCAGGGCGAGGGCCTGCTCGTCGGTGAGGCGGGTCGGGTCGTCGGCGGCCACGGCGAGGGCTTCGCGGGCGTCGCCGTCGATGCGTTCGGGCACCATGCCGGGCGCGGCCTGTTCGCGCAGCGCCTCCCAGTCGCCGTAGACCTCGTCGAAGTCGTCGCGGCGGTCGGTGGTGCGGCCCTCGGTGTCGATGGTGCGGTGCAGGTCGGTGCGGCCGGTCGGCGCGGCCACCGCGAACTCCTCGTCCGGCTCCTGCCAGGGGCGGCCGACGACCGGGGCGTCCGGCACGGCCAGGCCGGTGACCGGGTCGGCGAGGGCGCGGACGTGGGGCAGCAGCCGCGGGTCGAGCCACGGTTCGCCGCGCGTCACGAACTCCGGGTAGACGCAGAGGCGTTCGCGCAGCTCGAAACCGGCCTGCGCGGACCTGGCGGCCAGCTCCTCCAGCTTCGGCCACGGCTTCTCCGGGTTGACGTGGTCGATGGTGACCGGGGAGACCCCGCCCCAGTCGTCGATCCCGGCCGCGACGATCCGCGCGTACTCGCCGTCGACGAGGTTGGGCGGCGCCTGGATGTTCCCCGCCGGGCCCATGATGTGCCGGGCGACCGCGATGGTGGCGACCAGGTCGTCGAGGTCCGCGTCGGGCATCCCGCGCATCGCCGTGTCCGGCTTGGCGCGGAAGTTCTGGATGATCAGCTCCTGCACACCGTGGTAGGAGCGGGCCACGCGGCGCAGCGCGAACAGCGACTCGGCGCGCTCCTCGTACGTCTCGCCGATCCCGATGAGCAGCCCGGAGGTGAAGGGCACCGATGAGCGGCCCGCGTCCTCCAGCACCCGCAGCCGTACGGCCGGTTCCTTGTCCGGTGAGCCGTGGTGCGGCATGCCGGGCGTGGCCCACAGCCGCTCGGCGGTGGTCTCCAGCATCATGCCCATGCTGGGCGCGACGGGCTTGAGCCGCTGGAAGTCGGTCCACGTCAGCACGCCCGGGTTGAGGTGGGGCAGCAGCCCGGTCTCCTCCAGGATGCGGATCGCCATGGCGCGCACGTAGGCGAGGGTGTCGTCGTAACCGTGCGCGTCCAGCCACTCACGGGCCTCGGGCCAGCGCTCCTCCGGCTTGTCGCCGAGGGTGATGAGGGCTTCCTTGCAGCCGAGTTCGGCGCCGCGCCGGGCGACGTCGAGCACCTCGTCGGGCGACATGAACATCCCGTGTCCGGCCCGCCGCAGCTTGCCGGGGACGGTCACGAACGTGCAGTAGTGGCACTTGTCGCGGCACAGCCGGGTCAGCGGGACGAAGACGCTCTTGGAGTACGTGATGACGCCAGGACGACCCGCCGCCGCGAGCCCCGCGTCCCGCACGCGCGCGGCGGACGCGGTCAGGTCGCGCAGGTCGTCGCCGCGGGCCCGCAACAGGACGGCCGCCTCGGCGGTGTCGAGCGCGACGCCGTCCCTGGCTCGTTTCAGCGCGCGGCGCATCGCGTTGGTGGTGGGTCGGTCGGCTGCCGGTGTCTGGGGTACGGCGTCCCGATCATCACTCATGGACCGAGCATACGAGCGAGCCGGACGGGGCCGTGCCGCCCCGCCACCGCCGTCCCCGGCACCCGTCACGGCCCGCTCCCGTCACCCCGGCCACACCAGCGCCTGCCACTCGCTGTACGCGTGCAGGGCGTACGAGCCCACGTCACGGCCCACACCGCTCCTCTTGAACCCGCCGAACGGGGCCTCCATGTTGCGGCCCACCGTGTTCACGCCGACGCCGCCCGCCCGCAGCCGCCGGGCCACCCGGAAGGCGCGGGCCACGTCGCCGGACCAGACGTAGTCGATGAGGCCGTAGTCGGAGTCGTTGGCGAGGCGGACGGCCTCGTCGTCGCCGCTGTCGCCGTCGCCGCCGTCGTAGGGGACGACGGTCACGACCGGGCCGAAGATCTCCTCCCGTACGACCCGCATCTCCTGGGTGCAGTCGGCGAGCAGCGTCGGGGCGACGTAGAAGCCGGTGTCCAGGCCGCGGCCCTGCGGGCGTTCGCCGCCCGCGACGACCGTCGCGCCCTCCTTGCGGCCCAGTTCGACGTACGACTCGATCCGGTCGCGGTGCGCCGCCGAGATCACGGGGCCGACCACCGTGCCCTTCTCCCTCGGGTCGCCGACCTTCATGTGGCCGATGTAGGCGGAGAGTTTCGCCACGAACTCCTCGTACACGGACCGGTGCACGATCGCGCGCGTCGGCGCCGTACAGATCTGCCCGCTGTAGAAGGCGTACGTCGTGCCGATGCCGGCGACCGCCGAGTCCAGGTCGGCGTCGTCGAGGACGAGCGCGGCGCCCTTCCCGCCCAGCTCCATCAGCTGCCGCTTGATGCCGCGCCCGCACACCTCGCCGATCCGCTGTCCGACGGCCGTGGAGCCGGTGAAGCTGACCATGTCGACGTCCGGCGAGTCGACGGCCGCCTCGCCGACGGCCGGCGACTGCCCGGAGACGACGTTCACCACGCCCTCGGGGACGCCCGCCTCCTCCAGGGCCGCCGCCATCCGGTAGACCGAGAGCGGGTCCTGCGGTGCGGGCTTGACGACGACCGTGTTGCCCATCGCGAGCGCCGGGGCGATCTTGCCGGCCGGGTTGGCCCACGGATTGTTGTACGACGTGATGCAGGTGACCACGCCCACCGGCTGCCGCACGGCGAGCGCGCCCGTGACGCCCGCCCTGCCCATCGGCCCGGCCTCGCTGATCTGCGGCGTCAGCCCCTCCTCCACGGGTTCGAGCGCGCCGCGCGCGTACCGCCGGAACCGCGCCACGCCCACCGCGACCTGCATGCCGCGCGCGGTCCCCGGGGTCGCCCCGGTCTCCGCCTGCGCGAGCTCGGCGTTGGCGGCGAAGTCCCGTTGCATCACGTCGGCGGCCCGGTCGAGGATCGCCGCGCGCTCCTCCGGCTTCGTACGGGACCACGGTCCGAAGGCGTCGCGGGCCGCGCGGGCGGCGTCGCGCACCTGCCGCGCGGATGCCTCGGGCGCCCTGCCGACCGCCTCCTCGCTCGCCGGGTCGACCACGTCGTAGTGCCCGGCGTCCGGCTCGACCCACGCCCCGCCGATGAACAACCTGCCCCTGTCGACGCTCATCTCGTGCTCACCGTCCGCGTGTCCCGTCCCGACCTGAGCACCTTTCCCGGCACCGCCCCGCTCACCGCGTCGTCACGTATCGCCTCGACGCCGTTGACCCACACGGCCTTGACGCCGAGCGCCCTGGAGTCGAGCCGGGGGCTGTCGCCCGGCAGGTCGTGGACGAGCTGCGCCCGGCCCGCGTCGACGGTCTCGGGGTCGAACAGGACCAGGTCCGCGTGCCAGCCCTCCCGCACCTGCCCGCGCTCCCGCAGCCCGAACAGCCGGGCCGGGTCGTCGGTGAGCATCTTCACCGCCTGTTCGAGGCCGAGCAGCTTCCGCCCGCGCAGACAGTCCCCGATGAACCGTGTCGTGTACGGCGCCCCGCACATCCGGTCCAGATGCGCCCCGGCGTCCGATCCGCCGAGCATCACGTCCTCGTGCTGCCACGTCCGGGCCCGCAGCGCCCACGAGCCGGGGTCGTTGTCGGTGGGCATGGGCCAAAGAACCGTACGGAGACGGTCGTCGGCGCATATCTCGACCAGGCACTCGAAGGGTTCCTGCCCCCGCTCGGCGGCGATGTCCCGCACCACGCGCCCGGTCAGCCCCTCGTTCGCCGGGGAGTACGTGTCCCCGATGACGTACCGCCCGAAGTTCGCGAGCCGCCGGAAGACTCCGGCCTCCTTGCTGTCGGCGCGGCGCAGCATCCGGGCCCGTACGTCCGGGTCGCGCAGCCCGGCGATCCGCTCGTCGACCGGCAGACCGAGGATCTCGCCCCAGCCGGGGATGAGGTTGAGCGCGCAGAACGTGCCCAGGGACATGTTCATCGGGGTCAGGATCGGCATGGTGAGCGCGACGATCCGCCCGCCCGCCTTCCGTGCCCGCTCACTGGCTTCGAGCTGGCGCGGTACGCGCTCGGGTACGGCGGCGTCGATGGTCAGCACGTTCCAGTTGAGGGGCCGTCCGGCGGCGGCGCTCATCTCCACGAGCAGGTCGATCTCGTCGTCGCCGAACTGGTCCAGGCACCCGGCGACGATCGCCTCGATCTGCGTGCCCTCGTGCTCCCCGACCGCCTTGCTGAGCGCGATCAGTTCGGCGGGCAGCGCGTGCCGCGAGGCGACCGGTCTGCCGTCGCCGTCGGAGTGCGTGGACGACTGGGTCGTGGAGAGCCCCCACGCCCCCGCCTCCAGGGCGTCGTGCAGCAGCGCGACCATCGCGTCCATCTGCTCCTCGGTCGGCTGCCCGCCCACCGCGTCCGCGCCCATGACGTATCGCCGCAGCGCGCAATGCCCGACCATGAACCCGGCGTTGACGGCGATGCGCCCGTCGAGCGCGTCGAGGTACTCGGCGAACGAGTGCCACGTCCAGGGCGCCCCCTCCTCAAGCGCCACCAGGGACATGCCCTCGACCTTGGACATCATCCGCCGCGTGTAGTCGGCGTCGCCCGGCCGCTGTGGGTTGAGCGGCGCGAGCGTGAATCCGCAGTTGCCGCCGGCCACGGTGGTCACACCGTGGTTGAGGGAGGGCGTCGCGTACGGGTCCCAGAAGAGCTGGGCGTCGTAGTGCGTGTGCGGGTCGACGAACCCGGGCGCGAGGACGAGGCCCGTGGCGTCCTCGGTGGCGCCGGCCTCCTCGGTCACGGTGCCGGGCGGTCCGACGGCGGCGATCCGCCCGTCGCGGATGCCGACGTCGGCGACGCGGGCGGGGGCGCCGGTGCCGTCGACGACGGTGGCGCCCTGGATCAGGTGGTCGAGCATGCGGGGACGTCTCCTTTCCGGAAATGGGGCGCGCGCCTCAAGGCGGTGCGGCACCACTCGGGGCGGAGCCCCGGGGCGGGCGGCACGGACGGACTAGGACCTGCGGAACCTGGTGGTCCGGTGCACCGGATCCGTGTCGATCTTCGGAATGACGTGCTCCCCGATCAGCCGGATCGTGGTGAGCGTGTCCTCGTGCGAGATCCCGATCGGCAGTCCGAACGACAGCTGGTCCGCCCCGGCCTGTTCCCACCGCTTGCACTGCCGCAGCACCTCGTCCGGGTCACCGCAGATCATCAGCTCCTCGGCGATGAGCAGTTCGATGATCTCGGCCGTGTACTCGGGCAGGATCTCGGGCCACTGGGGAATCCCCTCGGGCCGCGGGAACGTGTCGTGGTAGCGGAAGACCAGCGACTGGAGGTAGTTCAGGCCGCCGTTCACCGCGATCTCGACGGCCTTGTCGTGCGTCTCGGCGCAGATCGCGGTCGACGTGACCATCACGTTGTCGTTGACGAAGTCGCCGATCGGGTCGGGGTCCTGGATCGCGGTCTTGTACTGCTCAAGGACCCACTCCATGTCGGAGACCTTCTGCACGCTGAACCCGAGCACACCCAGCCCCTTCCTGGCCGCCATGGCGTACGAGGGCGGGGACCCGGCCGCGTACCACATGGCGGGGTGCGACCTGCCGTGCGGCTTGGGGAAGATCTTGCGCGGCGGCAGCGACCAGTGCTTGCCCTGGAACCCGACGTACTCCTCCTGGAGCCACATCTTCGGGAACTCGGCGATGGTCTCTTCCCAGATCTCCTTGGTGTGGTTCATGTCGGTGATGCCCGGCAGGAAGCCGAGGATCTCGTGGCTTCCGGCACCGCGCCCGCTGCCGAACTCGAACCGGCCCTCGCTGAGGTGGTCGAGCATGGCGACCTTCTCGGCGACCTTGACGGGGTGGTTGACCGGGGCGAGCGGGTTGAAGATGCCGGAGCCGAGGTGGATCCGGTCCGTCGCGTGCGCGAGGTATCCGAGGAACACGTCGTTGGCCGACAGATGCGAGTACTCCTCCAGGAAGTGGTGCTCGGACGCCCAGGCGTACTTGAAGCCGGACTTGTCCGCCTGGATGACGTACTCGGTCTCGTTCATGAGCGCGCGGTGCTCTGCCGTCGGGTCGGTCAGTGCCTGCTTGCCCACGTATCCCTGTACAAAGAGCCCGAATTCCAAGGAGGTTCACCGTCCTAGTCCAGTGTCTGACGCACATTTTCTGACGCACCGTCAGATCAGCTGCCCCGACTGTTCCACCGCGCCTGCGGGAGGTCAATACATGACGCCGCGTCAGAGAACGCTGACGCCCGCCAGCCATCCGCCGTCGATCACGAACGGCTGGCCCGTGATGTACGAGGACTCGTCCTCCGCCGTGAGGAACAGCGCGAGCCGCGCCACCTCCTGCGGCCTGCCGACCCGCCCCAGCGGCACGAGCTTGCGGTACAGCTCGCCGAGCGCCCGGGCCGCCTCCTCGGTGTCGGCCTCCGGGTCGAGCTGGGCGGGGTTGCTCATGGCGGTGTCGATGGCGCCCGGACAGACGGCGTTGACCCGGATGCCCTGCCCGGCCAGCTCCATCGCGGCCACCCGCGTGAGGCCGACGACGGCGTGCTTGGTGGCGGTGTACGCGCCCACGTACGCCATGCCCGTCACCCCCGCGTACGAGGCGGTGTTGACGATGGACCCGCCACCGGCCGCCGCGATCTGCGGCGCGACGTGCTTGATGCCGAGGAAGGTGCCGACCTGGTTGACCCGCACGATCTGCTGGAACTCGTCGAGGGGCGTGGAGACGAGCTCGTTGAACCGGAGTATCCCCGCGTTGTTGACGAGCCCGTCGATCTTCCCGTACGCGGCCTTCGCCTCGGCGACGGCCCGCCCCCAGTCGTCCGCGCTGCCGACGTCGAGATGGACGTAGAGTCCGCCCAACTCCTCGGCGACGGCCTCCCCCTGGCCGTCGAGCACATCGGCGAGGACGACCTTCGCCCCTTCCTCCGTGAACAGGCGGGCCTCCTGCTCGCCCTGCCCGCGCGCGGCGCCGGTGACGAGGACGACACGTCCGTCGAGCTTGCCCATGGTCTCTCCCCTCTCGTTCCCCTGTCCGGTCAGTCCGTGATCCGCGGCGCCACATCACGCGCGAAGGCCGCCATCTGGTCGACGAGCTCGGCGCGGCCGCGGCTGCGGAACCGCACCTGGATCTGGTCGACCCCCATGGCCGGGTACGCGCGCAACGACTGAGCCAGCTCGTCCGCGCCCCCGCTCAGCGTGCGCCGCCCGACGTTCCAGGACGGCCGGCCCACGTACAGCGGCTCGACGATCGCGCCGACGGTGAACGGTTCCTCGATCCCCGCCTCGCCGCGCAGCCGCCGCAGCCGTTCGATCCGGCCGGGCAGCCGGTCGCGCGGGTCGCCCTGCGGCAGCCACCCGTCGCCGCGCAGCGCGGCCCGGCGCAGCGCGGGGGCGGAGGAACCGCCCACCCAGACCGGTACGCGGCGCTGGGCGGGCCGGGGCCGCTGCCCGAGCCCCTCGAAGGCGTACCGCTCTCCCTTGAACCGCGGATACTCCCGCGGCCCGAGGGCGGCCCTCAGCGCGTCCACGGTCTCGTCGAGGACGGCGCCCCGCCCGGCGAAGTCGACGCCGAGCGCCTCGAACTCCTCCCGCACGTGCCCGGCGCCGACGCCGAGGACGAGGCGGCCGCCGCAGAGGTGGTCGAGCGTCGCGTACTGCTTGGCGGCGGCGAGCGGATGGCGCAGGGCGACGATCGCCACGTGGGTCATGAGCCGCACCCGTTCGGTGACGGCGCCGAGATGGGCGAGCGTGGCGACGGGGTCGTACCAGACCGTGCTCATCGTGTCGGCGAGGCGGCGCGGGATGGCGACGTGGTCGCAGCAGGCGATGTAGTCGAAGCCGCAGCGGTCGGCGGTGCGGGCGACCTCGACGAGGTCCTCGACGCCCGCCCCGGCCTCCCATGCCTCGGCGTACAGGGTGGACTGCGACTGGACGGGGAGCTGCATCCCGTACGCGAGCGAGGTCCCCATCAGGCCACCCACAGCCCTTCCGGGGACAGTCCGAGCAGATCGATGGCGTTCCCGCGCACGATCCGCTCCACCACGTCCGGCGCCAGATGCCCCATCTGCGCCTCGCCGACCTCGCGCGACTTGGGCCAGGTCGAGTCGGAGTGCGGGTAGTCGGTCTCGTACAGGACGTTGCCGACCCCGATGGAGTCGAGGTTGCGCAGGCCGAAGGCGTCGTCGAAGAAGCAGCCGAAGACGTGCTCGGCGAAGTACTCGCTGGGCCGCCTGCGCACCCTGTCCGCGACGCCGCCCCAGCCGCGGTTCTCCTCCCACACCACGTCGGCGCGCTCGATGACGTACGGGATCCAGCCGATCTGCCCCTCGGCGTACATGACGCGCAGATTCGGGAAGCGCTCGAACTTGCCGCTCATCAGCCAGTCGACCATCGAGAAGCAGCAGTTGGCGAAGGTGATGGTGGAGCCGACGGCGGGCGGCGCGTCCGGCGACGTGGACGGCATCCTGCTGCTGGAGCCGATGTGCATGGCGATGACGGTCCCGGTCTCGTCGCAGGCCGCGAGGAACGGGTCCCATTCGTCGGTGTGCACCGACGGCAGCCCGAGGTGCGGCGGTATCTCGGAGAAGGCGACGGCGCGCACACCGCGCGCGGCGTTGCGGCGCACCTCGGCGGCGGCGAGCCCGGCGTCCCACAGGGGCACGAGGGTGAGGGGTATCAGCCGCCCGCCGGCCCGCGGCCCGCACCACTCCTCCACCATCCAGTCGTTGTAGGCGCGCACGCACAGCAGCCCCAGCTCACGGTCCTCGGCCTCGGTGAAGGTCTGGCCGCAAAAGCGCGGGAAGGTGGGGAAGCACAGGGCCGACTGGACGTGGTTGACGTCCATGTCGGCGAGGCGGGCCGGGACGTCGTACGAGCCGGGACGCATCTGCTCGTACGTGATGACTTCGAGCCTGATCTCGTCCCTGTCGTAGCCGACGGCGGTGTCGAGGCGGGTGAGCGGCCGGTGCAGGTCTTCGTAGACCCACCAGTCCCCGACGGGCCCGTCGTCCCCGGGAGCGCCCATGACCGGCGCGAACTTCCCGCCGAGGAAGGACATGTCCTTCAAGGGGGCGCGGACGACACGGGGCCCGGTGTCCTGGTACTTGGCGGGGAGCCGGTCGGCCCAGACGGCCGGGGGTTCGACGGTGTGGTCGTCGACGGAGATGATGCGCGGGAAGGGCGGCGAGGCCGGGGCGGGCCGGGAGGGCGGGGAGGGCGGGGAGGACTGAAGATCGGTGTCGTGGCGGCGATGTGCGGCGATTTCGGGCTCCGGGGTCTCCATGGCCTCACCGTAGCGCCGATCTGACGACCCGTCAGCTAGTCGGTGTGGAGGACATCGGAGGACATCGGAGGACGTCAGGCGTGAGGTGTCTGTGATGGCTGCCTCGCGCGGCTGACGTATGCGCCGCGAACAAGGCAAACTGTCGTAGTTGCCCATGACGGTTCGGCGAATCGGCGGCGCGCCGTCTGGACGACAGGGAACACGCGACTGTGCGGCAGGCAGGGGCAGGGGGCAGCGACGATGGACGGCGCACCGCGGGTACCGGAGCAGCGGCGGCGGTCCGGCGCACCGGGAGAGTCCGCACGCGCCACCGCCCCGGGGGCCGGGCCGGGCGCGGACCTGCGTTTCAGTGTGCTCGGCCCGGTCCGCGCGTGGCGCGAGGGGCGGCCGCTGGCGACCGGCTCACCGCAGCAGCGCGCGCTGTTGGCCGCGTTGCTGCTGCGCGACGGCCGCACGGCGACGGCGAGCGAACTGATCGACGCGGTGTGGGGCGACGAGCCTCCCTCGCAGGCCCTGGCGGCGCTGCGCACCTACGCCTCACGCCTCCGCAAGATCCTCGACCCCGGGGTGCTGGTCAGCGAGTCCGGCGGGTACGCCATCCGCTGCTTCAGCCCGGACTCACTGGACCTGACGGCGGCGGAGAGCCTGTGGGCCGAGGCGGAGAAGTCCCGCCAGTGCGGGAACCTGGCCCAGGCCCGCTCCCTGGTCAGCAAGGCGCTGGACCTGTGGGACGGTGAACCGCTGGCGAACGTGCCGGGCCCGTACGCCCAGACGCAGCGCGCCCGCCTGAACGAGTGGCGCCTGCAACTGATCGAGTCCCGTCTCGACATGGATCTGGAACAGGGCTGCCACGCGGAGGCGGTCTCGGAGCTGACGGCGCTCACGGCGGCCCACCCGCTGCGCGAGCGCCTGCGCGAACTCCTGATGCTGGCGCTGTACAGGAGCGGACGGCAGGCGGAGGCCCTGGCGGTCTACGCGGACACGCGCCGCCTCCTGGCGGACGAACTGGGCGTGGACCCCCGGCAGGGCCTCTCGGAGCTCCAGCAGCGCATCCTCCAGGCCGACCCCGCCCTCGCGGAACCCTCGTCCCCGCCGGACGAGCCGCCGTCGGTGTCGATCCGCCCGGCCCAGCTCCCGGCGACGGTCCCGGACTTCACGGGCCGCTCGTCGTTCGTGGCGGAACTGAGCGAGGTGCTGGCCGGGGCGTCGTCGGAGTCCGGCGAGGGCTCGGTGATGGCGGTGTCGGCGGTGGCGGGCATCGGCGGCGTCGGAAAGACGACCCTCGCCGTCCACGTGGCCCACGCCTCGCGCCCCGCCTTCCCCGACGGCCAGCTGTACGTGGACCTTCAGGGCACCGGCCCGAGACCGGCGGAGCCCGAGACGGTCCTGGGCTCGTTCCTGCGCGCGCTCGGCACGCCGGACACGGCGATCCCGGACACGCTGGAGGAACGAGCGGCGCTGTACCGCTCGACGCTCGACGGCCGACGGGTCCTGGTCCTCCTCGACAACGCGCGGGACGCGGCACAGGTGAGACCGCTGCTGCCGGGCATGGAGGGCTGCGCCGCGCTGATCACGGGCCGGGTCCGCATGGTCGACCTGGTGGGCGCGCACCTGGTGGACCTGGACGTGATGTCCCCGGAGGAGGCGCTGCTGCTGTTCACCCGGATCGTGGGCGAGGAACGGGTGGCGTCGGAGCGGGAAGCGGCCCTGGACGTGGTGGCTGCCTGCGGCTTCCTCCCCCTGGCCATCCGTATCGCGGCCTCCCGCCTGGCGGCCCGCCGCACGTGGACGGTGTCGGTCCTCGCGGCGAAGTTGGCGGACGAGCGGCGTCGCCTCGACGAGCTCCAGGCGGGCGACCTGGCCGTCAAGGCCACGTTCGAGCTCGGCTACGGCCAACTGGAACCGGCCCAGGCCCGCGCCTTCCGCCTGCTGGGCCTCGCGGACGGCCCGGACATATCCCTGGCGGCGGCAGCGGCGGTCCTGGACCGGGACCCGGAGACCACCGAGGACATCCTCGAATCCCTGGTCGACACGTCCCTGCTGGAGTCGGCGGCCCCCGGCCGCTACCGCTACCACGACCTGGTCCGCCTCTACGCGCGCGCCTGCGCCGAGCGCGACGAACAGCCGCCGGAGGAAAGGGAGTCGGCGATGTCGCGGCTCCTGGACTTCTACCTGGCCACGGCGGCGGGGGTTTACGCGATCGAGCGGCCGGGGGACCGGCTGGTGGATCACCTGGAGCGGACGTCCTATCCGGGCCTGACGTTCGATGACCGGCATGGCGCCCAGGACTGGTTGTACGCAGAGGCGAACAGCCTGCTCGCCTTTGCCCAGCAGTGCGCGAAGCCCCCCAGGTCCCGGCGGGCGGTGGACCTCCTGTGGGCGGCGAAGGACCTGGCGGAGTCGGGCGCGAACTCGAAGCAGTACGAGGCCGTCGCGCTCTCCCTGTACCGGGTGGCGGAACAGGCGGGCGACGCGCTCGTGCAGAGCCGCGCTCTGGTCACGCTCACCAGCGTGCATCTGGTCGCGGGCCGCTTCTCCCACGCCGACGGCGAAGCCTCCAAGGCGCTGGACCTGGCACACGCCGCGCACGACCACGCGCCGCGCTGCTGGGCGGCCAACGACCGCGGCATCATCGCCCTGTACCAGAACCGGCACGCCGAGGGCGAAACCCACCTCAAGCAGGCCATCGAGGACTTCAAGTCGGACGGAAATCTGGCCGGCGAGGCCAGCGCGCTCTGCAATCTGTCCCGTATCCACCTGGCCATGGGCAATGCGGGCAGCGCCGTCGAACTGGCCGAGCAAGGCATCGCCATCTACGACGAGTTGGGGCATACACTGCGCGGCGCCAACGGCCGCTACGCCCTGGGACTCGCCCTCACCGGGCAGGGCAGACTGGCCGAGGCGACCGAACGGCTCGAGGAAGCGCTCGACGTCTTCCGCGACAGCCGCCAGCGGCTCTGGGAGGGCATGACCCTCTTCCGTCTCGCCGAAGCGAGCCTGGCCGGCCAGAAGCCGACGAGGTCGGCGACGCTCGCCGAACAGGCACTCGCGGTCCTGCGCGGCATCGGCGGGGAGTGGCGACGGGGCAACGTACTGACCGTTCTCGGGCAGTCCCTGCACCGTGTGAACCAGCCCGGACGAGCCCGCGCCTGCTGGCAGGAAGCGCTCGCCATCTTCGACGAGTTGGGCTCTCCCGAGGCCGAGTCGCTGCGCCGTCTGCTCGCTCCGACCGCCGCCGCGTAGGCGGCGGGAGCACGTTCATCGTTCGTTTATCGCCGCCCGGCACCCTCGTCTGTGTCGATCCGTCGCGTCGGGGGGCAGACGGGTCACCGGTGGGGCCTCACCACTAAGGTGAACAGCCCTCGCACGCCCGTCCGGCGACCCTCGGGGGAGTTGCCGGGCGGGCTCCGTCCCATCACAACAGGGGAGCAGAACATGAGCAGTGCCGAGAAGACGGACATCAAGATGAACCCGTTCGACAACCACGCCACCGGCGAGGAAGCGGTCACCGCGCTCGACAACCACGCCACCGGCGAGGAGATATCCGCGCTGGAGGGCGCCACCTCGACGAGCGGCACCATGTCTCCCCAGGACAACCACGCGACGGGCGAAGAGGCCTGAGCGAACTTTCCTGAACGGGGGTCGGCCGCGACGGCGCGGAGGGGGCGCCGCCGCGGCCGAGGCGTGTCCGGGCCCGTGCGGCCGGTACCATCGGGCATCCCGCCGGCCAGGCCGACGGCGGCCCGAAGGAGAGCGCCCACCATGCCCGACCAGCCGACGCGGACGACGACCCTGTGGCGCCCCACCGGCCCCGTGGAACTCGACCTGGTCCGCGAACTGGGCTGGCGCGCCTGGCCGCCCCGCCTTCCCGAGCAGCCGATCTTCTACCCGGTCCTCAACGAGGACTACGCCGTCAAGATCGCCCGGGACTGGAACGTCCGGCACGACGGCGCCGGTTACGTCACCCGCTTCGAGGTCGACACCGCCTTCCTGGCCCGCTACCCGGTCCAGCGGGCGGGCGGCCGTACCATCCTCGAACTATGGGTCCCGGCCGAGGAGTTGGACGAGTTCAACGCCCACATCGTCGGCGAGATCGAGCTGGTGCACGAGTTCCACGCATAGCGGCAGGCGCCCCGCGAGGGCGCTTTTCGCCTCGCCCCCGCTCACCGCTCACCGCTCACCCAGGACATCCCGCAGCGCCCGCCCGATGGCCTCGTCGTCCGCCCCGAGCCCGCGCGCCTCGTCCCGGTACCGCCGCGCCAGCCGCGCGAGGTCCTCCGCGGACGGGCCACGCCCCACCGCGTCCGGCAGGGCCGCCACCCGCGTCCCCGCCCCCCGCCGGGTCCGTACGAAGCCCGCCGCCTCCAGCTCGCGGTAGGCCCGCGCGACCGTCCCCGAGGCCAGGCCCAGGTCCGACGCCAACTGCCGGATGGCGGGCAGCCGTTCGCCCTCCGGCAGCCGTCCCGCCGAGATGAGCGCCGCGAGCTGGGTACGGATCTGCTCGTACGGGGGCACGGGGCTCGCGGTTTCCACCCGGACGCCGGGGCGGGGCGCCATCACCGCGAGGCCCTGTTCGGCACCGAGGCGGCCACCAGGCACCGGACCGCGGTGCCGAGTGCGATCGCCGAAACGGGCAGCAGAACCCACACGGCCACGCTCCCCACCGCGCCGTCACAGCTCATCCCCCGCAGCGCCCCGGCCGCCGTGAGCGCCGCACCGGCCAACGGCACGGAGACCGCCAGCCCCCACGCCGCCGTGATCGCCGACGCCCGCTCGCGCCGCTCCTGATCCTCGCCGGCCCGACGGGTGATCCTCCGCAGCGCGTACCCACAGGCCAAGGAGGCGAGAGCCACCGAAGCGAGCACCGGGCCCGCGTAGAAGGAGCCCGGCCAGGGCCCGTACGCCTCGGTCACACCGGAACAGGTCATGCTCAGCTCGCGCCCCGCCCGGCCCATGTCATCGGCGGAACCCAGCGCGGTCGTGACGCCGAGAAGGACGACGAGCAGAACCGCCTCGACGACCAGCACCGCCGTCAACCGGGGCGGCACGTGGTCGCGCACCCGGCGCGGCGCCAGCCCAGCCGTACGCACCGGGCCCCGCGGCCGCGCGGTGACGTACTCGCCGAGCAGCACGCCGCCCACCGCGCAGAGCCCGAAGGCCGGGATCGCCGACAACAGTCCGACTCCGAGCGACCCGGTGTTCTCCCCCACCCACACGGAGAGGAGAACACCGGCCGCCGGCCCGCCGAGCCGCGCCCACCGGTCGGCGCGCGTCCGCGCTCGCGACGCACCGGAACCGGAAACCGTGTCAGCCATGAGAACCCCCGAAGACGGCACTTGTATCAGCCACTAGATACAAACAACGGGTACACCCTGCCCGGCCGGCCTTCTTGTGTCAAACACTCGATACAACCGGCGGCACCCGCACGCGCCGAGCACCCGCCACCCCGCACCCGCCACCGCGCACCGGCCACCACGCATCCCGCCGCTCACCGTCCGGTCGCTCACCGCCCGGTCGCTCACCGTCCGCCGCTCATCGGCCCGCCCCTCACCGCCCCGCCACGAAGTCGTCGAAGGAGAACTCCCCGTACGCGTGGCCGGGCGCGAGGTTGCCGCCCTGGACGATGGCGCGGGCCGTCGCGCCCGGCAGCGGCACGCGGAGCACCGGACGGCGACGGTAGAGCTTCGCCAGGTCACGCATGGTGCGCACCTGCGGTCCGCCGAGGTCAGGAGCCCGCCCGGCCGGTTCGCCCGCGACCAGGTCGGCCAGGCGCCGGGCGACGTCCCGCACGTCGATCGGCTGGAACCGGAACCCGGCGGGCACGGTGGTCCACGGCACGAGACGCTGCGCGGCGAAGACGCGGGCCAGCAGGTCGTGGAACTGCGTGACCCGCTGGATCGTCCAGGGCAGCCCGGACTCCGTGATCAGCTGCTCGGCTTCGAGCTTGGCGCGGTAGTAGGAGAGGGGGACGACGTCGACACCGACGATCGAGACGTAGATCAGGTGCGGTCGACGGCCCGCCCCGAGCGCCGCGTCGACCAGGTGCCGCGTCGCCACGACGTCGTCGCGGCCGTTGGTCGTGGCGCAGTGCACGATCACGTCCGCTCCCGCCACGGCCTCGCCCACGCCCACACCGGTCATCAGGTCACCCGTCATCAGCTCGACGGCCGACCGGCCGTCCAGGGCGGCGGTGGCGGGGGTGGGTTCGGGGGCGCGGGTGAGCACGCGCGTGTGGTCGTCGTGATCGGCCGCGAGGCGCCGTACGAGGGCCCGCCCCAACGTGCCGGTTCCGCCGGTCACCAGGATCGTCTTCTTGGTCATGCCCCCATGACCGGGCGCCACCTCGCAACGTGACACCACCCGGCGATCTAGCATCACGCCCATGGGATCCTCCGACCACGACGCTCGGCTGACGGTGTTCCAGGAGCAGCGGCCGCGCCTGTTCGCCCTGGCCTACCGGCTGCTCGGCTCCGCCGCCTCCGCCGAGGACATCGTGCAGGAGGCGTACCTGCGGTGGAGCGGCGCGGCGGAAGGCGTCGAGGTTCCGGCGGCGTGGCTGACCAAGGTCGTCACCAACCTGTGCCTGAACGAACTCGCCTCGGCGCGGGCGCGCCGTGAGAGGTACGTGGGCCCCTGGCTCCCCGAACCCGTCCTGACCCGGGACGGCGACGGAGCCCTCGGCCCCCTGGAGACCCTCGCACAGCGGGAAACCGTGTCGCTCGGCGTCCTCGTCCTGCTGGAACGCCTGGCCCCCGCGGAACGCGCGGTCTTCGTCCTGCGCGAGGCGTTCGGGCACAGCCACGCCGAGGTCGCCGACATCCTCGGTGTCAGCGAGGCGAATTCGCGGCAGCTGCACCGGCGCGCCCGTACACACGTCAGCGGGGAGCGCCCACGCTTCGACGTGTCCCCCCAGCTCCACCGGGCCATGGTCGACGCCTTCCTCAAGGCCGCCGCGCAAGGTGACCTCGCCGGGCTCGAGAAGCTGCTCGCCGCCGAAGTGGTGGCGTGGTCGGACGGCGGAGGGGCCGCGAGGACGGCGCGGCGCCCGATCCATGGCCGCGACAAGGTCCTGCGCTATCTGCTGGGCGTCGCCGCACGGCCCGAGGCGTCGACGGTCACCGTCGACGTCGACCAGGTCAACGGCGAACCGGCGCTGCTGGTCCGGGAGGGCTCCGTCCTGCGCGCCGTCGTGGCACTGGAGATCGGCACAGCCGCCGGCACCACCCACAGCGCCGGCACCGGCCAGGCGGCTGCCGCACGGATCGTCGGCGTACGGACCGTCGTCAACGAGGCGAAGCTGGCGTTCGCCGCCGCGCAACTCGCGTGATCGGCGCCGTCCGCCGCTATCGGGCTAGCAACGCGCGCCCCTCCCGCCCCTCTCCGCTTTCCATGGAGGTACCGGAGGCACCCCCAAGGAAACGGAGCCAGCCGATGCGCCGCCCCGCTCTCGCCGCCGCCGCGGCCACCCTCGCGGCCCTCGCCCTCACGGGCCCCGCACACGCGGACGGGCAGCCGCCCGACGATCCGCCGCTCGGCGAGCAGCAGCCGTCCTTCTCCGTCACGCCCGATCCCGCCGTGCCCGGCTCCTCGGTCACCGTCTCCGTGTCGGGCGGCTGCACCGCCCGGTCGGCGACCGCCACCTCCAGCGCGTTCGCGGAGAAGGTCGAGCTGTCCACCGGTTCAGCGGGCATCTACACGGGCACCGCCGACATCCGGAAGACCGCGGTCACCGGCACCGCCACGGTCACCGTCACCTGCGGTGACGGGGGCACGTCCACGTACGACATGAAGGTGAGGGCGGACGGCGACGGCGGCAGGCGGCGGCCCGACGACCACCGCCCCGCCGGGACGCTCCCCAAGGGCGTGCAGGCGGGCGTCGGCCCCGACCACGACCGGACGACCGTCGGCGACGCCGTCCAGCTGGGCCTGGGCGGGCTGCTCATGGCGGGCGCGACCGTCAGCGGCGTCGTGTATACCGTGCGGCGACGCGCCTGGCGCTGACCTGCCGGCCGCGTTCCGAACCTCACGGGGCAATACACCTAGCCCGCCAGCACGCGGCGCTCCACCACCGGCAGGCCCTTCGCCCACCAGTGGTCGTAACGGCCGTACACGCGCGGCTCACGGTCCCGTACGAACGCCGTCAGCGCCCCCGCCTCCGCCTCCAGGCCCGCCCACTGCGACGCCGCCAGCGGGCGGAAAGCCGCCGCCTCGACGCCGGTCCCGTCCCGCGCCATCCGCCACACCCCGGCCACGTGACCGTCCACCAGGAGCGTCGGCAGCACGTCCCCGTTCACCCGGGTCACGTGCTTGCGGTACTCGGGCGGCAGGACGCGGCCGCGGTCGGCGTACGCGAGCAGGACGCTGTCCCACATCGCCATGAGACGGGGCGGGGCGGGTGCGTCCCCGTCCGGGCGCGCGCCGCCGGGCACGTCGTACAGGACCGCGCCCCTCGGGCCCGCGAACTGCTCCACCTCATCGGCCAGTTCGGCGAGCGCCGCCCGCACCCGCCCCTTCTGCACGAGCGCGAACTGGGCCACGTCCGCCACCGACGCCGGGCCGAAACCCTCCAGATAGCGGCGGACCAGCACCTTCAAGGACGCCGCCGACCTCTCCGCGTCCGCCGGCACCGGTACGCCCCCGCCCGCCGCCACGAACGCGTGCCGGTTCTCCACGAACGACCACGGGCCGCCCACCGGGGCATGCCACAGCGGCGCGTACTGGCGCAGCATCCGCCACGCCGCCGGTTCCAGCTTCCCCGCCACGCCGCCCCGCTCCGACAGCAGCCCCGCCACGCGCTCCGCGAGCCACTCGCCCAACTCCGCCGACGTACAGGGCCCTTCCGGCCCTGCCGATGCCCGCGCCAGCAGCTCGGGCAGCAGCTCGTCCGCGTCCTGGGCCGTCAGGCCCGACCTCCTGAAACGCGGGTCCCCCAGGCGCGCGCCGCGCACCGTCGGCTCCACCGCCTCCCGCAGCGCCCGGTAGTCGTCGGCGTGCACCGCGTGCAGCGTGATCCGCATCAACGTCGACTTCACCACCCGGTAGCCGGCGAGCGCCGCGTCCAGGTCCGCCGCGTCGAAGCCGGACAGCCGGTTCCACAGCGCCAGATACGGCGAGGCGGGCTGCTGCGCCTGTAGCGCAACAACCCGCCGTACCGCGTCCTCGACCCCCAACGGCTCACGCTCAAGCAGCAGTTGCCGGGCGAGCGTGGAGCGGTTGAGGGCGCGCTCCGTGATCGTCGTCGTCATACCGGGATTCTCCCGGCGCGACCGGCTCAGCGCAGCTTGCGCGCGACCTCCGTCGCCCAGTACGTGAGGATCAGGTTCGCGCCCGCCCGCCTGATCCCGGTCAGCGCCTCCATGATCGCGGCGTCCCGGTCGATCCAGCCGCGCTGCGCCGCCGCCTCGATCATCGCGTACTCGCCGCTGATCTGGTACGCCGCCACCGGCACGTCGGACTCCTGCGCGACCCGCGCCAGGACGTCGAGGTAGGGACCGGCCGGCTTGACCATCACCATGTCGGCGCCCTCCTCCAGGTCGAGCGCCAGCTCCCGCAGGGACTCCCGTACGTTGGCCGGGTCCTGCTGATACGTCTTCCGGTCGCCCTTCAGCGACGAGCCGACGGCCTCGCGGAACGGGCCGTAGAAGGCGGACGCGTACTTGGCCGTGTAAGCGAGGACCGCCACGTCCTCACGCCCGATCTGGTCCAACGCGTCCCGGATCACGCCGATCTGACCGTCCATCATCCCGGACGGGCCGACGACGTGCGCCCCCGCGTCGGCCTGGACCTGCGCCATCTCGGCGTACCGCTCCAGGGTGGCGTCGTTGTCGACGCGGCCCTCGGCGTCGAGCACACCGCAGTGCCCGTGGTCGGTCGTCTCGTCGAGACACAGGTCGGACATGACGAGAAGGTCGTCGCCGACCTCGGCCCGTACGTCGCGGATCGCCACCTGGAGGATCCCGTCCGGGTCGGTGCCGGGCGTCCCGGCCGCGTCCTTCTTCGACTCCTCCGGCACGCCGAAGAGCATGATCCCCGAGACACCGGCCTCCAGCGCCTCGACGGCCGCCTTCTTGAGGCTGTCCCGGGTGTGCTGCACGACCCCGGGCATCGCCTCGATCGGTACCGGTTCGCTCACGCCCTCGCGCACGAACGCGGGAAGGATGAAGTCGGCCGGGTGCAGACGCGTCTCGGCGACCATCCGCCGCATGACAGGGGTCGTACGCAACCGGCGCGGCCGCGTACCGGGGAAGGATCCGTACTTCGTCATGGCACCTACGCTACGCCCGGCCCCGCCCTGCCTTTGCCGACGCCGAGTCGGCGCCGACCGGCACTGCCGCGGGCCCCGCGCGACCCCGCGGGACAGCCCGCCCCACCGGGGGCGGTCGCCCCGCCTGGAGTTCCCACGCCCCTTCGGCGGTCGGGGACAGGCAAGGATGGGCACAGCCCCCGGTGCCGCGCGACGACACGGGGGGGCGCCCACTCCGTGACGGCTACGGCGCCGCCCGCCGCCTCCGCGACCCCGGCCGCCGCTCGCTCGGCCGCAGCACCGGGTCACCGGCCTCGACCGCGGCGGCCCGGCGCTTGGCGCCGAAGTCGGCCAGCGCCGCCGCCAGCTTGTGCACCGACGGCTCCGGAGCCATGACGTCGACCCGCAGGCCGTGCTCCTCGGCCGTCTTGGCCGTGGCCGGGCCGATGCAGGCGATCACCGTGACGTTGTGCGGCTTGCCCGCGATGCCGACCAGGTTGCGGACCGTCGACGACGACGTGAAGAGCACCGCGTCGAAGCCGCCGCCCTTGATCGCCTCGCGCGTCTCCGCCGGCGGCGGCGACGCCCGCACGGTCCGGTAGGCCGTGACGTCGTCGACCTCCCAGCCGAGGTCGATGAGTCCCGCCACCAGCGTCTCCGTGGCGATGTCCGCGCGCGGCAGGAACACCCGGTCGATCGGGTCGAAGACCGGGTCGTACGGCGGCCAGTCCTCAAGGAGGCCCGCCGCGCTCTGCTCACCGCTCGGCACCAGGTCGGGCTTCACGCCGAACGCGATCAGCGCGTTCGCCGTCTGCTCGCCCACCGCCGCGACCTTGATGCCCGCGAAGGCGCGCGCGTCAAGGCCGTACTCCTCGAACTTCTCCCGGACGGCCTTCACCGCGTTGACGGACGTGAACGCGATCCACTCGTAGCGGCCCGTCACCAGGCCCTTCACCGCGCGCTCCATCTGCTGCGGCGTGCGCGGCGGCTCGACCGCGATCGTCGGGACCTCGTGCGGCACCGCGCCGTAGGACCTGAGCTGGTCGGAGAGCGAGGCCGCCTGTTCCTTCGTGCGCGGCACGAGGACCTTCCAGCCGAACAGCGGCTTGGACTCGAACCAGGCCAGCTGGTCGCGCTGGGCGGGGGCGCTGCGCTCGCCGACCACGGCTATCGCCGGGCGGTGGCCTTCCGGGGAGGGCAGCACCTTGGCCTGCTTGAACGTCTGGGCGATGGTGCCGAGCGTCGCCGTCCAGGTCTTCTGGCGTGTCGTCGTACCGGCCACCGTCACCGACAGCGGGGTGTCCGGCTTGCGGCCCGCCGCGACCAGCTCGCCCGCGGCCGCCGCGACGGCGTCGAGCGTGGTCGACACGACGACCGTGCCGTCGGAGGCGCCCACCTCGGACCAGCAGCGCTCGGAGGCCGTACGGGCGTCCACGAACCGGACGTCCGCGCCCTCCGCGTCCCGCAGCGGCACACCCGCGTAGGCGGGCACGCCGACGGCCGCGGCGACGCCGGGCACCACCTCGAAGACGACGCCCTCGGCGGCGCAGGCCAGCATCTCCTCGGCGGCGTACGCGTCGAGGCCGGGGTCGCCGGAGACCGCACGGACGACCCGCTTGCCGCTGCGCGCGGCCTCCATGACAAGATTGGACCAGTCCCCCAGAGCCGGGACCGTGACGGCGGTTGACGCCTCGTCAGCACCTGTCGTGCTGCCCGCGCTCCCCGTGGCGGCCGTCCGCCCGGACGCGTCCAGGACCGAGACGCCGGTCCTGGCGTGCGTGCGCACGACGTCGAGCACTTCGGGCTCGGCGATCAGCACATCCGCTCGGGCCAGGGCCTCCACGGCCCGTAGGGTCAGCAGTCCCGGGTCCCCGGGCCCGGCACCCAGGAAGGTGACGTGCCCAGGTGTGCAGGCGGTCGTTTCAGCGGTGGTGGGGCTCAAAGTGCTCGCTCCCCCATCAGACCGGCCGCGCCCTTGGCCAGCATCTCGGCGGCGAGTTCCCGCCCGAGCGCCAGTGCCTGGTCCTCGGACGAGGGCACGGGACCGGTGGTGGACAGCTGCACCAGCGTCGAGCCGTCGGTGGTGCCGACGACGCCGCGCAGGCGCATTTCCTTGACAATCTGCCCGTCGGCCAGAAGGTCGGCCAACGCGCCCACAGGTGCGCTGCAACCGGCCTCCAGGGCGGCGAGCAGGGTTCGCTCGGCCGTCACGGCGGCCCGCGTGAACGGGTCGTCGAGCTCGGCGAGCGCGGCGGTGAGCGCACCATCGGTCGCGGTGCACTCGACTGCCAGAGCCCCCTGGCCGGGGGCGGGCAGGACGACGTCGGGCGCGAGGAGGTCGGTGACCTCCGCACCGCGCCCGATGCGGTTCAGGCCGGCTGCCGCGAGAACCACCGCGTCCAGCTCGCCCTTCTCCACGTATCCGATCCGGGTGTCGATGTTGCCGCGGATCGGCACGGTCTCGATGCGCAGGCCGTGCGCGCGTGCGTACGCGTTCAGCTGCGCCATGCGGCGCGGCGAGCCCGTGCCCACGCGCGCGCCGTCGGGAAGCTCGGTGAAGGCCAGGCCGTCGCGGGCGACCAGCGCGTCGCGCGGGTCCTCGCGGACCGGGATCGCGGCGACGGTCAGGCCCTCGGGCTGCGCGGTGGGCAGGTCCTTGAGCGAGTGCACGGCGAAGTCGACCTCGCCGCTCAGGAGGGCGTCGCGCAGCGCCGTGACGAAGACGCCGGTGCCGCCGATCTGCGCCAGGTGCTCGCGGGAGGTGTCGCCGTACGTGGTGATCTCCACGAGCTCCACCTCGCGGCCGGTCACCTGGCGCACAGCCTCCGCGACATGCCCGGACTGGGCCATCGCCAACTTGCTGCGGCGGGTTCCCAGCCTCAGTGCTTTCGCGGTCACGCCGGTGGTCATGCCGGGCCTCGATTCTTGCCTGCCGCTGCCTCGCGGTCTTCGGGGGTGGCCCGCGAGACGGAGGCGACCGTCTCCGGGTCCAGGTCGAACAGGGTGCGCAGCGCGTCCGCGTACCCGGCGCCGCCGGGCTCGGCGGCCAGCTGCTTGACCCGTACGGTCGGCGCGTGCAGCAGCTTGTCCACCACGCGCCGCACGGTCTGGGTGATCTCCGCGCGCTGCTTGTCGTCCAGGTCGGGCAGGCGGCCGTCGAGGCGGGTGATCTCGCTCGACACGACGTCCGCGGCCATGGTGCGCAGCGCGACCACGGTCGGCGTGATGTGCGCGGCCCGCTGGGCGGCGCCGAACGCGGCGACCTCCTCGGTCACGATCGCGCGTACCTGGTCCACGTCCGCGGCCATCGGTGCGTCGGCCGAGGCGTCGGCGAGCGATTCGATGTCGACGAGGCGGACCCCGTCGACGCGGTGCGCGGCGGCGTCGATGTCGCGCGGCATCGCCAGGTCGAGCAGGGCCAGGGCGACGGGCCGTACCGGCTCGGGGGCGCGCTCGCGGCGGACGGTTGGGAGGTGACGGCCGCGTCACGGCGCGCGGGCCGGGACCGCGGCTGGCCCGAGGAGG
>NZ_JAPHNL010000331.1 GCF_026274175.1 Streptomyces beihaiensis
GTGCTCGTCGGCTCGGGCCTCCATGGCGGCCGCCCGCTCCCGCGCGGCGGCGTGACGGCGCTGGAGGCGGTCGGTTTCGCGTACGTCGGCGAGGGCGCGCTGCGCCGCCACGCGCGCGTGCTCGGCTGCGTCGAGGGCGAGCCGGGTGTGCGTGACGTGTTCCCGGGCCGCCGAGCGGGCGGTCGCGGCCCAGGTGAGCACGGCGTCCGCGAGGCCGGGGTCGCCGGGGGCCGCGTCGACGGGGGGCAGTCCGACGATGTCGCCCGCTGCCTGCCGCATGCGGTGGGCGAGGGCGAGGAGTTCGGTGTCTCCCGCGGCGACCTGCTTCTGCGCGGTGAGCCGCTCCTCGGCGAGGCGGTGCTCGACGGCGGCGAACCGGTGGGTGTCGAAGAGGCGGCCGAGGAGTCTGCCGCGGGCCTCCGCGTCGGAGCGCAGGAACCGCGCGAAGTCGCCCTGTGGCAGGAGCACGACCTGGCAGAACTGGTCCTTACTCATGCCGAGCAGCCGGCTGATCTCCTCGCCGATCTCCTGGTGGGAACGGCTGAGGTCCTTCCAGGTGCCGGTCACCGCGTCGTGCTCGCGCAGCAGGCTCTGGGCCTTCTCCACGGTGGTGCCGGTGCCGCGCTTCTTGGGACGCTCGTGAGGTGGCTGGCGGGTGATCTCCAGGCGGCGGCCCGCCACGGTCAGGTCGAGGACGACCTCGGTGCGGGTGCCGGGTGCCGCGTGGTCGCTGCGGAGCTTCTGTCCCTGGCCGCCGGTGCTCTGGCGGGCGCCGGGCACCGACCCGTACAGCGCGTAGCAGACGGCGTCGAGGACGGAGGTCTTTCCGGCGCCGGTCGGACCGTGGAGGAGGAAGAGTCCGGCGCCGCACAGCGCGTCGAAGTCGATGCGCTGCGGCGCGCCGAACGGCCCGAAGGCCGTGACCGTCAGGGTGTGCAGCCTCACCGGGTCACCTCGCCGGCCCCTGCCTCGGCGGCGCGCACCGCGTCGAACGCGGCGCGCAGCACGGCGCGCTCGGCGTCGTCGGGCCCGGCGCCGCGCACGTGGGCCACGAAGTCCTCCGCGATCTCCTGGTCGTCGCGCCCCCTGAGCCGTTCGGCATACCCGGCGTCGGGGCCGGTCTCGGTGCGGCGCGGTTCGAAGAGCAGGCTGAGGGTGTGGGGGAAGCGGCCGGTGAGGCGGGCCATGGGGTCGTCGGGGCGGACGGCGTCGGTGAGGGTGGCCTCGACCCAGGATTCCTCGTGGGCGGTGAGCTCCGGATCGGCGAGGAGTTCTTCGAGGTCGCCGCGGATGCGGGCGAGGGGGCGGGGCACCGGGCAGTCGAGCCGCTCGGCGCTCACCGCCCCGGTGGCGTCCAGGTCGACGAGCCACATGGTCTTGTGGTGGGCGGCCTCGGAGAAGGAGTACGGCAGCGGGGAGCCGGAGTAGCGGATGCGTTCGGTGATGACCTGGCTGCCGTGCAGGTGGCCGAGGGCCACGTAGTCGACGCCGTGGAAGATCCCGGAGGGCACGGCGGCGACCCCGCCCACGGAGATGTCGCGCTCGCTGTCGCTGGGCTCGCCCCCGATGACGAAGGCGTGCGCGAGGACGACCGACCGGGTGCCGTCCGGGCGGGCGGCCAGGTCCGCGCGGACACGGTCCATCGCCGCACCGAGCACCTGCTCGTGGCCCGCCCTGACCACGCCGAACGAGTCCTTCACCAGGGCCGGTTCAAGATACGGCAGCCCGTAGAAGGCCACGTCGCCGTGGTCGTCGGCCAGGACGACCGGCTCGGCGCAGCGGTCGGCGCGGGTCCTGAGGTGAATTCCGGCGCGCCCGATCAGTTCGGCGCCGACGCCGAGGCGGCGCGCCGAGTCGTGGTTGCCGGAGATCAGCACGGTGGGCACGCCGAGGTCGGCGAGGCGGTGCAGCGCGTCGTCGTACAGCTCGACGGCGGCGAGGGGCGGCACCGCGCGGTCGTACACGTCGCCCGACACGACGACCGCGTCGACGCCGCGCTCGCGCGCGGTGGTGACGAGGTGGTCGATGAACGCGGCCTGGGCGTCGAGCATGTTCACGCGATGGAACGCTCGGCCCAGATGCCAGTCGGACGTGTGCAGCAGTCTCATGGGACACGAGGCTAACGGCTGGGTCTGACATCACGTCCGCAACGCTGCGACCGGCGGCCTCGGGCCGCCTCCGCCCGTCCGGACGCGTCGCGCTCAGCCGTACGTCTCCCCGCCCAGTTCGAGTCCGGCGCTGCCCGCGCTGGCGTCGGCGAGCCACCCGCGGAACCGGTCTACGTCCGCGTCGGGCAGGGTGATCTCGATGGCGACGTCGGCTCCGTAGCGGACCTCGCGCACCTCGCGGCCGGTCGAGCGCAGGTCGTTGTGGAGCTTGCCCGCGCGCGCGTGGTCGATCCTGACCGTGGCCAGGCGGTAGCGGCGCCGTGTCGCCGTGCCGAGGGCGTCGAGGGCCTCGCCGACCGCGCCGCCGTAGGCGCGGATCAGGCCGCCCGCGCCGAGTTTCACGCCGCCGAAGTAGCGGGTGACCACGGCGACGACGTACCGCATGTCGCGGCGGGTGAGCATCTGCAGCATCGGGACTCCGGCGGTGCCGCCCGGCTCGCCGTCGTCGCTCGCCTTCTGCACGGCGGCGTCGGCCCCGATGACGTACGCGTAGCAGTGGTGCGAGGCGGTCGGGTGCTCGGCGCGCACGCGTGCCACGAACTCCTGGGCCTCCCGCTCGGTCGCGGCGGGCGCGAGCGCGCACAGGAACCGGGAGCGGTTGACCTCGGTCTCGTGCACGCCCGCGCGGGCCACTGTGCGGTACTCGTCCTGCATTCGGCCAGCGTATGCGCACGCCGCGGGCGGATCGCACCCGCCCGCCCGCGGCGCGCGTCAGGCGGCGGGGCGTCGCGTCACAGGTAGGGGCGGGTGATCAGTTCCAGTCCGTGTCCGGCCGGGTCGTGGAAGTAGACCCCGCGGCCGCCGTGCTCGTGGTTGATCTCGCCGGGGCCGCGGCGGTCGTGATAGGCCCAGTGCTCGATGCCCTGGTCGCGCAGGCGCCGGTAGGCCCGGTCGAAGAGCTCGTCGTCGACGAGGAACGCGTAGTGCTGCATCTGGATCTCGACGGGCGGCTCGGCGAACTGCAGCAGGACGCCCTCGTCGAGCTGGATGTTGGTGAAGGGGCCCCAGGACGGTGCTTCGGGCACCTCCAGCAGCTCGCGGTAGAAGCGGGCGGACTCCTGGCGGTCCTTGCTGGCGATGATGGTGTGGTTGAACGTGGCTGTCATACGGCTTACCTCTGTGTCGCTCGGCTGTGGCACGGTTGCGCGGTGCTCGAGCGGCGGGAGGTCCGCGTGACGGGCCGAGGGGGTGCGTCCTGCGCACCTGCCCCGCGGTCAGACCTCCACCGGATTGCCGTTCCGTGTGTGGCGTCTCGCCGGTCCGGTGTTCACGTGATGGACCTTACGTGACGAAGGCGCGCCCGCCAACGGGAGCGCCGGATTCCGGCCACGTCGCTTCACGCCGGGCGGCGCGCTCAGTGAGGAATCCCGAGCGCGCCGCCGCCGTTGTACCCGTGAGCACCGGGAAAGGCCCGCACAGCGACAGGAGCATGCCATGTACGC
Source organism: Streptomyces beihaiensis (assembly GCF_026274175.1). Classification (GTDB taxonomy): domain Bacteria; phylum Actinomycetota; class Actinomycetes; order Streptomycetales; family Streptomycetaceae; genus Streptomyces; species Streptomyces beihaiensis. Next base: position 3,611 of record NZ_JAPHNL010000331.1, read on the forward strand.
CGATCAGGACACCGTACGGAAGATCCTCACGGAGACCGGTGACACCTGGGCGGTCGTGGGCCTCTCGTCGAACCGGGCGCGCGCCGCCTACGGGGTCGCCGACGTGCTGAAGCGTTTCGGCAAGCGGATCGTCCCCGTGCACCCGAAGGCGGAGACGGTGCACGGGGAACAGGGCTATCCGTCGCTCGACGCGATCCCCTTCCCGGTCGACGTGGTCGACGTCTTCGTCAACAGCGACCTTGCCGGACCGGTGGCGGACCAGGCCGTGGCCATCGGCGCCAGGGCCGTCTGGTTCCAGCTCGGCGTGATCGACGAGGCGGCGTACGAGCGGACCCGGGCAGCGGGGCTCGACATGGTCATGGACCGCTGCCCGGCGATCGAGATCCCGCGCCTCAGCCGGCCGTCACGTCGGTGATCCTCCACCGCTCGTTCGGTCCCGAGGTGGGCCGGTAGGTGATGACCGGGGCGCCGTCCCGCGTGGACTGGCCGCTCACGTCGAGGAGCTTGCCCGTCGCGGCGTTGACCAGTGTGTACGTTCCGTCGCCCGTGGTGGACAGGATCCATTGCGCCGCCGTACCCGGTGTGCCGGTGTCCGGCTCGACGACGGGGGCGCCGTCGTGCACGGTGAGGCGCTCGCCGGTCGTGGCGTCGGCGAACTCGTAGCGGGTTCGGTTTCCGTACCGGCCCTGGCTGCCGTCGGCGACGATCCGCGCGAGCCGCCAGCGCCGGTCGGCGCCGGAACCGTCCGAGCGGATGACGAGGCCGCTGCCGTCGGCGGCGACGGTGAGGTCCTTGCCGCTCTGCACGCCGGTCAGTTCGTAGGTGTGGCCCTGGTGCGGCGTGGCGGCGTCGGCGGCGACTCCCGAGACGTGGTCGACGAGGAACGACGTGACCGACTGGGCGGGGACCGTGAACGTCACCTTGCCCTCGCGCACCGGGAGGGCGGTGCGCCGGTCCAGCTTGCCGTCGGCGCTGGTCACGACCGGGGTGACGGTGGCGCTCCGCCCGATGTGGCCGAACTTCGACAGGTCGAGTACGACCGTGCGGGAGGCCGTGGTGGAGTTCACGTGGACCACCGTGGCAGCGTCGCCGGACCGGGAGAGCGCGGCGGCGGTGTGGGTGTCGTTCGTGGCGATGAGCCGGTCGCCGGGGCGGATGTAGTGGGTGAAGTTGCGGGCCGTGTCGAACTTCGTGTTGGTGCGGACCGGGCAGCTGCTCAGTGTGTCGGCCGACGTGCAGCTGAAGGGGATCTGGATCTCGCCCCAGTTGCCGCCCTTGCTGTTCTCACCGCCGGGCTTCATGTTGTCGTAGTCCTCGATGGGCTGCCAGAACACCCAGGCGTTCGGTTCGAGTTCGCGCAGGTCGTCGACCATGTGCTGGGCGATGCCGAGGCCGGGGCGCATGTCGGTGAAGGACTGGCCGTCACCGAAGTCGCCCTCGACCTCGCTCATCCACAGCGGCTTGTCGGCGGCCTTGGCGAGGTCGCGCACGGTGGTGCGGTTCGCGGTGCCGTACGCGTGCGTGTTCATCTGCCCGACCTGGGCGCTCACGTCGGCCGGGTAGGTGTTCCAGTCGGTGGCGAACTTGGTCGGGTTGGTCTCGTCCATGGCCGAGACCCGGGCGCCCGTCCCGGCCTCGCGCAGGGCGGGGGCGAGGGCGCGGATCACCTTCTGCTGGAGTTCCGGGCCGATGTGGGCGCCTTCCTGACGGCCGCCGGTCGGCAGGCCGTCGGCGCCGAGGTCGGTGTGCCAGTAGTCGGTGTTCGGCTCGTTGAACGGGTCGACCGTGTCGACCTTGATGCCCTCCGAGGTCTCCAGTCGCTTGGTGGCTCCGGCCAGGTAGGCGGCGAAGTCCCGCACCGACGAGGTCTTGAGCTGGTCCTTGTTCGCGTCGAAGCCGCCGGAGACGTAGCCGCTGACCGTCATGAAGTACGGCGGCGAGTTGCTGAACGCCTCCCAGTGCGTGATGTCGTGCTTGATGCGGTTCACCCACCAGCGCTGGGTGGCGTCCGCGTTGTCGTTCCAGTCGGCCGGATCGTCCGGGTCCCACCAGTCGGTGTCCTGCCGTGTGGTGCCGGCCGGGGCCTTCCACCAGCCCTGGACGGCGCCGCCGGGCCGCAGGTAGTTCTTGACGTCCGGGGCGTTGCCGCCGCCGATGTTGTAGCGGGCGATGTTGAGGGCGAGGCCGTCCTTGCCGAAGACGAGTTCGGCGAGCTTCTCGCGGATCTGCCGCGGGTAGTTCCCCGTGGCGTTGGCGAACCAGGCCAGACTGGTGCCCCACCCCTCGAACTTCTGCTGGCGGTACGAGGGGTCGGGGGTGACGGTGACGGACGCGGCGGCCCCGCCGGTGGTGGTCGCGGCGTCGACCGGTGACGCGGTGGCCAGGGCCGCCCCGGTGATCAGGGCGGCCGATCCGACGGCTGCGGCAAGTCGATTCCGTCTCGTGCGGGTGTGGTGTGCCAACTTGCTCTCCCACCTCGTGGTTGTGGATGGACAGGTGGTACTGGGTGCCGGTGCGGCCTCTGCGGGCCCCCGGCTGCCGGTCAGCGGTTCGGGCCGCGCAGCACGGCGACCGCGCGGGGCGGCAGGCTCAGGCGGCCGTCGGCGCGGACGGCCGGTCCCGCGAGAACTTCGCCCTCCACTCCGGGCACGTCGACCGGCGTGTCGGTGCGGTTGACCAGGAACAGGTAGCGGTGGTCGGCGTCGCGGCGGACGACCGGCTCGACGGCGCCGCGCGCGCACTCGGGCAGCTCGCTCGTCACCCCGGCGGGCGCGAGCAGCTCAGGCAGCAGCGCGGCGAGGCCGTCCACGCCGAGGCGGGTGGAGACGTACGCGGCCGTGCCCCGGCCCGCGGCACGGCGGGTGACGGCGGGGCGGGCGGCGTAGGTGCCGGTGCGGTAGCGGGCGAGGACCTCGACGTCCGGCGCCGTGACGTCGACGCGGTCGCTCCACAGGTCGCCGGTCAGTTCGCCGGCCGGACCGGCGTCGACGCCGACCGTGTCCTCGTCGGCGAGCGGCCCGAACTCCTCGATGCGGATACCGAGGAGCTCGCGCAGCGCCCCGGGGTGCCCGCCGAGCCACACGTGGTCGTGCTCGTCGACGATGCCGGAGAAGTACGTGGTGACCAGGTGCCCGCCCGTCTCGACGTAGCGGGTGAGCCGCTTGGCGAGGGTCTGCGGCACCATGTGCAGGACCGGTGCGATCACCAGGTCGTAGCCGTCGAGCTCCGTGCCGTGCGCGGGCACCACGTCGGCGCGGACGCCGAGCCGCAGCAGCGCCGCGTACCAGGCGAGCGCCTCGGTGTGGTAGTCGAGGCGTGCGGTGGGGTGCGAGTCGTGTTCGGCCGCCCACCAGGAGTCCCAGTCGAAGAGGACGGCCACGCGGGCGGGTTCCCGTTCGCTCCCGGCGAGCGGCGCGAGCGCCTCCAGGGTGCGGCCGAGTTCCACGACGGAGCGGAACACGTCGCTGTCGGCTCCGGCGTGCGGGACCATCGCCGAGTGGTACTTCTCGGCTCCCGCGGCGGACTGGCGCCATTGGAAGAAGCAGACGGCGTCGGCGCCGTGCGCGACGTGCAGCAGCGAGTCGCGCGCCAACTCGCCGAATTTCTTCGGCAGGTTGACGGGCTGCCAGTTGACGGCGCTCGTCGAGTGCTCCATGAGGAACCAGGGGCGGCGCCGGGCGAGCGCGCCCGTCAGGTTGGCGGAGAACGACAGTTCGTCGCGGTCGCGCGCGCCCTCGTCGCGCGGGCCGTGGACGACGTAGTGGTCATTGGCGACGAAGTCCACCTCGTCGGCCCAGTCCGCGTAGTCCATGCCCTTGGTGCCGCCCATGACCATGAAGTTGGTGGTGACGGGCGTGTGCGGGGTCAGCTCGCGCAGAATGTCGCGTTCGGCGCGCAGGTGGTTCTTGAGCGCGTCGGAGGAGAACCGTTTGAAGTCGAGCTGCTGGGTGGGGTTGGGGTGCGAGGCGGCGAGCCGCGGCGGCAGGATCTGCTCCCAGTCGCTGTAGCGCTGGGACCAGAAGGCCGTTGCCCAGGCGTGGTTGAGCGCGTCGAGGTGCTCGTAGCGGCGGCGCAGCCAAACCCGGAAGGCGCGGGCGGCGTCGTCCGAGTAGTCGTAGACGTTGTGGCAGCCCAGCTCGTTGTTGACGTGCCAGGCGACGAGGGCCGGATGGTCGGCGTAGCGCGACGCCAGTTTCCGTACGAGGCGCAGGGCGTGGTCGCGGAAGACGGGTGAGGTGGGGCGCCAGTGCTGGCGGGCGCCCGGCCACACCGTCGCGCCGCTCGCCGTGACGGGCAGGATCTCCGGGTGCGCGGCGGTCAGCCACGGCGGCGGGGAGGCGGTCGCGGTGGCCAGGTCGACGCCGATGCCGCCCGCGTGCAGCAGGTCCATGACGTCGTCGAGCCAGCCGAACTCCCACGTTTCGGCGGTGGGTTGGAGCCTGGCCCAGGAGAAGATCGCCAGGGAGACGATGTTCACGCCCGCCTCGCGCATCAGCCGGACGTCCTCCTCCCACACCTCCCGCGGCCACTGCTCGGGGTTGTAGTCGGCGCCGTAGCCGAGGCGTCGGGTGCCGTCGGAGCCCTTCGCGTACGGGAAGCGGGAGCTGGAGGAGGAGAGGACGGTCATTGTTTCCTTCCGGTGATGCCTGGCGCGGGGGTGAACTGCCCCGGAGCGATCTGCGATGCCAGGAGCGCTACTTGACGGTGAATCCCTGGTCCTTGCCGTACTTCACCGACGCGTCCTGCCACGACTTCAGTCCTGCGGAGAGCTTGATGCCGGACACGTATGCCTTGCCCACGGTGTCGTTGAAGATCGAGTTGGCGTAGACCTGGTAGGGCAGGTACGACCAGCCCGGCTTCACGTTCTTCGCGGACTTGGCGAAGATCTTGTTGGCCTGCTGACCGCCGAAGTAGGCGAACTTGGTGTTCAGGAACTTCGGGGAGTCCAGGTCCTTCACGGTCGCCGGGAAGGCGCCCTCGCCGAGGCGGGTCTGCACCCCGGCGCCGGCGGCGCTGTACTTGGCGAAGGCGTAGGCGAGCGCCTTGTTCTTGTGCTGGCCGAGGGCGGGTACGGCCAGGGAGCTGCCGCCGTTCTCGGCACTGGCGTTCGCGCCCTTCGTCCACTGCGGCAGATCGGCCACGCGCCAGTCGCCGGAGGCCTGCTTCACGCCCGTGACGAAGTTGTTCGGCATCCACGCGCCGGTGGGCAGGGTGGCGATGGTGCCGTCACCGAGGCCCTTGTACCAGTCGTCGGTCCAGGGCGTGATCGAAGCGAGGAGCTTTTCGTCGATGAGCTTCTGCCACACGTCGGTGTACTTCTTGGCGCCCGCGTCGTCGAAGTTGATGCCGACGGTGGTGCCGTCGACGGTGTACGGGTGCGAACCGGCCTGCCACAGAAGGCTGGTGGTCAGACCGGCGTCGCCGACATCGCCGGTGATGTACATCTTCGGGTTGGCCTTGTGCAGCTTGCGCGCGGCCTTCAGGTAGTCGTCCCAGGTCGTCGGGACGGTGATCTTGTACTTGTCGAAGACCTTCTTGTTGTAGAAGAGCGCCATGGGCCCCGAGTCCATGGGCAGGCCCCAGACACTGTCACCGTCCGACACCGAGTTCCACGGACCGGTCGTGTAATCGGCCTTCAGCTTGCCCGCGCCGTAGGCACCCAGGTCGGTGAGGCCTTTCGTCAGGGCGTACTGACCGATGGCGTAGTACTCGACCTGCGCGACGTCCGGGACGCCCTTCTTCGCGGAGATCGCGTTCGACAGGGCCTTGTACTGGTCGTTGCCGGTGCCCGCGTTGACCACGTCGACGTGGACCTTCGGATACTTCTTCTCGAACTGGGCGGCGACGTCCTTCACCGTGGAGTCCCATGCCCACACGGTGATCGTGCCGCCCTTCTTCAGGGCGGCCTGGACGTCGGACGCGCTCACCTTCTTGTCGCCGGAGCCGCTGCCGGAGCCGGAGCCGCCGCAGGCGGCCGCCCCGAGAGCGAGGGCGCAGACGAGACCTGTGCCGCGCAGCAGGCGGCGGGAGTGCTTGGGCATGTCGGATGCTTCCACTTCGTCGTGGTTCTACAGAGGGTTCTCACACCCGGGGCATTCACTCCGGGGTGGCGCAACTGCCTTTCTGCGCCTACTCCTTGACGCTTCCGGCGGAGAGGCCGGACTGCCAGTACTTCTGGAGCAGCAGGAAGGCCGCGATCAGCGGGATGATGGTGAGCAGCGAGCCGGTGAGGACCAGGTTCGTGACCACGTCGCCGTCGGACGTCTGCGACTGCTTGTTCCAGGCGTCCAGGCCGAGGGTCAGCGGATACCAGTCCGGGTTCTTCAGCATGATCAGCGGCAGGAAGTAGTTGTTCCAGGTCGCGACCGTCGTGAAGAGCAGCACGGTGACGGTACCGGGGGCGAGCAGCGGCAGGGCGACCTGGAAGAAGGTGCGCACCTCGCCCGCGCCGTCGATCCGCGCGGCCTCCATGAGCTCGGTGGGGATCGCTTCGGTGGCGAACACCCACATCAGATAGAGGCCGAAGGGCGAGATCAGCGACGGGACGATCACGGCCCACGGGGTGTCCGTCAAACCGATCTTGCTGAAGAGCAGGAACGTGGGAACGGCGAGGGCCGTCGCCGGGACCGCGACCGCGCCGATGACGACAGCGAAGACGGCCTTCTTGCCGGGGAAGTCGAACTTGGCGAGCGCGTAGCCGCCGAGGACCGCGAGGAACGTGGCGCCACCGGCGCCCACGACCACGTACAGCAGGGTGTTGAGCAGCCACCGGACGAAGATGCCGTCGTGGTAGGTGAAGGTGTCGCTGATGTTGGACCACAGGTCGAAGTCGTGGTCGAACCAGAGACCGAACGAACGGGCTAGTCCCTGCTGCGACTTGGTGGCGCTCATCAGCAGCCACACCAGCGGCAGCAGACTGTATACGAGGACGATGCCGGTGAGCGCCGTCAGCAGGACGCTGCGCCGGGGGCGCCGGGGGATGTGGCGCCGGGGTGCGCGCAGGCGCGGGGCGGCGGACTTGAGCGGCGTCGACTGCCGCACGGCGGTGCTGGTGGACATCGCGCTCACGCTCCCTTGCGCATGCCGCGCAGCTGGACGACGTAGGCCACGACCATCGTGATCACGCCCATGACGATGGCGACCGTCGCGGAGTAGTTCTGCTGCTGGCCGGAGAAGGACAGCGAGTACGTGTAGTAGTTCGGGGTGAAGTCGGTGGTGATGGCGTTGGGCGCGAGTTTCTGGAGGATCGCGGGCTCGTTGAAGAGCTGGAAGCTGCCGATGATCGAGAAGATCGTGGCGATGACGAGGGCGCCGCGGATCGCCGGGAGCTTGATCGCCGTGATGACCCGCAGCTGGCCCGCGCCGTCGATCTCGGCCGCCTCGTAGAGGGCGTGCGGGACGACGCGCAGCGCGGCGTAGAAGATCAGCATGTTGTAGCCGACGAATTCCCAGGTCACGATGTTGCCGATGGAGGCGAGGACCAGGTCGGGCGAGAGCAGCTCGGGCAGCTTCACGCCGAACGCCGAGTTGATGTCGCCGACCAGGCCGTAGCGGGTGCCGTACATGAAGCCCCACATGAGGGTGGCGACGACGGCGGGTACCGCGTACGGCAGGAAGACGGTGATGCGGAAGAAGTCCTTGCCGTAGAGGCGGCCGCTGTCGATGGCGAGCGCGACGAGGAGAGCGAGACCGAGCATGATCGGTACCTGGACCAGCAGGAACAGTCCGACGCGGGTGACGCCCTCCCAGAACCGTCCGTCCTGCAGGGCCTGTTGGTAGTTGTCCAGGCCCACGAAGTGGGTTCCGCCGATGAGTTGGGTGCGGAAGAGGCTCAGATAGACCGAGTACGCGAGCGGCGCCAGGAAGACCAGCGCGAAGACGATCGCGAAGGGCCCCATGAACCCCCAGCCCTTCCAGGAGCGGCGGGCCCGGCGCGCCGGTGGCGGTGGACCGGCCGTGCGGGGCCCCGCGGCCGCCGGTGGTTGCAGCGTCGTCATGGTCGCGCCCCTTGCTCGTTCATATGCCTCGATGGGTCACAGCCGGCATCGGATGTTTACGCAAACATCGCACACCACAGTCGACCGGCGGCTGTTATGTTTACGTAAACATTCGGTGGCGGCATGTCTACACTGCCCCGATGACGACGGTCAAGAGCCGCCCGGCCGACGGACGGCCACGACGACGACACGGCTGGTGAGGACGACGGTGACAGCAACGGACGGCACCCCGGCGCGCGGCAGGCCCCGCGGCCGCCGTCGTACGCAGAACGCGTCGATGGCGGATGTCGCCAAGGCGGCGGGCGTCTCCTCACAGACCGTCTCGCGCGTCTCGAACGGCTTCCCCGGCGTCAACGAGGAGACCCGCGGCCGGGTCCTCGACGCGATGAAGGAGCTCGGCTACCGCCCCAACAGCGCGGCGCGCGCGCTCAAGCGGGGCGATTTCCGCACCATCGGCGTGATCACGTTCACCCTGTCGACGACCGGCAACGTGCGCACGCTGGAGGCCATAGCGACGTCGGCCGCGCACGAGGGGTACGCGGTGACGCTGCTTCCGGTGGCGGTGCCCACGCAGGACGAGGTGCGCGGCGCGTTCTCCCGGCTGGGCGAACTGGCGGTGGACGCGGTCGTCGTGATCATGGAGGTCCACCTGCTCGACGCGGCGAGCCTGACCCTGCCGCCGCACGTGAAGGTCGTGGTGGCCGACTCGGACGCCGGGGACCGGTACGCGGTGGTCGACACGGACCAGGCCGGCGGCACCCGGGACGCCGTGCGCCACCTGCTCGGCCTGGGCCACCGCACGGTGTGGCACCTCGCCGGTCCCGAGGGGTCGTACGCGGCGCAGCGCCGCACCGACGCCTGGCGGGCGGCGCTCAAGGAGGCGGGTCGCGGCGCGCCCCCGCTCGTCCGGGGCGACTGGACCGCCGAGTCGGGCTACCGCGCGGGTCTTCGCCTGGCCGAACAGCCCGACTGCACCGCGGTGTTCGCGGCCAACGACCAGATGGCGCTCGGCCTGCTGCGGGCGCTGCACGAGCGGGGCCGCAGAGTGCCGCAGGACGTCTCGGTCATCGGTTTCGACGACATCCCGGAGGCGGGCTCGTTCCAGCCGCCGCTGACCACGGTCCATCAGGACTTCGCGGAGGTCGGCCGCCGGTGCGTGCAGAGCGCGCTGCGGCAGGTGCGCTGCGGCGAGGCGGAGCGCGGTACGACACTGGTGCCGACGCGGCTCGTGGTCCGGGAGAGCACGGCGCGGGCGCCCCGCGGTCGGGGCGTGTCGTGACAGCGAAGTCGTCCACCCGGGGGACGGCGGCCGGGCGGGGCTTTCCCGACACGCCCCGGGAAACGCCACCTCGCAGGGCCATGCGGCGGCGGCCCCACCGGTGCCCCGGGCGCCTCAAGCGGCACGGCGGCCCGGTGCCCGGTGCCCGGCGGGCGTGCGGCGGGGGGACGATCAGGTCGCCACGGCGGGGGGCCGCTGCCGATCAGGGCGTGAGGGCGGGTCGGCGACGGTGGTGTCCGGTCCGACCGGGCTGCCCGGTGACGGTTCCATCGGCGTGAACGAGCCCTCGCGGAGCGCCGAGCCCGGCCGCGCACGACCCCGCCCGTCGGCGTGGCGTTCGCCGCGGACCGCAACCGCGCGCCGCACGGATGGTCTCCCCCGCCCGGTCCGCGCAGGCGCGCCCCCGGCGAACGGGTCGGCTCAGTGCTCGAAGGGCACCGAGACGGTCATGGTCATCTCCACCGCCGTGTCACCGTCGTTGCGGTAGGCGTGCGGCACGTTGGCCTCGAAGGAGACACTGGCGCCCGCGGGGACCCGGTGGGCCGCTCCGTCCACGACGAGGGTCAGCTCGCCCGCGGTCACGTGGAGCAGTTCGACGGTGCCCTGCGGGTGGGCGTCGGACTCGCTGCCGTCACCCGGTTCGAGCCGCCAGTCCCACAGTTCGAGCGGTCCGGGCGCCTCGGTCCCGGCGAGCAGCCGGTTGTAGCTGCCGGCTTCCGTGTGCCACAGCCGCACCGCCGCCTCGGCGGGGACGATCCGCACCTTGGGGCCCTGCTCGTAGTCGAGCAGGGTGGTGATGCTCACGCCGAGCGCGTCGCCGATCTTGACCACGGTGCCGATGCTCGGGTTGGTGCGGGCCTGCTCGATCTGGATGAGCATGCCCCGGCTGACGCCGGCCCGTCCGGCGAGCGCGTCCAGGGTGAAGCCGCGCTCGGCGCGCCAGTGCTTGACGTTGCGCGCGAGCGACCGGGTCAGCAGATCGAGGTCCGACACGTTCCGTCCATTTCCGTGGTCCAATATTTTAGATGACTGGGTCTTGTTTGATGAACTATCGTGTGGTGCACTCCAGCGTTCAGCAAACTGTACTGCGAGGTCGTCCGTGGAAGCACAGTCCGTACTCTTCGCCCTGGCCACGAGCCTCCTGTGGGGCATGGCCGACTTCGGCGGCGGGCTGCTGACCCGACGGACCCCGGCACTCACGGTCGTCGTGGTCTCGCAGTGCATCGCCGTGGCCGTGCTCGGCACGATCGTCGCGGCCACCGGCGCGTGGCGGGAGAGCGGGCCGCAGCTGTGGTACGCGGTCGCCGCGGGCCTGGTCGGGCCGGTCGCCATGCTCGCCTTCTACAAGGCGCTCGCGCTCGGACCGATGGGTGTCGTCTCGCCCCTGGGCTCCCTCGGTGTCGCCGTGCCGGTCGGCGTCGGTCTCCTCCTCGGCGAGCGGCCCGGCCTGGTGCAGGTGGCCGGGATCCTGGTCGCGGTCGTCGGCGTGGTGCTCGCGGGCGGGCCCCAGCTGCGGGGCGCACCGGTGCAGCGGCAGGCGGTGCTCCTCACACTGCTCGCGGCCTTCGGGTTCGGCGCGGTGATGGCCCTGATCGCCGAGGCATCGACCACGGTGACGGGCCTTTTCCTCGCGCTGTTCGTGCAGCGCGTGACGAACGTGGCAGCGGGCGGCACGGCCCTGTACGTCTCCGCCCGGCGCGGCGGCCCGGTGTTGCCCGCGGCGGACGAGGGCGGCGCGCGGCCGCTGTGGAGGTCGCTGCCCGTCCTCGCGTTCGTGGGGCTCGCGGACGTCGCGGCCAACGGCACCTACGCGCTCGCCGCGCGGAGCGGGCCCGTGACGGTGGCGGCGGTGCTCGCGTCGCTGTACCCGGTGGTGACGGCGCTCGCGGCGCGCGGCTTCCTGCGCGAACGGCTGCGCGGGGTGCAGGCGGCGGGCGCGGGGCTCGCCCTCGTCGGGACGCTGCTGCTCGCCACGGGGTGAGCCACCGGCGGCCGAGCGGCCCCGCGAGCGCCCGGCGCACCCGCCCGCCGCTCGCGGGGCCCGCCGGGGTTCACTCGTCCGCCACCACCGGCGCCACGGGCTCCGCCGCCGCGAGCGCCTCCAGGGCGATCAGCTGCTCCGGCGTGACCCCCTCCGGGATCGGCGCGGGGGCCGGGGTGCGCAGCGGCGGCTGCCAGCCCTCCCGAGGGTCCCAGGTGCGAACGACACGGGCCGGCGCACCGGCCACGACGGCATGGTCGGGGACGGCACCGCGGACCACGGCGCCCGCCGCCACCACCACGTTCCGGCCGAGGCTGGCGCCGGGCAGGATCACCGCCCCGGTGCCGATCCAGCACCCCGGGCCTATCTCGACCGGCTCCATGCGCGGCCACTGCTTGCCGACGGGCTCGTGCGGGTCGTCGTACGAGTGGTTCGTGGAGGTGATGTAGACGTACGGGCCCATATAGACGTCGCTGCCGACGGTGACCGTGGTGTCGGCGATGACATGGCTTCCGCGCCCTATGACCACGCCGTCGCCGAGGGTGAGGATCGGGTCGGGGCCCAGGTCCAGGTCCGGCATGAGGCCCGCGGTCAGGGTGACCTGCTCGCCGATGATGCAGTGCGCGCCGAGCCGGATCCACGGCTCCCCGAAGACGGTGCCCTGCGGGAAGGCCAGCTTCGTGCCGTGCCCTATGGCACCGAACCGGTGCCCGCCCGGCTGCTCGGCCGTCACGGCGCCCTTGCGCTGCGCCCAGCGCCATCCGGCCTGTACGGCACGGTGGGCGATCCCACCCCTTGCGCCCCCGCCGCGGGACGAGAACGCGTTCCAGTTCATCGGCACGGCGCTACGCTACTGGCGCGTAATTTCTTCGGCAACTCGTTCGAGGCCCGGAACGTACGGTACGTAAGGAGCGACACCCCATGACAGGCACGTCCCACGCGGCACTCGTCACGCCCTTCGGCGGCAAGGAACCGAAGGTCGACCAGGAAGCGTTCGCGGCGCCGACCTCCGTGCTGATCGGCGACGTGACGCTGCGCGCGGGGGCCGGGGTCTGGTATGGGGCGGTGCTGCGCGCGGAGTTCGAGCCGATCGAGATCGGCGCCGACAGCAACGTCCAGGACAACTGCACGGTCCATGTCGACCCCGGCTTCCCGGTCCGCGTCGGTGAGCGCGTATCGGTCGGCCACAACGCGGTCCTGCACGGCTGCACCGTCGGCGACGACTGCCTGATCGGCATGGGTGCCACGGTGCTCAACGGCGCGGTGATCGGCGCCGGGTCGCTGGTGGCCGCCCAGGCGCTGGTGCCGCAGGGCATGGTGGTGCCACCCGGCTCGCTCGTCGCGGGTGTCCCGGCCAAGGTCCGGCGCGAGCTCACGCGGGAGGAGCGCGAGGGCGTCACCCTCAACGGCACGGTCTACACCGGCCTGGCGCGGCAGCACGCCGCCGTGCACGACGTCTGAGCCGACGCGGCCCGTGACGCTCGCGGGCGCCACGGGCGTCACTCGCTCGCGGGCACCGCCTCCGCCTCCGCCTCGTACTCGCGGACGGTCCTCGCCGCGCGGCGCTTGACGATCAGCATCGAGGCGACACCGAACAGGACGGCGGCGCCGAGCCCGTAGTACGAGAACCGCTTGAGCCAGTCCTCGGCCACGGTGCCGACGTAGTACACGACCGCGGTCGTGCCGCCCGCCCACACGATGCCGCCCAGCACGTTGGCGACGAGGAACTTCCAGTACGGCATGCGCAGCACACCGGCCAGCGGTCCGGCGAAGATCCGCAGCAGGGCGATGAAACGGCCGATGAAGACGGCCCCCATGCCCCATTTCTGGAAGGAACGCTCGGCGGTGGCCACGTGCGCCGGGCCGAAGTGCCGGGGGAATCTCCGGCCGAGCCAGGCGAGCAGCGGGCGCCCGCCCTTGCGGCCGATGGCGTAGCCGATCGAGTCGCCGACGACGGCGCCCGCGCTGGCGCAGGCGCCGAGCACGAACGGGTTGATGTCGCCGTGCTGTGAGGCCAGCAGCGCCGCCGAGACGAGGACGATCTCGCCGGGCAGCGGGATGCCGAGGCTCTCCAGGCCGATGACGCCCGCCACCAGCGTGTAGACGGCGACCGCCGGAATCGTGTCGAGCCATGCCTGGACGTGCAACGCCCTCGCCTCCCGTACCCGCGGTGATCTGTGTGCCCGGCGTGCACCCCCTCGGGTGCACGCCGGGCAGCCTACTCGCTCCTTATGACGCCGCGGCGTCCCGGAAGGTGCACTGGTGGACGCGGTGAACCTCGGCGGAGGACGTGATTCCGCCCACGGACGCGGTACGCGGCGTCCGCGTCACGCCGGGGCAAGCGCGCGTCGTTGTGCGCTGCCCGAACCGGACCCCGCCCCCCGGCGACGCCCCACGGCACGCTCTTCGACGGCCGTGGACCACGGGGCGCGGCGGTCTCCGCTTCGAGTGGGCTCACGGGCGGCTGGTACGAGCTGGAGATCATCCGCGCGGGCACGGACAACTGGGCCGGACAGGCCGTCGCCCCCGACGCCGACACCGGCACCGGCACCGGCACCGGCACCTGGACGACGATCGGCGAATCGAACGTCGCGCGGTCGGCGGGCCGTCTCAGGCGGGACGTCGTCCGGTTCGTCGAGCACCACCGGTCCGTCGCCGACCGCGGCACCATCCCGTACGGCTCCGGCCAGGCGGCGACGGCGTCGGAGGGCCGACCGGCCCGCCTGTCGCTTCCCGCCCGCTCAGCCGTTCGGCCGGAGCGTCCACACCACGGTCATCTCCCCGGTCACGGCACCGTCCTCACGCGTGATGGCGATACTCACCGGGAACTCCGGCCGCTCGCCCGCGTCGAGTTCGGCGACCACGTCGGCGACCGGGCGGCCCAGGGTCGCGGTGGCGGTCACCGCGCCCTTGGCGAGCTTCTTGTACTCGATGTCGGCGCGCACCGCGAGCGGTACCGCGCGCGAGAGCTGCTCGCCGAAGGCGGTCAGCACGATGGCCCCGCTGGCGGACTCGGCGAGGGTGAACATCGCTCCGGCGTGCGGCCCGCCGACGTGGTTGTGGTAGTCGGGCTGGTCGGGAAGGCGCAGCACCGCGCGCTCCGCGGTGACCTCGTCGAACTCCAGGTTCAAGGTGCGCACCATCGGAACGGCGGTGGCCAGCATTTCGCCCATCGAGGCGGTCTGTGCAGTCATGAGCCAGATGTTACCGACCAGTAGCAGGGGTGACCAGCCCCGTCGGGTCACGCCCGCCACCGGGACCGTTGCACGTCCGGTACACGGCCGGGACATCGGCGCCCCCCGGACCCCTTATCGTTGTCGGCCATGTGGCCAGGACAGCAGCCGCCCGGGGGCGAGCAGAACCCGCAGGACCCGAACAACCCGAATTACCCCAACGTTCCGAGCAATCCCGGCAATCCGCCGACACCCAACCCGTACCAGCAGCCGGGCTATCAGCAGCCGAACCCCTATCAGCAGCCGGGGTACCAGCAGCCGAATCCGTATCAGCAGCAGCCGGGGTGGAACGCGCCGACGGCGCCGCTCGGTCCGCCGCAGTCGCCGAAGCAGGGCGGCGGGGACAACAAGACGAAGATCGTCGCGATCGCCGCCGCGGTCGCCGTCGTCGTCGCGGCCGGGGTGACCGGTTTCCTGGTGCTCGGCGGCGACAAGCACGACGACGCCAAGGGCAACGACAAGCCGACCCCCAACGCGTCGCACTCGGCGTCGCAGAGCCCGAGCACGAGCTCGTCCGAAGGCAACCCGCGCAGCGGTGACAACGCCGTGAAGCCGGTCGTCCCCGGCTGGCAGCCGGTCGTCAACACCACGCACAAGACGGTCTTCGACGTGCCTCCGGGCTGGGAGGTCGACCCGAGCGGCGCCGACCAGATCACCGGCTTCGAGTACGACTACAAGGACCACGGCAAGAAGAAGCACGGCATGACGACCGTGTCCGCGCCCGCCGCCTACAAGAGCAAGTGGTGCACGTCGGACACGGACAAGGACGGCACTCCTGAGGACACATCGCTCGCCGGGGTCGGCACGCGCGGCGAGAACGGCGCGAAGACCGCCGAGCAGGCCGCGGAGAACCGGGTTCCGTGGTGGGTCTACGGCGGCTACACCGAGCCGTCCTTCAAGGCCGTCAAGGTGGGCAAGGCCAAGGACTACACCAACGCCCAGGGTGTGTCCGGCGCCCTCATCACCGCCTACTCCCAGGGCACTCCGCAGCACGACAAGTGCTCCAGCGAGGGCAAGGCCACTGTCTTCGCCTTCCAGAACGCCGACGGCGACTTCGTCTCCTGGGACCTGTGGGGCGCGAAGGGCGTCAAGGGCGAGCTGGACGACGCGACGATCAAGAAGATCCTGGACACGGTCCGCTTCTACAAGGATCCGACGGATTCCTGACCGGGCGCCTGCACATGATTTGTCACATGGTGGTGCGGCGGCCATAGTTTCCTGAGTGACCGCCGCCCCCTCCCCCGCCCCGCCACGTCGCCGCCCCTCCTGGGCGGGCCGCAACTACGTGCTGCTCGCCGTCTCGGCGTGCATCACGACCCTCGGGTCCAACGGCGCGCTGATCGCCTCCGCGTTCGCCGTGATCGATGCGGGCGGCGACGGCGGTGACGTGGGCCTGGTCGCCGCCTCGCGCACGCTGCCCCTCGTGATCTTCCTGCTCGTGGGTGGCGCGGTGGCCGACCGGCTGCCGCGCCACCACGTGATGGTCGCGGCCAACGCCCTCAACTTCCTCTCGCAGGGCGCCTTCGCGCTGCTCGTCCTGACCGGTGAGCCCCGTCTGTGGCAGATGACGGCGCTCAGCGCGCTCGGCGGCACCGGCCAGGCGTTCTTCAATCCGGCCGCCGAGGGCATGCTCATGGCCTCGGTCTCCGGGGAGCATGCCTCGCGCGCGTTCGCGCTGTTCCGAATGGGGATGTCCGGTGCGGCGGTCGGCGGGGCTGCGCTCGGCGGCGCCACGGTCGCGGCCCTCGGGCCCGGCTGGGTGCTCGCCGTGGACGCGGCGGGTTTCGCGGTGGCGGGGGCGCTGCGTTCGTGCCTGCGCGTCACGGACATGGCGCCGCGCGAGCCGGGCGGCGGGCTGCTCGCGGACATGCGGGACGGCTGGCGGGAGTTCGTCGGGCGCAGGTGGCTGTGGACCGTCGTCACCCAGTTCACCGTGGTGGTCGCGGTCATCGGGGCGGCCGAGTCGGTGTACGGGCCGCTGGTGGCGCGCGACACCCTCGGCGGGGCCGGACCATGGGGGTTCGCCCTCGGCGCGTTCGGCGTCGGCACGGTCGTCGGCGGGCTGCTAATGACCCGGTGGAAGCCGAGGCGGATGCTGTTCGTCGGGACGCTCTGCGTCTTCTCCCTCGCCCTGCCGTCCGCCGCCCTCGCGATCCCCGTGCCGCTGGGCGTCCTCGTCGCGGTGATGTTCGCCGGCGGCGTCGCGACCGAGGTGTTCAGCGTCTCCTGGATCACCGCACTGCACCAGGAGATCCCCGAGGACAAGCTCTCGCGGGTCTCCGCCTACGACTGGTTCGGCTCGGTGGCGATGGTGCCGGCGGCCACCGCGCTCGCCGGTCCCGCGGAGTCGGTGTTCGGGCGGTCCGCGGCGCTGTGGGGATGCTCGGCGCTCGTCGTCGTCCCCACCGCCGCGGTGCTCTTCGTGCCGGAGGTACGTCAGTTGCGGCGGCGCGAGGCCGGGGCCGCCGTCCCCTCGGCGGCCCCGGACACCCTGGACCGGGCCCAGCGGGCGGACGGCTCGCCGGTCACCCCACGCTGAAGGTTCCGCCCGGCGGCTCGGGCGAGGGGCGGGCCCGAGCGTCGTCGACGGCGTGCGCGTCGCCCACGAAACGGCGCAGCGCCTCCCCGTGCTCGACGCGGGCCGGGAACGTGTCGCGCGCCGAACGCCGGGCCAGCTCCGCCACGTCGAGCTCGGCCCGCGAGGCGACGAGCACGGCGTTGCCGAACCGCCGGCCGCGCAGCACCGCCGGTTCCGCGACCAGCGCCAGATGCGTGAACACCTCACCGACCGTGGCCAGTTGGGAGCGCAAGAACGCGAACGGCGCACTGTCGGCGAGGTTCGCCGCGTAGATACCGCCGGCCCGCAGCACCCGCGCGGCCTCGCGCGCGTAGCCCCGCGTGGTCAGGTGCGCGGGCACCCGCGACCCGCCGAACACGTCGGCGACCAGAACGTCCGCGCTGTCGTCCGGCGCCGCCGCCAGCCACTCCCGCGCGTCCGCGGCGTGCACGCCGATCCGCGCGCCCGGCGGCAGCGGCAGATGCTCGGCGACGAGGTCGAGCAGGCCCCGGTCGGCGTCCACGACGTCCTGCCGGGAGCCGGGGCGGGTCACGGCGACGTACCGGGGAAGCGTCAGGGCGCCGCCGCCCAGGTGCAGCACGTCGAGCGGCTGCCCGGCGTCGGCCGCGCAGTCCAGTACGTGCCCGAGGCGGCGGGCGTACTCGAACTCCAGGTACGCCGGGTCGTCGAGGTCGACGTACGACTGCGGCGCCCCGTCCACCGTGAGCAGCCACGCCCGGCGCCGGTCGATGTCGGGCAGCAGCTTGGCGGTGCCGTGATCGACGGCGCGGGTGACGGGTATCGGCTCGGAGCCGGGTCCGGGTGCGGTCACCTCACCATTGTGCCGGGAGGCGGCGGGCCAGTGCCCGACACCCTGGCGGACGGGAGGGGACGGCAGGAGACGGGAAGGGCGGGAGACGTGACCTACAGCGATCTTAGGCATCTGTCGGTTAATCTCCCCGGGTGTTCGAAACAGCCGCCGTACGCCCCGCCGGGCTCGCCACGCGCTGCGTCCGCGCGCTCCTGTCTCCGTGGTCGCGGCTTTCGCTGCTCGTGGTGCTGCTGGCCGCGGCGGCGTGCTGCGTTCTGCTGTTCGAGCCGCAGCGGATGCTGGCCCACGGGTGGCCGCCGCAGGTGGGCGGGGCGGCCGCGGTGGCCCTGTTCGCGTCGGCGTACGGGCTGTGCACGGTGGCGTTCGTGCCGCGGCCGCTGCTCAACCTCGCCGCGGGCGCGCTGTTCGGCTCGCAGCTGGGGCTCGTCGGGGCACTCGGCGGGACGGTGCTCGGTGCCGGGTTCGCCTTCGGGCTCGGGCGCGCGCTCGGCCAGGACGCGCTGCGGCAGCTGCTGCGCGGGCGCTGGCTCAAGGCGGCGGACGGACAGCTGAGCCGGCACGGGTTCCGCTCGATACTGGCGGCGCGGCTCTTCCCCGGCGTCCCGTTCGCGGCGGCCAACTACTGCGCGTCGGTCTCCCGGATGGGCTGGCTCCCTTTCCTGCTCGCCACGGGGCTCGGCTCCGTCCCGAACACGGCGGCGTACGCCGTGGCGGGTGCGCGTGCCGCGAGCCCCTCGTCGCCGGTCTTTCTCGTCGCCATGGCCTTCATCGTCGTGACCGGCTGCGCGGGCGCCGTGGCTGCGTGGTGCAAGCGGCACTCGTTGCGCGGACGGCTCGGCGACCGGTAGCCGCCCGGCCCGTCAGACCGGCGCCCAGCCGGGCGCGCCGCCGTGCAGGGCCGTGTAGTACGGGTCACCGGGGCCGATCTCACCGGCCCTCACGGTCGCGTCCGTGAACGCCGACTTGTAGAGGGCGGAGATCAGTTCCAGGCTGGTGCGCCCGTCGGGCCCGCTGCTGCGTGGCCGCACCCCCGCCCGTACCGAGGCGACGAGCTCGCGCAGCTGCGCCAGGTGGGAGCTGGGCACGTCCGGACCGAAGTCCCGCCAGGCGGCGGCCTCTCCCGCGGGCACGTCGGCGGCGGGGGTGACGGTCCAGTCGGCGTTCTCGTACCCGTACAGATGGGTCAGTTCCAGGGTGGCGCGTTCGCAGTCGAGACGGATGCCGCTGACCTCGTGGGGGCTCAGGACGCTGTTGACCACGGTGGCCATGGCGCCGCTCGCGAACCTGACGAGGGCGGTGGAGACGTCCTCCGTCTCCACGTCGTGCACGAGGCGGCCCGCCATCGCGCGCACCTCGGACCAGGGGCCGAGCAGGTCGAGCAGGAGGTCCATCTGGTGGATGCCGTGGCCCATCGCGGGGCCGCCGCCCTCCGTCGCCCACCGGCCGCGCCAGGGGGCGGCGTAGTACGCGGTGTCGCGGTACCAGGTGGTCTGGCAGTGGGCGACCAGTGGACGCCCGACGTCGCCGCGGTCGAGGAGGCCGCGTACGTGGCGGGCGCCCGAGCCGAACCGGTGCTGGAAGACGATCGCGGCGTACGGGCCGCCCTCGGCCCCCTCGGCCGCCTCGACGGCGTCGAACTCGGCGAGGGACGGGCACGGCGGCTTCTCGCACCACACCCAGGCGCCGGAGCGCAGCGCGGCGACGGTCTGCTCGCGGTGCAGGGTGGGCGGGGTGCAGATGCTGACGACGTCGGGGCGCTGCTCGTCGAGCATGCGCGCCAGATCGGTGTACGGGTGCGGGATGCCGCCGTCCGCGCAGAAGGCGCGCACCGCGGCGTCGTCGATGTCGACGGCGGCGACGACCTCCACCTCGCCCTCGGCGGCGAGCTGCT
The DNA here is from genome assembly GCF_026274175.1 of Streptomyces beihaiensis. Taxonomy (GTDB): domain Bacteria; phylum Actinomycetota; class Actinomycetes; order Streptomycetales; family Streptomycetaceae; genus Streptomyces; species Streptomyces beihaiensis. Next base: position 23,381 of record NZ_JAPHNL010000331.1, read on the forward strand.
GGAACGCGGGCAGATGGCAGCCCCGCGCGATGCCGCCGGTGCCGACGACGGCGGCCTTGAGCCGATGGGTACGGGGACCTGAGCGGGCGGGTCGGGGCGGTGCGGGTGCGCTGCTCATGCGGCGATCAACACTCCGTCGTGGTCGGGAAGTCGGGGAGTCGGCGGGCGGGGCGGTCCGGGGGCCACGAGGCCGGCACTCGACAGCAAGCGCTTTCCCTCCGCCTCGCGCCGAACCTAGGCGGGTGCGCCGTCCCGGTCAACAGGCGGGCGGCCGGAGCCCGTCTCCCCTGCCCCGCGGAGGCCGGGCGCGAGCCAGAGCGTGACGCCCGCGGAGACTGCGGCGAGCAGGGTCATCGCCGTCGGCGGCGAGGTCAACTCAGCGACCGCCCCGGCGACGACCGCGCCCACCCCCTGCATGGCGAGCATGCCCGACGTGTGCAACCCCAGGGCGTGGCCGCTCAGTTCGGGCGGCGTCAGCGCCAGGAGCCGTTCCTGGAGCAGAAGGCTCGCGCCGAAGCCGACCGAGGCGAGGGCCACGGCCGCCACCGCGACGGGCAGCGCGGGCCGCGCCGCGAACAGCAGGTACGGGGCGGCGAGCAGCAGTCGCAGCGGCGCGCCCAGGCGCTCGCGGAGCCGCCGCGGCACGAACCGTCCGGTGAGCGTGTCCCCGGCGAGCATGCCCACGGCGGCGCTCGCGAGGAGGAGGCCCGCGTGGCCGGGGTCGTAGGAGACGAACAGGGCCTCGCAGCCGACGACGAGCCCGTTGGGCACCCACAGCGCGAGGTAGACACAGCGGCGCGGCCCGGACGACCAGAGGGCGGCGTTGCCGCGTACGGTCTCGGTGAGCGAGGGCCGTCCGGTGCTGCGGGACTCCCGCCGGGACAGGCCGGTGCGCGCCACGACCGCCGCCGCCCCGTACAGCGCGGCGGCCACGAGGAGGGTGCCGCGCGGCGAGAGCGTGGCGACGAGGACGCCACCGATCGCGAAACCGAGGATCTGGCAGGCGCCCGCGCTCATGTTGAGAACGGCGCGGCCGAGCAGATAGCCGTCGCGGTCGAGGATGTCGGTGAGCAGGCCGTAACGCAGTCCGCCGCCGAGGGACGCGGGCACGCCCTGCGCGAGGACGAGTGCGAGCCCCGCCGCCGTGGGCAGCCCCGGCGCGGCCTGCGCGGCCGTGGCCAGTCCGAGGAGCACCGCGAGCCCGGCGAGTCCGGCTCGTGGCGGCAGCCGGTCGGCGGCCGACAACAGCGTGAGGGCCCCGACGACTTGGGCGAGCGAGGGCCCGAACATGGCGAGCGCGGCGAGCAGCGGCGAACCGGTCCTGGCGTGGACGAGCGAGCCGAGGGCCAGGCCCGCGACGGTCCTGGCGGCGACCTGGAGCGAGGCGGTGAGGAAGAGGGGCGTGTACTCGTCGGTGGCGAACAGGTGCCGGTAGGTGCGCATGGGCGCAGGTTTCCGGGGCGCGGGGCTGAGGCGTTAACGTTTCGCGGATCGGCGAAACATGGTGAGGGGCGGGGGGCGGCTCATGGGGGTGTGGCAGGTCGACGCGGACACGCTCGCCGGGAGCCGGTTCGTGCTCTCGCGGCTCGCCGAGACGACCGCGAGCCTCAAGAAGCTCCACCAGGCCCGTGCCGCCCACCCCGGAGAACGCCGGTGGCTCGACACGTATCTGCCCGCCTACCGGGCGCGTCTCGCCGCCGACCCGGTGACGGCCCGGCTCGTCGAGGCCGCGTTCGGCGCGGCGTGGAACGCCGACTTCATCACGCCCACGCCGCACGGCGCCGCCGAGGACGATCTGGACGAGGGGCTCGCCCGGATCCGGGCGACGTCGCCGGAGGGGGTGCGGGCGGATCTGTCGGTGTCGTCGCCGGGGCCGCTGCCGGCCCAGGTGCGGGACGCCGAGGACCCGGCGGGCCGGGTCGCGGAGCTGTTGGCGTGGGTGTGGCGGCGGACGGTGCTGCCCGAGTGGCCGCGGCGGCGCCGGGTCCTGGAGGCCGATGTCGTCGCGCGGACGCGGCAGTTGACGGTCGGCGGCTGGGCGGCGGCGTTCAGCGGGATGCGGCACACGATGCGCTGGCGGGGCGACGGACGGCTCCAGATCAACACGCACGCCTACCCTCCGCGTGACGTCTCGGGCGCCCGGCTGCTGTTCGTGCCGGTCACCCCCGAGCAGGGGTGGGTGTCGTGTCCGGAGCCGCCGGGTGGTGGGCGGGCGGACCGGTACGCGGTCGTCTACCCGTGCGCCGCGGTGCTCGCGGACGCGGGGCGGCCGGCCCCGCCCCAGGGGCTGTCCGCGCTGATCGGCGCGGCCCGCGCGCACGTCCTGGTGCTGCTGGCGGGCCCGTTGACGACGACGCAGCTGGTCGCCCTGACGGGGCAGGGCCTGGGGTCGGTCGGCCGCCATCTGAAGGTGCTGCTCGGCGCGGGGCTGGTGGAGCGACGCCGCACGGGGCGTTCGGTGCTGTATTTCCGTACGGTGGCGGGTGATGCGCTGGTGGGGGCGGGAGGCGGCCTGCCGGGGCCCGTGAGACGGCCGCCCGACGCGGGTAACCTGCGGTGACGCACGACCACCAGCACGCACCGCACCCGCCCGTGGCTCCCGCCACCGCCGCGCACGTCCAGGCCGCCCTGGAGGAGTCGCTGCGCGTTCTGAGGCCGTGGGCCGACGGCGACTGGACCGTCGCGGCGGGTTCCCTGGAGTGGAGCTGCTGGGAGACGGCCGCGCACATCGCCCACGATCTGACCGCGTACGCCGGCCAGTTGGCCGCCTGCCCCGACGACCGCTGTCTGCCGTTCGACCTGGTGGTCCGGCCGGGCACCGCGCCCAAGGACGTACTGCGCGTCGTCGAGGCGGCCGCGGGCATGCTGTGCTCCGCACTGTGCGCCGCCGCCCCCGGTGCGCGCGCGTTTCACTGGGGGCCGTGCGACCCTCCCGGTTTCGCCGCGATGGGGGTGGCCGAAACCTTGCTGCACACGTACGACATCACGCGCGGGCTCGGGGTCGCGTGGACGCCGTCGCCCGGACTGAGCGAGACCGTGGTGCGGCGGCTCTTCCCCGACGCCCCGGACGGGGCCGACCCGTCGGCGGTGCTGCTGTGGTGCACGGGGCGCGGCGAACTGCCCGGCCTCGCACGTCGTTCCGCATGGCGGTGGACGGCGGCGCTGCCCGGCTGACCAGCTGTCGGGCGCGGTGCGGTCCGGGCAACTCCCGTGCGGGTGTGATCACTTGGCGCACCCGGACGCTCGCTCAGGGTTCCCAACCGGTCACGGCGCACGTAGCCTTGGCACATGCCGCCTGTCACTGAGGGTTCTGTGCGGTCCGCCGACGAGGTCAACAAGCGGATCCGTGATCTGTGGCTGCACGCGGGTGGTCGGCTCACCGCCGAGCAGCGCGCCGAGTACGAGCTCCTGGTCGCCGAGTGGGCCGAGGCGATGCGCGCCAAGGTCATCGAGGCGGCCTGAGCGCGCCGCGGCGCCCCGGCGCGCTCGGGCCCGCGCCCCGCAGCGGTCAGCGGCCGCCCGCCACCCGCAGTACCGTGCCCGTGGCGTACGAGGCGTCGTCGGAGAGCAGCCAGGCCACGGCCGCCGCGATCTCCTCGGCCCTGCCGGGTCGGCGCAGCGGGATGCCGGGGGCCGACTGCGCGGCGCGGTCCGGGTTGCCGCTCGCCGCGTGGATGTCGGTGTCGACGACGCCGGGCGCGACCGCGTTGACACGGACGCCCGCCGGGCCGAGCTCCTGGGCGAGACCCACGGTGAGCGTGTCGACGGCGGCCTTGGACGCGGCGTAGTGCACGTACTCGCCGGGGCTGCCGAGCGTCGCCGCGGCGGAGGACACGTTCACGATGGCGCCCGCTCCCGCGGCCGTCATGTCGCGGGCGGCGCGGCGGCAGCACATCAGGACGCCGAGGACGTTGATGTCGAGGACGCGCCGCAGATCGTCGGTGGTCGCCTCGGTGAGCGGGCCCAGGGGCGCGGTGACGCCGCCGTTGTTGACGAGCCCGGTGAGCGGGCCGAGCCGTTCGCTCGCCTCGTCGAACATCTGCTCCACGTCGGCCTCGCGCGACACGTCGGCGCGGACCACCGCGCACCGGGCGCCGGCCGCGCGCACGGCGT
>NZ_JAPHNL010000332.1 GCF_026274175.1 Streptomyces beihaiensis
AGCGCGGCGGCTGCGGCGGCCACGGCGGCGAGGGCCGCGTGCCAAGGGCGCCTGGGCGTCACGGCACTCCTGTCTGGTGGGTTCGCCCGTCTCAGTGATGGACGAGGTCGGCGTAGAGGATGATGTTGTCACTGCGGTGGCCGCCCACGACGGGGCCCCCGCAGGTCACGAGGCGCAGCGTGGGACGGTCGGTCTGTGCGTACACCTTATGGGTAGGGAAATCCTTTTTATTGACCTGCTGGATCTCCCGCACCTCGAACGTGGCCGTCCTGCCGTCCTCGCGGGGCACCTCGATCGTGTCGCCCGTGTGCACCTCGGCGATGTTCCGCATGAGCGCCGGGCCGCGCGCGGTGTCGTAGTGCGCGACCACGACCGCCGCGCCCCGCTGGCCCGGCGTCGGGCTCCCTGTCCACCAGCCCGGCTCGTCCGCCTGGCCGACCGGCGGCACCTGTAGCTCACGGTCTGCGTCGAGCCCGAGCCGCAGCATGTCGCGCGCGTCGACCCCGGCCGAGGGTATCCGCAGCCCCGTCGGCATCGACCGCGGCATCGGCGCGACGGCCGTGGCGCGCTCGGGCCGCGGCGCCGCGCTCGCGTCACGCACGCTGACGTCGGGCGCCGGTCCACCGCCCCCGCCCCCGTTCTGCCCGCACGCGGCGAGCCCGGCGGCCAGCGGCACCGCGACCAGGGCGGTCATGGCGAGGGAGGCACGGCGACGGTGTGCGAGGGCCTTCATGGCGGAACTCCAGGGGCGAGAAGTGGCAGTGGTGCGCTGCGGCGGCCGGGGTGACCGCTCAGCCGTCCGCGCGGCCGCGCCGGATCGCGGAGCAGGTGAGCCCAGCCGCTCCGGCGGCGGCCATCGTGCCGCCCGCGATCAGGAAGACCGGGTTGGCGGTCGCGGCGGCGGAGGGCACGGCCGGTCCCGCCGGTATGGATTCGGTGCCGGTGCCGGTGCCGGTGCCGGTGCTTGTGCTTGTGCTTGTGCTTGTGCCTGTGCCTGTGCCTGTGCCGTCCTGCGCGCTGTGGGCGATGGGCCGGTGCTGCGCGGGCGCGGTGGCGGCGCGGGTCTCGGCCTGGGCGTCCGCGAACGCCACCGTGGGCGCGATCACCGCGCCGCCGAGCACCGCGGTGATGATCGCGGAGCGCAGGGACGTACGGAATGTGCGGAACGTGCGACAGGTGTGGGGCAGGCCGCTGCGGGCCGGGTGCTGCTGGATCATGGCGGCTCCGTCCGATTCGATGAGGAAACGGTAGAAGCGGGCCATCACGGCAATTCGGCGGCTTGGTAACAGCGGCCGCAAGCTCTGCGGCCGATGCGGTAAATGGCGCCTTCTTGCCCCGCGGCGGCCTTGCTGTTCCCATGGTCATGGGGTGATGGGGATGAGCGGACTGCGCATTGTGCCGACTCGGCGACACGGCCAGGAGCGGCTCTACGTGTGCGAGGGCGACGGCCGCAGCGTCGCCTGGTACGACCGGGACGCGGCCCGGGTCAACCTGCTCGGCGAGGCGAGCGAGGAGGACGTGCTGCGGGCGCTCGGCCCGTTCCTCACCGGCCGCGTCACGGTCGGCCCGCCCCCGGTGCCGAGCCCCGCCGAGCTGGCCCGGCTCAGCCTGCACCCGGACGACGACCTGGCGCCGAACCGACCCGGTGAGGGCCTGCTGATCTCCCTCGACCGTGACCCGGCCACCCCGCGCAGGCTGCGCGGCGATCCGCGGCGCCGCGAGCTGGCCGCGCAGGAACGGGTCGGCGCGGCCCTGGACGGGCTCGACGGGGCGGGCTGGCGGACGCTGCACTCGGTACCGCTGCCCGGCGGCGACACCCTCCACCATCTGCTGATCGGGCCCGGCGGGCTCTTCGCGCTGCACACGCTGCCCGCCCGCAAGCAGCGGGTCCGGGTCGGCGATCCGCTGGTCGCGGCGGGCCGGGGCGAGCCCGCGCCATTGCTGCGCCGGGTGCGGTCGGCCGCGTCACGGGCCTCGTACGCGCTCACCGCCGAGGTGCGGGCGGTGCTCGTCGTCGTGGAGGCGGCCGAGGTCGAGGTGGAGCAGCCGCCGCGCGGCGTGCGCGTCCTGACGGATCCCGAGGTGCCCGGCTTCGCGCGCGCGGGCGGCGTGCTCAAGCCCGCCGACATAGAGGCCCTGTTCGCGATGGCCAGGGACCGGGGGACGTGGGCGCACGTATAGAGCCCGCTCGAAGCGGACTCCAGAGCGGCGCCCTGGGATGCGGCGCCCTGGGATGCGGCGCCCTGAGGTGCGACGCTCTCGGACGGGGCGTGGTCGAACGCGGCGCGCGCGGACGCAGTCGGCTCAGGACGGCAGCCGGCCCGCGCGGTTGAGGTTGATCAGCGGTCCCATCAGGTCGCCGTACCGTGCCAGCCGCCCCGCGATGTCGCCCGCGAGGAACACCAGGTCACGCGCGTGCTCGCAGCGCTCGACCTCCTCCCAGGTCACCGGCGTCGACACGGTCGGCTCCGTGCGGGCGCGCACCGTGTACGGCGCGGCCGTCGTCTTCTTGGCGGAGTTCTGGCTGTGGTCGACGAAGACCTTGCCGGGGCGCAGGCTGCGCGTCATGCGGTGCACCACCAGGTCGGGCCGGTCCGCCTCGGCCTGCCGCGCCAGCTCCTTCGCATAGGCGCTCACCCGCTCGGACGGCGTCGGCACGAGCGGCACCAGCAGATGCAGCCCCTTGGACCCTGACGTCTTCACGCGCGCGTGCAGCTCGTCGGCGGCGAGCCGCTCGCGCAGCCACAGCGCCACCTCACAGCATGCGACGACGTCAGCGGGCGCCCCCGGATCGAGGTCAAACACAAGCCGGTCGGCCATGCCCGGCGAGTCCGCCTGCCACTGCGGGGTGTGGAACTCGGTGACCAGGTTCGCCGCCCACATCAGCGTCGGCAGGTCCTGTACGAGGATCTGCCGCGCGGGCCCGTCCGAGCGCGGCACCTCGGCGGTCTTCACCCAGGAGGGAGTTCCGGGCGGCACGTTCTTGGCGAAGAACGGCTCGCCGTCGACGCCGTCGGGAAAGCGCAGGAACGACACCGGGCGGTTGTACAGGTGCGCGAGCAGCACACCGGCGGTGGTCGCGTAGTAGTGCAGCAGCTCGCCCTTGGTGAACCCGGTCGCCGGGTAGAGCACCTTGTCCAGGTTGCTGAGCGCGATCCGCCGCCCCTCCACTTCTGTGATGGGTGCCATAGGGTAATAATCTGGCATACCGCAGATATGTACATGGAGGGGACTAACCGGGAGGTACATAGTGCGCTCCATATGGAACGGCGCCATCTCCTTCGGCCTGGTGAGCATCCCGATCAAGCTGGTCAACGCCACCGAGAGCCACTCGATCTCCTTCCGCCAGATCCACCTGGAGGACGGCGGACGCATCCGCTACCGCAAGGTGTGCGAGCTGGAGGACAAGGAGGTCACGGCCGAGGAGATCGGCAAGGCGTACGAGGACGCGGACGGCTCGATGGTCCCGATCACCGAGGACGACCTGGCCCGGCTGCCCATCCCGACCGCCAAGACCATCGAGATCGTCGCCTTTGTCCCGGCCGACCGTATCGACCCGCTCCAGATGGGCGCGGCGTACTACCTCGCCGCGAACGGCGTGCCCGCCGCCAAGCCGTACACGCTGCTGCGCGAGGCGCTCAAACGCAGCCGCAAGGTCGCCATCGCGAAGTTCGCGCTGCGCGGTCGCGAACGGCTCGGGATGCTGCGGGTCGTGGACGACGTGATCGCGATGCACGGGCTGCTGTGGCCCGACGAGATCCGCGCGCCGGAGGACGTGGCGCCGCAGAGCTCGGTCACCGTCCGCGACGCCGAACTCGACCTGGCGGACGCCCTGATGGACACGCTCGGCGAGGTCGACATCTCGGATCTGCACGACGACTACCGCGCTGCCGTCGAGGAGATGATCGCGGCGAAGTCGGAGGGCGGTGCGGCGGTCCGCACCCCGGCCGCGCCGACGGGTGGCGGCCGGGTCATCGACCTCATGGCCGCGCTGGAGAACAGCGTTCAGGCGGCCAAGGAGGCGCGCGGCGAGCCCGGCCAGGGGGTGGCGGAGGTGACGCACCTGGCCGGCCGCACCCGTAAGAAGGCCACTGCCCGGAAGGCCACGAAGACGGCGAAGACGGCGAAGGCGGAGAAGGCGGAGAAGGCGGAGAAGTCAACGGCGGCGAAGAGGACGACGCCCGAACAGACGCCGGGCAAGGCGGGCTCGACCACGAAGAAGACGGCCACGAAGAGGACCACGAGGACCACGAAGGCGGCGGCGAAGTCGGCCGCCGAGCCCGCCGCGAAGAAGAAGGCGACGGCGGCGAAGAAGTCGACGTCACGCACGCGCACCAGGAGGGCCTCGGCCTGACGGGGAACACGGGGCCCGGGATACCGAGTACGGAATATGGGGCACGAGGCACAGGGCAAGGCCCGGGGTGCGGGGCACGGCACGGCCCGGAGTACGGCACGGCCCGGGGCAAGGCCCTGGGGTACGGAGTTCGCCGGAGCCACTGTCGACCGGTCGGTGTCCACGTCGATGTCAGCGGCCGCCGATACGGTCATCGGCATGACCACCGACACCGAGATCAGCCGCACCCGGGACGGCTACAACGCCATCGCGGACCGCTACACCGAGCACTTCGGCGACCGCGCCGACCTGGAGAGCGGGGCGCTGGGCCGGGCCATGCTCGCCGCGTTCGCCGAGCGGGCCACGAAGCCGGGGGCGGGCCCCGTGGCCGACATCGGCTGCGGCCCCGGCCTGATCACGCAGCTGCTGCATGAGCTCGGGGTGGACGCCTTCGGTATCGACCTGACGCCCCGCATGGTGCAGTTGGCCTCCGCGGCCTACCCGCATCTCGCCTTCACCGAAGGCACGATGACCGACCTGGACCTGGCCGACGGCTCGCTGGGCGGGGCCGTCGCCTGGTACTCGGTGATCCACACCCCGCCGCCGCTGCTGCCGCGCGTGTTCTCCGAGTTCCATCGGGTTCTCACCCCGGGCGCCCCGCTGCTGCTCGCTTTCCAGGTCGGCGACGAACCGCTGCGGCTGACCGAGGCGTTCGGCGAGAAGGTGGATCTGCTCTTCCGCCGTCTGACCCCGGAGCGCGTCACCGGCCTGCTCGTCGGCGCGGGCCTCACACCGGAGGCCCACCTGGTGCGCGAGCCGTACGAGAACGAACGCACCAGGCAAGCCTACGTGCTGGCGAGAAAGGAGGCGCCGAAGACGTCGTCAGGCAAGTCGGACGACTAGGAGCTGCCCGGCCGACCTTGTCGGGGCCGCGGGACCGCGGGGTCGGGGGACCGCGGGGCCGCGGGGTCGGGATCGCCGGGTCGCGGGGGGCGACAGAGTCACACCTGATCCGCCGGCGCCCCCCCGACTAACCGTGCTGCCGGGCCGATCGCGCCGAGTCGCGCCGCAACGCCCACTCCATCCTGGGCTCCATGACGAACCGGAACACCCGCCGCACGGGCGGTGTGCACAGTGCCGTGACGAGGCACATCGCGCCCAGTGTCACGACGACCTCGCCCCACGGCGTGTGCACCCAGTCCACGTCGTACCAGCCCCAGAAGCGGGAGCCCTTGGCGACGAAGCCGTGCAGCAGGTAGCCGTACAGCGTCCCCGCGCCGAGGGCGGTGCACCACATCCTGCGGCCCGGCACCCAGGCGAAGAAGCAGGCGGTCAGCACGACCGAGCAGCCGAACATCGCCAGCGTCATCACCGGCCCGACCCAGGCGGGAGACCCGAGTTCCTGGGCGCTGTCGCGGTGGTAGAACCACGCGGCGTTCATCCGCGGCGCCGCCCAGTAGGCGAAGGCGAGCGCGCCCGCGGCGACCGGCAGCGCCACCGTGCGCGCCCGTCGGCCACGGACGAGTTGGAAGTGCTCCGGCTTGAGGCACAGGCCGAGGACGAAGAACGGCAGGAACTGCAGCACTCGTTGCAGGTCCAGGTCGTTGCCGATCTCGGGGGAGAGCGAGGCGAGCGCGGCGATGACCAGGGCGAGCGGCAGCGGCCGGCGGATGACCTTCCACAGCGGGGTGGTGAGCCGCCACACGAACAGCGCGATCAGGAACCAGGTCAGGTACCAGGGGTCGAGCAGGCTGATCGGATACGTGGGGTCGTGCCCGGCGACACGCTTGAACATCGTGTAGGCGACCTCGAACACCACGTACGGCACGGCGACACCGGTGATGAGCCGCTTGATCCGAGCAGGACTCGCGTCGAAGTTCCGTGAGAAGTAGCCGGAGATGACGATGAAGGCCGGCATGTGAAACGCGTACACGGTGATGTACAGGGCGGACGCGGCCCGGCTGCCGTCTCGCAGCGGCTCCCACGCGTGCCCCATGGCGACCAGCACGATCGCCAGGTACTTCGCGTTGTCGAAGAAGGCGTCGCGCGTCGTGCCCGAGTCCTTGCCGCTGCCCGCCTGTCTGCCCTGCCGGCTGCTCTGCTGTCTGCTCTGCGCATGCGACTTCTGCGGGGCGGTGGTGGCCGTCGGAGCGGGCGGCGCCGCGAGGTTCTGGGCGGGCAACGGTGAGCGGTGCGCCCGAAGTTGTACCGGGTCGCTCACGATCCCTCCTCGATGGAACCTAGGGCACTCCATTCCCGTCTTCCAGGGTTTACGAGATCGAGATGGCTGCGAGACATCCAAGGCACCGTAGTCACCCGGAGCGGCGCACGTAAACCTGTGCTGGTCATGGGTGGCACCCGTCACACATCAGTGCCCCGATTACGGGTAGCGAACCGCAAAAACGGACAACTGTTTGCAGTCGTGACGAACAGGGGGCCGGATTTCGGCCACTCTCACCCGGCTCTCACCTCAACGCCGCAGGTGCCTTACCTCGTTGCGACAACGTGACGACCGTGGCGCATGACTTCGACGGCAGCTTCGACGACCGTTTCGACAACAGCTTCGACGGCACCGACGACGACGCGGTGAGCGACCTGACCGACTCGCTTCCCGAGAACGACGAGGACGAGGACCTGGGCGGGAGCGACGACGGGGCGCCCCTCCTGGAGACGCTGAGGTCCTACTTCGAGTAGGCCCGTTCGCCCGACCGCCACCGCGGTTCCACCATCGCGTCCTACCGCGTCCTACCGCGTCCTACCGCGTTCTCGCGCGCTTCCCGCCCCGCTCTTACCGCACGCCGTCACAACGGCGCGGAGCACGTAGGTCTGCACAACCCCGGCCCCGCAGGCCGCCCCGGGCCACCCCCTACCCGGCCCCCAGGGCGCGGACCAGGCGGCGGGTTCGGCGCAGGGCCGGGCCGACCGCCTTGCGCAGGGCGGGCAGGTGCGGCTCCGCCTTGGCCAGCAGGCCGGCCCGCTCCCACGTGACCTGGACACGTCCGGCACCATGGCCCTCGGGCTCGACGGTCACGCGGTGCCCCGCCGTGCCGCGCCGGTAGCCGACCTCCCGGCTCAGCCGGGGGAAGTCCAGCGGGGCGAGCAGCACGCCGGTGTTGCGCTGACCGTGGCGGGTGATGGCGAGCACCGGGTGGCGGCGCCCGGAGAAACCGTGCGGCGGCAGCGCCACCGCGCCGAGGTCCAGGGTGACGCTGCCCTCGAACAGGCCCGGCCGGACCGGGTCCAGCCGGAACGAGGCGCGCAGCCGCTCGCGCGCGGGAGCCAGCTCGACCGTCGCCACGACCGGGCCCGTCGGCAGCCGGCGGCCCGGATCGTACGTGCGGACGTCCAGCGTGACGCGTGCCCCGTCGGCCGGGGCGACGCGGGTGACCTCGTGCCGCAGCAGGGCGTCGCGGAACGGCCTGGCGCGCAACGCCAGATCGGTGATGTCGAGCTCGCGGGCGGAGTCCGGGGCGGCGGGGACGACCGGGCCCCAGTAGACGTGCCCCGCGGCGTCCTGCGCGACCTCGCGCGGCCCGACCCGCCGGTCCATGCCGCGCGCGGCGATCCGTGCCTCCTCGTACCGCCCGTCACGCACAAGACGGATGACGACCCGGTGGTCGCGCGGCAGACGCTCGAACGCCTCGGGCGTGAGGGTGGCGAGGTAGGGGGAGACCTCGTCGTCGAACCGCTTGATCCACTCGGGCGTGCGGTACGGCAGGTCGCCGGTGTACATCCGCAGGTCGTGCTTGAGGAACTTGTAGTCCTTGTCGGCCTTGATGTCCTGGTGGCCGCTGTCGGCCAGGAACGCGTCGATGAGCCGGGCGACGTTGATCCGGTCGCGGACGTTCTCGACGCGGTGGCGCTGGTTCGAGATGGAGAGCGCGTCCGCGGCCTCAAGCGGCGAGATGTACCAGCGGTAGACCGGTTCGGGGACGATGGTGAAGGCGCGGGCGAGACAGTACGCCCGCGCCGAGAACAGCTGGTCCTCGTAGTGGATGCCGAGCGGGAAGCGCAGCGTGTGCCGGTCGATGAACTCCCGTCGGTACATCTTGTTGGTCGACAGGTGCTCGAAGAGCACGCCCGGCTCCTCCCGGACACCGCGCACCGTGCGCCGTGCGGGCCCGCCGAACAGGTGCGGGTGCCACGGCGAGACGGACCCGGTGTCGGTGCGGATCCGTTCGACGGCGCCCATCGCGAAGTCCGCCTCGTCGTCCGCGCGCAGCGCGTCGAGCAGGATCTCGCAGGCCCGCTCGGGAAGTTCGTCGTCGCTGTCGAGGAACATCAGATACGGCGCCCGCGCGATCTCGATCGCCGCGTTGCGCGGGGCGCCGCACCCTCCGCTGTTCTCCGGCAGCCGCAGATAGACGATCCGGTCGTCCCGCGCCGCCAACTCCCGTACCACCTCAGGGGTGTGGTCCGTGGAGTGGTCGTCGCTGACGATGATCTCAAGGGAGCGCAGGCTCTGCCGGCGCAACGACTCCACCGCGCGCGGCAGTCGCTCGGCGTCGTTGTACCCGATCACCGTGACGGTGACGTCGGGGGCCGCCTCGGCCATGGGTCCTCCTGGTGGGAACGGCTCGGTGTGCGTCACTTGGCGGAAAGGGCGAGCGCGGCGGCCGCCTCGGGGGACGGCGCGGGCACCCGGTGGTCGAGCGGGACGACCCGCGGGGTGTCCGGCTGCCCGAGGAAGACATGGCGCACGACCCGCTCGGCGGCGTGCCCGTCGTCGAAGTCGCAGAACGCGCGCCGGAACGCGGCCCGCCTGGCCGTCGCGTCCTCGTCGCGCCAGCCGCCGTCCAGGAAGAGCCGCTCGATCTCGCCCTGGCTCGTGGCGACCGCGCCCGGTGCCCGCTCGGTGAGGTCGAAGTAGACGCCACGGGTGACGGAGTAGGTCTCCCAGTCGTCGGCGAGGATCACGATCGGCCGGTCCAGGTTGGCGTAGTCGAACATCACCGAGGAGTAGTCGGTGATCAGCGCGTCGGACGCCAGGGCCAGCTCCTCGACGGAGCCGTACGCGGACACGTCGATGATCCGGCCGCGCCGGTGCAACTCCTCCAGCGGCGAGGGACCGCGGTCGTAGAAGTAGTGTCCGCGCACCAGCAGGACGAAGTCGTCGCCCAGGGTCCGCGCGAGGCGCTCCAGGTCGAGGCGCGGCGTCCACGCGGATTCGTAGTCCCGGTGCGTCGGCGCGTACAGCAGGGCCTTGCGGCCGGGGGCGATGCCGAGCCGCTCGCGCACGCGCAGCACGTCGTCGGCGGTCGCGGTGAAGTACACGTCGTTGCGCGGATATCCGTAGTCGAGCGAGGTGAACGGGACGGGGTAGGCGCGCTCCCAGATCTCGGTCGAGTGGCGGTTGGCGGAGACGCTGTAGTCCCAGCGGGCGCACCGGTCGAGCAGCGCCTCGTAGTCGACGCCGCGCGAGGTGGCCCGGTACGGGACCTGGTCGGTGCCCATCCGCTTCAGCGGGGTGCCGTGGTGGGTCTGCACATGGATCTGGCCGGGACGCTTGACGACGGAGTCGGCGAAATTGACGTTGTTGACCAGGTACTTGGCGCGCGCCATGACGCTCCAGTAGCGGCGCGAGCCCGGCACCACGTGGTCCGTCCCGTCCGGCACCAGCGGCGCGTCGTCGCGGCGGACCACCCACACCCGGCGGATGTGCGGGGCGAGTTCGGCGAGCTTGGCGCAGACGGCTGCCGGGCTGCAGGTGACACCGCGGTCCCAGTACGCGGAGAAGACGGCGAGGTTCTCGTCGACCGGGCGCCGCAACTGCTCGCGGTAGGCGCCCTTCTTCGCCGCGTCGGCGGCCTTCCTGCGCGCCGTGCCCGCGAGGGCCCGCACGCCGCGGCGGCCCCGGTTCGCGGACCGCAGCGCCTGGTAGCCACAGTAGGAGTCGCGCTCCAGGACGGCGTGGCGCAGGCCGGTGAGGTCGGGTGGCCGCTGGTAGTCGGCGGGCTTGTAGCGGCGGAAGTGCGCGGAGGCGCGGTGGAAGAACTCCGCCCGGTCGGGGTCCGAGAGACCCGGCAGACCCAGCACCTTCAGATATCGCCCGGCCATCCCGCCGAAGACGATCCGGGCGACCCGGCCCGACCGGGGCGCGCCGCCGTGGCCGTCGCCGCCGCTTCCGCTGTCGTCGAGCAGCCGCCACAGCGCCTCGTACTGCGAGAGGAGGTCGAACGCCCCTGCCGCGCTCGGCGGTGTCCCGTGCTCGTGGCGGTCGAGCAGGACGTCGTCGACGACCGCGATGCTCCCGGCGGCCAGCAGGGAGCCGATGGCCGGGAGGACTTCGGCGTACTCGTCCTGGCCGAACAGTTCGGGATGCGCGGCGAAGAAGTCGGCGCGCAGCACGCGGTTGGCGACCGTCGGTGTCAGATGCAGCATCCGCGGCTGATCCCCGACGGTGAGGACGGCGCGGCCGGTCGCGGCGAACAGCCGCCCGTCACCGGTGCCGGTCGTGGCGCCGGCCCAGGTCGAACGGACGTGGTCGAAGACGATGAGGTCCGGCCGCCCGGCCTCCTCGGCGCGGCGGGCCAGTGCGGCGAGCGCTCCCGGCATGAGGATGTCGCGCCCTTCGAGGAACAGCAGGTAGTCGCCGGTGCCGCCCGCCCGAGCGGCCCCGGCCGCCCGAGCGGCCCCGGCCGGTAGCCGGCGTGGCAGGCGCACCGCCCGCACCCGTTCGTCGCGCCGCGCGTACTCGTCGACGAGCGCCGTGGTGGCGCCCGAGGAGCCGTCGTCGACGACGACGATCTCGACCTCTACCTCGTGACCGTGACCGCGGCCGGGACCCGGACCCGGACCAGTACAGGCTCCGTCCAGGATGCCGGTCAGGCACTCGCGGAGGTGGCCCCGTGCGTCGAAGGCGGTGACGACGACGGTGAAGGTGGTCATGGGCGACGGTCCTGACGACGACGGGCGGAATTTCGCGCAGGACGCTAGCGGCGCGGAGTAAGAGTCGGGTGAGCCGGACTGATGGATGATCAAAGAACGGCACCCCGCGTCCCGCGGTGGGAGCCCTGGCGGACGCCGGAGCGTGTGCCGGCGCGGGCACGGGAACCGGATCGCGGCACGGAACGTCACAGCAGTGCGTTCGGTGAGCCGAGGGAGCGGTTGTGGCGATGGAGCACAGACCCCGGTCCGGGGCGTCCAGGTGGGGCACGGCCCTGGTGCCGACCCTGGCCGCCGTGGCCTGCCTGCTGACGGCCTGCGGGGGTACCGGCGCCGGTGCCGCAGGAAGCGGTGGCCGTTCCGCCGACGGGAACGGCGGCGGAACGGGCAGGAACTCCGTCTCACCCTCCGCGGCGCCGACCTCCGAGCCGACTGACGCGCCCTCGGTCCCGCCCTCGGCCTCACGCTCGGCCTCGCCCTCGGCCCCGCCTTCGCCGTCCTCCGCCGCACCGGCCTGTGTCACCGGCCCCGTCACCGTCACCCACGCCCCCGAAGACCCGCCCGTACGGAAGTTGTGCGTACGGACCGGGACGACGGTGACCGTGGTGCTGCGGCCCCGCCCCGGAAAGCCCTGGCCACGGCCGCGCAGCGGCAATCCGATGCTGGCGACGGTGACCTCGACCACCACGGACCCCGACGGGACCGGCCGCGTCACCGTGCGGGCAGCGCGAACGGGATCGGTGTCCGTCACGTGGGGCACGGACGCCGATCCCGTCTTCCGGCTTGTGCTGAGCGTGGCGGCGTACCAGGTGCAGTGACCTGGTACGCCGCCGTACGAAAGCGCTCAGTGGTGGTGTCGGCGGCTGCGGAGACGACGGACGTCGAAGGACCAGATGCCGCGCCCGTGCGTGGCGGCGTACAGCTTGTGGTCCGGGCCGAGCCGCAGCTCCATCACGGCGGTGGTGGGCAGCCGGTGGCCGAGGACCTGCCACTCGGTGGCGCCCGCCGGACGGTAGAAGGTGGCCAGGTCGGTGCCGAGGGCGAGCGAGCCGTTCGGGAGGACCTTGACCGTGTCGGCGGGGACGTCGGGCAGGTTGGCCGAGATGTCGGTCCAGCTCTTGCCGCCGTTCTTCGACTCGAAGATGTGGCCGAAACCGGCCCCCGGGCCCTCGGTGAAGCGGCGGGAGAAGCCGTTCACGGCCACGTACACGTGCCGCGCGTTGTGCGGGTCGATGTCGAAGCCCGAGATGTAGCGGTTCGGGATCGTACCGTCGACGGGCAGGTTCAGCTGGTGCCAGCCGGTGCCGTCGGCGTTGCCGACCGCGATGCCACGGGTGAAGCCCTGGTTGTTGCAGGGGCCGCACCAGCCGACGTAGACCGTGCCGCCGGAGGACGCGACGGCGGTGGCCACGTGGCCCTCACCGAGGTCGTAGGCGTCGTTCCACTCCTTGCCGGAGCGGATCGCGAAGCCCTTGGTCTGCACCCACACGTGGCGGCCGCCCGCGATCCAGGTGTTGCCGTTCTTGGCGTCCGCGGCGATGGGCGCGATGAAGCGGGCGCCCGCACCACCCTTGTCCTTGTCCGGCGGGGCGACCTCGTACTCGGTGGCCTTGGACGGGTCCGTGGTCCACGAGCCGTCGTTGACACCGCAGTTCTGGGTGACCCACATGTCGAGGTAGACGTACTCCTCGGCGATGTTGCAGCCGTTGGCGGGGTCGGTGATGGTGTCGCCGCCGTCACCGCCGAAGTTGGACCCCATGACCTTGTCGTGGCCGCGCAGGATCGACTGCCCGTTGTCCTGGAGGCCACCGGTCACCGAGACGCCGCCGTGGTCACGGTCCCGGCCGACGCCCACCGAGTAGTACTGGAGGGTGTCAAGGGTGCCGTCGTTGAGGGACTGCCAGTCCTTGGCGTGGCCGCCGGAGTCGACGGCGCCGTGCAGCGGACGCCGGTAGATGCCGCCGTCGTTGCCCACATAGGCCCACGACTTGCCCTTGTAGCTGCCGATCGCCACCGCGTGCTGGTCGGAGTGCGTGGTGGGGAAGCAGTCACCGGTCTGCTTCGACGGGTCGATGCTCCAGCACGGGAAGTTGAAGTTCCAGTACGGGCCGGGAACGGTCCAGCTCTCTCCGCCGTTCTTCGTCTCGAAGACCTCTTCGAGGCCCAGGTAGACGTGGTCGGCGTCGGACGGGTCGACCTGGAGGAACTGGTTGTACCAGGCCTGGATGCCGGGCTGGTAGCCGTCGCCCTGGAGCGCCGAGCCGGAGTTCTTCAGCTGCTTGTAGTCCGCGATCCGGGTCCAAGGGCCGAACGGCGAACCGTTCTTCGAGACGTACACGCCCTTGAGCCCACTGTCCGGGTTGGACGCCATCTGCGCCGGCGACTGGTCGACGGCGTACAGGCGCGAACCGTCGGCCGCGGCGGCGAACGTCATGTTCCCGACGTCGTCACTGCTGGTGGGCAGGTCACCGAGCCCGCTGACCCGCTTCCAGGCGCCGTCCTTCTTGGCGTACAGACCGTTGTACGAGTCGCCGCTGCGCCAGCCGACCGCGAGCAGGACCTTGCTCGGGTCCTTGGGGTCGACGGCGATGTCGTTGGCGATGTTCTTGTACGGCGCGCTCGGGTCGTCCGCCTTCGAACCGTTCGGCAGATAGTCCGGGTTGGGCGCGAACTCGTGCTTCCACGGCCCGGACAGGGTCGTCGTGGAGTGCGACCAGACGCCGGTGCTGGTGGCCGCCCAGACCTTGGTGCCCGCGAAGCGCAGGGCATGGATGACGGTGCTCTCCAGCTCGGCGCCGCCCACGCGGTCGCCCGGCTGGAAGGTGCCGTGGTGCGGGTGCTTGAGGACGTAGACGCCCGTGCCCGCGAAGGAGGTCGCCCCGGTGTTGGACTCGCCGGTGGCGTACCAGAGCCGCTTCTTGCCGTCGAGGGCGAGGGTGCCCGTCGACAGGGACGGCAGCTTGTCGGCGATCGGCTTCCAGTGCCCGCCGCCGGTCCTGGACCGGAAGACACCGCCATTGGCGCCGCCCGCGTACACGTAACCGTGGTCGTCGGCCGCGATACCGGTGATGCGTCCGGTCACATAGCCCGAGCCACCGCTGGAGTTGGAGTTCACATCGCGGTAGCGGGGGTCGTCGGAGTTGTACGCCTTCTTGGTGACGTGGTTCCAGTGGCCGCCCGTGTGCCGCATCGACTGGAGCTGCTGCCAGGCCGCCCCGTACGCGCCGGGCGCGACCACACCGGGGGCGGTGCGCGCCTCGGTGAACTGTGCCGTGGACTCGGCGGAGTTCTCCGCCTCGTCGGCGCCGCCGTCGTCCTCGGACGCGGCGAACGAGGACATCCCGTGCCCCGCGTGCAGTGCCTTGATGTGCTCCCGCCCTATCGCGGCCTGGTGGCCCGCCTGCCAGGGTCGGGGTCCGGTGTCGCTCTGCGCGGCGAACGACTGGGTGGTCACCAGTCCGAACGACGCGGCCACAACGGCGCAGGTTATGAGCCGTCGTTGATGTCTTGGGGGCAACATGCCCTCTCCTCCCTGCGCCGGGCTCATGGGGGTGCCCCGACGCAGGGGTGATCTTGGCGTGCGCACAACATTCGCACAAAGGTCTCACAGGGAAAATGGTCAGGAGTTTACGTTCGGGGCGGCGCCTGCGGGGTCAGTCGTGCCGCCAGGAGATGGGCGTCCAGCGGCGCGATGTCGGCCGTACGGGCCGCCTTCGTATAGCCGTTGAGCATGCGTTTGGTCAGGACGAGCGCCTCGGGGGAGCGCCGGGCGAGGGGCCTGGTCATGGCCGTGACGGTCTCGTCGAGGCGGTCGAGCGGCGCGACCTTGTGGAGCAGGCCGAGCCGGTGCGCGGTGTCGGCGTCGAACACCTCGCAGGTCAGCATGAGTTCACGGATCCGCGAGGCGCCCGCTTCCACGATCAGGCGCCCCATGCCGCCGCCCCACGCGGGCGCCAGACCGACGCCGACCTCCGGCATGCGGAACCGGCAGGTGTCCGCGCCCGCGCGCAGGTCGCAGTGGACGGCCAGCGCGAGACCGGCCC
This sequence comes from Streptomyces beihaiensis, assembly GCF_026274175.1. Lineage (GTDB taxonomy): Bacteria > Actinomycetota > Actinomycetes > Streptomycetales > Streptomycetaceae > Streptomyces > Streptomyces beihaiensis. Next base: position 15,262 of record NZ_JAPHNL010000332.1, read on the forward strand.
CCACGACCTTGCCGTGGAGCCGGGCGACGGTGACGGCATGCGTGTTCTCCAGGGCCTGGCACAGTCGGTGGGACTTGTCCGCGACGCGACGCAGCGCGGTCCCCGACGGGTCCATGGCGAGGACGTCCTGGAACTCCGTGCGGTCGGCCCCCAGGCAGAAGTCCTCGCCCAGGGAGGAGAGGACCAGGACGCGAATGTCAGGCCGTTCATGGAGGTCGTCGAGGACGGCGATGAGCTCGTCCAGGACGCCGGTACTCAGTGTGTCGTCCTGGGCGCCGGGGTTGAGCCGTACGTGGAGGACGGCGCCGCTCTCCTCGATGCCTATGTGCGTGAAGGCGGCCTCGGGAACGGCGGGTGAGGCGGGGGAGGCGGGTGAGGCGGGGGAAACGGGAGCGGAAGAAGTCATGGAAGCGGTCGTGGAGGAGGACGAGGACATGGAAGCGGCCGTGGTGGTGGCGGGTGCGGCGGTCGTCGGAGCGGTGGTCTGGTTCATGCGGGGGCGACATCCAGGTTCAGCAGGCGCCGGAAGGCGATGCGGGGAGCGTGCGAGGGGCGGCGTACGAGGGTGAGGCGGGGGAGACGGGCGACCGTTCGGCTCAGCAGGGTCTGGGCCTCGAGGCGGGCCAGCGGGGCGCCGAGACAGTAGTGGATGCCTCCGCTGAAGGCGAGATGGGTGGGAGCCCGGCGCGGGTCGAACACGTCGGGGTCGCTGAACCGGTCGGGGTCCCGGTGCGCCGCTCCCACCATGAGGTGGACCATGTCGTCCGCGCGGACCTCGTAGCCGTCCAGGAGGCAGTCCTGGGCGGCGATCCGGCTGATGACATGGGTGGGAGGGTCATGGCGCAGCGTCTCCTCCACGAACGCGGGCACGAGATCGGGACGTTCGGCCAGCAGGCTCCAGCGGCCGGGTTCCTCGACGAGGCGGAGCGTCATCGTCGACAGAAGGGTGGAGGTGGTCTCCAGAGCCGCCAGCAGAACGAACAGGGCGAGGAAGTAGACCGCCTCGTCGGCCTTGTCGCGGTCCGGTTCCAGCGCGTCCCAGTTGCGTATCCATCTGGACACCGGATCCTCGCCCGGGCGCAGGCGCCGCTCCCGTACGAGGCCGAGGAAGTAGGCGCGCAGTTCGGCCATGGCGGTGTCGGACCGGGCCAGTTGGCTGGCGGTGGGGTGCAACTCCTGGGTGAAGACCTGGTCGTGGGTCAGTTCGCGCAACCGGGACCAGTCCGCGCTCGGCAGCCCGAGCCAGTCGCCGATGGTGGCGACCGGAAGTTCCTCGCTCACCAGGGCGGCGAAGTCCGCCTCCCCGGCGCGGACGCGCTCGTCCACGATGTCGAGGAGGCCGTCGACGATCCGGCTCACCCGCCGGCCGATGAGCTCGATGGTGGTGCGGTCGAAGCTCCCCGCCGACCGGCGGACGCGGGTGTGCTCCGGCCGGTTGAGGGCGGGCAGCGTACGGCTGATCTCCCGGGACGAGGGGGCGCTCCAGCGGGTACTTCCCCCCTGTCTCTCTCGCCACCGGGTGTCCGGCTCCAGCCAGTTGTTGTTCCGCAGTATCTGGTCACAGGCGCGGAATCCGGTCACGAGGAAGCCGCCCCAGGGGGCGGGGCTGACGGCGCCCCGGCCCTGGAGCTCGGCGTAGATCGGGAAGGGGTCGGCCTGCCCCTTGGGCGTTCTGAGACGCGAGAACAAGGAGGCGGTGGCGCGGCGGTCGGTGGACGGAAGCGTGACACTCGGCAAGATGACGGCCCCTTTCAGTCAGCCGCCATACGTACCCCTACGCTATTTGAACCATCCAATAACACTGTGCCCTCGTAGAGTTACGTACGTCACTCACCTCTCACCCATGCCCGGAATCGGCTGAACAGCCCGCCCTTGTGCTGCGCCGCGGCATGGTGGGCCGGCCGAGGAGCCGACGGCGACTGCGGTGCGGCGGCGGTCGACGGCCGCTCCGCCTGGCCGGAACGCGGCGCCGCGTTCCGGGCGGCGGCCTGCGGCACCGCGCGCGGCGTGAACCGCACCGGAACGGTCACCAGGGTGCGGCTCCACGGCGTCGGTGCCCACGCGAGTTCCTTGAACGGGACGCGCAGTTCGGTGTCGGGCAGCCGGTTGAGCAGGGACTCCACGGCCGTCGCCGCGATCATGAACGCCGGGTCCTTGGCCGGGCACGCGTGCGGTCCGGCACCGAACGCCAAGTGCGCCTTGGCGCTGAGCTGTTCACGGTGCTCGCTCAGCTTGGGGTCGGTGTTGGCCGCCGCGAAGGAGATCAGGACCGGGTCGCCCGCCCTGAGGGTCCTGTCGCCCAGTTGGATGTCCTGCGTCGGGTAGTGACCGGCGTAGTTGGCGATCGGCGCGTAGTTCCACAGGGTCTGTACGACGGCGTCCTCGATCGGCAGACCGGTCGGCCAGTCCTCGCCCAGGTACAGCGCGCTGCTGGTGCCGATCGCGGCGGTCAGGGGGGCCGTGCCGCCGGACAGCAGGGTCACCAGCTGGTGCAGCACCTCCTCGTCCGTCAGCCGCGCGGAGTGCACCATCAGGCGGGTGGTGAGGTCCTCGCCGGGCTGTCGGCGTTTGAGCGCGATCAGCTCGGCGAGCGCGCCGCCCAGGACCTCGTCGGCCCCCGAAGCGCCCTCGAAGATGCCGCTGATCCCGACGATGACACGGTCACCGAGCTCGGGCGGGCAGCCGAACAGGTCGCTGAAGACCAGCAGCGGCAGCGGCTGCGCGTAGGCCGACATCAGCTCGGCCTGGCCGAGCGGTTCGGAGCTGAACCGGCTGATCAGGTAGTCGGCCGACTGCTGCGTCAGCCGCACCAGCCGCACCTGGTCGACGGTGGCCAGACTGTCCGTGACCGCCTGGCGCAGCCGGGCGTGCGCCGCGCCGTCGCTGAACAGCGCGTTGGGGCGGTAGCCCATCATGGGCAGCGCCGGGCTGTCCGCGGGCACCCGCCCCTCGTTGAGCGCGTTCCAGCGGCGCGCGTCCCGTACGAACGAGGCGGGGTTGTGCAGGATGTGCAGCGCCGCGTCGTAACTGGTCACCAGCTCGACCTGGACGTCCGGCGCGATGTCGACGGGGGCGCTGGGGCCCTGCGCGCGCAGGCGGGCGTAGTGGCGCTCGGGGTCGGAGCCGAACTCCGGCCCGTACAACTGGATGTTGCCGTGAGCGGGGCAACCGGCCGGTTCCCCGGCCGTGTCGGACTGCTGATGCATGGGCGCTCCTAGCCGAGTGGGCCGAGTGGGGCGAGTGGGGTCATGGTTGGCCGAGTCTGGTCATGAGGTGCTGAACAAGGGTGATGAGTGCCTGCGCCGAGGAGTCCTGGTCGCGCACGTCGCAGTGGACGACGGGGGTCTGCTCGGACACGTTGAGCGCCTCGCGCACCTCGTCGAGCGGATAGTCGGGGGTCCCGTCGAAGCGGTTGACGCCGATGGCGCACGTCAGGCCGAACTGCTCGACCAGGTCCAGGACGGGGAAGCTCTCGTGCAGCCGCTCGGGGTCCACCACCACCAGCGCGCCCAGGGCGCCCCTGGCCAGGCCCTCCCACATCTCCTTGAAACGCTCCTGGCCGGGCGTGCCGAACAGGTAGAGGACCAGGGTGTCGCTGAGGGTGAGCCGCCCGAAGTCCATCGCCACCGTCGTGGTCGTCTTCTCCGGGGTCCCGGACAGGTCGTCGAAGCCCTCGCTGGCCTCGGTGATCTCCTCCTCGGTCTGGAGCGGCTCGATCTCGGAGATGCTGCCGATGCAGGTGGTCTTCCCCACGCCGAAGTGGCCCACGACCAGGATCTTCACGGATCGGGACACGGTTGGATCCAGATACACGGGCTACGCTCCGAATCGGGTCTTCAGGCCGTCGAGCACGGCGTTGAGCAGTTCACGGTCGACCTGCTCCGCACGCGGCGCCGGATTCCTCACGAAGATCAGGCCGTCCTCCGCCATCTGCGCCAGCAGGATGCGCACGATGCCCAGCGGCAGCCGCGTGTAGCCGGAGACCTCGGCCACGGACAGGAAGCCGTCGGCGATCAGGTCCATGACGGTGCGGGCCTCCGGGGACAGCGTGCGGGCGGCGGCCGACGTGTCGTCCCGGGCGGTGACGAGCGTGGTGTGCTCGTACTCGTTCTCGGCGGGCAGCGCGCGTCCCTTCGCGATGACGAAGAGCGGGACCAGCGCGGACGTCAGCTCCAGTTCGCCGTCCGGGTCCTCACGCATCGTCCGCCCTCGTTCCCCGCGCCGCGTGGGCCGACAGCTCGCGGTCCGACGGCTCGCCCCGCGACTCCAGTGGCCGCCGCGGGGCCGTGAGCGCGGGCGCCAGGTCACTCAGACGGGTGGTGAACTCCTCGATGTCGCACTCGGATTCGGCGGCCGCCGCGAGGAAGGCCCCGTCACCGGCCGCGATGAGAAAAATCCACCCGTGCTGGAACTCGATGACGGTCTGCCGCCACCCGTCGTCGCGCAGCCCGCTCGCGAACGGCGCGGTCGCACGGCTGTAGGCGTGGATACCCGTCATGGCCGCGGAGATCGTGTCCGCCAGGTCCCGGCCGATCCCCGTACTGGCCCCGCGCGGCAGCCCGTCCGTCCCGAGCAGTACGGCGTGCCGCGCGCCCGGCACGGAGGCGATCGCCTCGTCGAGCTCGGGGAGCACGAACCGCGCGCTGCCCGCCCCCTGGGTGTGTGCCGACACGTCCCCTCGGTCCCGTCTCCCCTCACCGGGGTTCACCCGAGGCGGCGAGGTGAGGTTGTTGCCGAGCCGGGCGACGAGCCGGTGCATGCGGAAGGAGATCTGCTGCATGTCGACGTCGGACTCCGCCGCGGCGGCCAGATAGGCGCCCTGCCCGGCTCCGATGAGGAACACCCAGCCGTGCTCGAACTCGATGACCGTCTGCCGCCACTGCCGGTCCCGCGACGGCCCGGCGAAGTGGGCGGTGGCCCGGCTGAGCGACTGCATCCCGCCCATGGCGGCGGAGACGGTCCGTACGTCCGCCGCGGCCAGGCCGTCGGTGGCGCCGCGCGCGATCCCGTCCGCGGAGAGCACCACGGCGTGCCGGGCCCGGGGAACGTTGTCCACGACGTCCTGGACCATCCAGGACAGGTCTGTGGTGGTCATGTCTCTTCGGACCCTTCGAGCGTGGGGGCATCGAGGTCACGGCCGGTCCGTGTGCCGCGCTGGAAGGCCCCGAGGCCACCACCGGACCCACGGGAAGCCCTCGCGGGCTGCGGCTGCTGCTGGGGCTGTTGGTGTGGCTGTGGCTGTGGCTCGCCGCCGGGGGCGCCTCGGCCATCGCCGGGGGTGCTTCGGCCTTCGCCGGGGACGCTCGCGGTCCCGCCCGGCGCGCTCTGCCAGGAGGACACACCGACGACCGGCGACTTGCGCGCGCCACGCTTGGGCAGGCCGTGGACGGTACGCGCACCGCCCTGGTCGCGCTCGGGGACGGGCCGGATGCCGCTCACCGGCGCCGCTGTCGTCGCCGGTGCCGTCGCCTCGGTGGCGGGCGGCGGAGTCTCCTCCATGGTCCACAGCTCCTCGGGCAGCAGGACGACGGCCCTGACACCGCCGTACCGGGAGACTCCGGTGACATCCACCTTGAAGCCGTACTGGCGGGCGATCAGACCGACGACGGGAAAGCCGAACTTCGGCTGGGTGCCGAGCTGGGACAGCTGCGGGACGGAATCCCCGGACAGCAGCGCGGTCGCCTTCTGCCGGTCCTCGTCGCTCATGCTCACACCGGCGTCGTCGATGACGATGCACAGGTTCTTCTGGACCCGCTGGAACGTCACCTCGATCGGTGCGTCCGCCTGCGAGAAACTGGCGGCGTTGTCGAGCAGTTCGGCGACGGCCAGGGCGACCGGCGCGACGGCGGACGCCTTCAGCGCGATGCCGCTGGGCTGCATGATCTCGACCCGCTGGAAATTGCGGATCTGGCTCTGGGCGCTGCGCACGACGTCGTAGACGCTGGCGGGCTGGTTGCGGCGGCCCAGCGGCGCGCCGCACATGACCGCGATGCCCTGGGCCTTGCGGGCCATCTGGGCGTTGGCGTGGTTGACGTCCATCAGGTCGGCGAGCACACCGTGCCCACCGTACTTGCGCTGAACTTCGTCGAGCAGGGCGGTCTGCTCGGCGGCGAGACTCTGCAGAAAGCGGGCGGCACCCTTGAGAACCGCCTTGGTGCTCTCCTCGGCCCCCTGCTCCGCCTCCCGGATGGCGGCCTCCTGCTCGCCCAGGACCCGCGCCAGCTCACCGCGTACGCGGCCGAGTTCGGCCTCCGCGTAACTCAGCCGGTTCCCGAGCGCGGCCTCGGCCTCCCCTCTCCTCGCTCCCAGGGCCTTGTTGCGGAGTGCGAGTGCCACGACCGCGGCTATGGCTATCACCGCTATCGCAGCCAGGCACCAAAGAAGTATGTCCTCAGTCATGGAAACCTTTCCCGGCACGCGGCACGCAGGCGTGGACGGATACGCACAGCGAGGGCCCGCGACAACCGACGTCAGGTCACCACCTGGTCAAAGTGGATCAAGGTCGCGGACGCCGGAATGCTATCACCGTCGAACAACAGACCGGAGGCCGCGCCTCCACGTCTTTTCACCGGCAACACATGGACGTAACACGGAAGTTGGCGGCCAAAGGCTCTCGGCCCCGTCTTCCGGCCCTATGGTCGCCGCTGCCGCCTGCCGCGCCACAGGCCGTCCCACCAGCGCACAACTGCCCCACGGCCCCGCCCGGTTCGCGCTCCGCGCGGCGGCCGCCGAGGCGCCGGCCCTCGCCCAGCGGGAGCCATGGACAAGACGTCGCGCGGTGGGATTCCAGTACGGCCACGGCAGCGGTGAGGACGGCGCTCCGCTCGTCACGTGAATGCGCGCCAAGTCGTAGAGTTGCGAGGGCGTGCCGACCTGCTGGACGACACCAAGCCGCATGACCACGACGCGGTCGCCGAGCGTCATCGCCTCGGTCTGTTCGTGGGTGACGCAGACGGTGGTGGTGGCCAGGCGTCGTTGCGGCCGGGCGATCCGGGCTGGGTGCGCATCTGGGCGCCGAGCTTCAGGCTGCCGTGCCGGTGTCCCTCCCGCAGGCACCGGTCTGTCCCGATGCGGTGCCGTCGAACTGACCGTCGCCGAGGGGCCCGTTGGCCGTCGCCCGTTGGTGCCTGGCCTCAGCGCGGGGCGGGAACCGGGCTGTGCACCGTGCAGGTCCGGCTCTTGCCGTCCGGCTGGGTGCCGCAGGCCCAGGACGTCTGGTGCCCGCTCAGTTCGGCCATCGGGGAGTAGACGTCGTTGCCCCAGTGCACCGGGCTCGCCTCGGTGACGCCGCTGGAGTTGTTCACGTCGACGACGGCCTTGGGGCTGGTGTAGGTGATACGCCCCCAGGTCGCGCTGCACGCCTTGCTGTAACGGAGTTCGATCACCATCTTGCCGTTGAGGATCAGGGCGAGTGTCTGGCCGTCCCGGGAGCATCCCATGGCCATCGGGTCCTTGCCCGTGCAGCCGGCGTGGGTGCAGCCGACGGGGTCGGTGCTCACGGAGGCGCGGTTCCCCATGGCCTGGTTCGCGATGCCGGGCTTCCTCTTCTCCGGGTGGTTCGAGGAGTAGTGCGCGATCGCGAGACCGGTGGCCGTCAGGACGGCGCAGGACACGACCGCCGCCGCGATCAGAGAAGGCGACGACCAGCGACGTCCCGGTCGTCGCGCGGATGTGGGGACGGGAACCGGTACGGGGACGGGTTCGGCGTCGGGGACGGGAGCGGCGTCGGGCTTGGCGTCGGAGTCAGGGGCGACGACAGGGGCGGCGACGGGTTCGGCGTCGGAGTCAGGGGCGACGACGGGTTCGGCGTCGGAGTCAGGGGCGACGACAGGGGCGGCGACGGGTTCGGCGACAGGCGGGGGTGCGGTGTCGTCGGGCCGTTGCGTGTTCCGTTCGTCCCGTTCCGTGTCGCCGGTGCCGCGTATTCGCTCGGCGCGGTCCCACAGTTCCAGCAGTGGCCCGGCGGCCGAACCCGCGGCGGCGGCGAAACTCTCCACGGCCGCACGGGGCGGGAACTGCTTTCCGTTGATCCAGCGTTCCCAGGACGACTTCGAGTAGTGCGTGAGCGTGCTGATCCGGGCGTAGCTCAGTCCTGACCGCTGCTTCAGCGACAGCAGTTCCGCGTGAAGCCCGGAGGTGGGATCGGGGCAGGGGGAAGAGGATGCCGGGAGGCGGAGATCTCTGTCGCTCACTGTGCGCTGCCCATTCGCTGATGGACCACCGGCCGAGCCGACGGCACAGCGTCGGACCGGCCCCCAGCCGGTCCGCTGATTAACTGCCCCCCGCCTCAGGCCCGGTGCTCCGGTCCGAGAAGTCGAGAGAAGCATACTGTGCCCGCTACGGCGCACGCCGGTGCCCGGCCCGAGCAGGCTCGGACCGGGCACCGGACGGGGGTCACGCCCCGGCGGGCGAGATGATCGCGTAGGCGCCGCGCGCGGCCGGGCTGAAGTGGCGACGCTCGACCCGGTTGTGGGAGTTGCCCTCGATGGTGTCGACCGTGCCGTCCGCGTAGGCCTTCTCGATGATGCCCACGTGCACGCTGGTGCTGGTGTTCTGCGGTCCGCTGCCGAAGACGATGGCGTCACCGGGCTGCGGGTCGCTCAGGCCGCTGTGCAGCGTGCCGTGGTCGCGGCCGTAGTAGTAGAAGGCACCACTGAACGCCGTGCTGAAGTTGATGCCGGCCTGCCGCCAGGTCCAGCTGGCGAACAGGGCGCACCATGCCTCGCAGGGGCCGTACGGGTTGCAGTTGTTGCCCCATTCGGTGACGCCGAGCTGCGAACGGGCGGCCTGGACGATCTTGTCGCGGGTGCTGCCGGACAGCGGGGGAGTGCTGGGCGTGCCGCCGCTCTCACCCCCCGAGGTGCCGCCGCCCACTTCCCGGGCGATACCCATGGAGGCCATGGTGCGGGGGCCGGCGATGCCGTCGGCGTCGAGCTGGTGGGAGCTCTGGTAGGACTTCACGGCGCTGGTGGTGGCGGGGCCGTAGTCGCCGTCGGCCGAGGTGCCGGCCTTGCTCTGCACCTGCTTGACCTTCGCGGTGAGCGCGGCGTCGGTCTGCGGACCGGCGATGCCGTCGACCTCCAGGCTGTTGTCGCTCTGGAAGGCCAGGACCGCGTCCTTGGTGGCCGGACCGTAGACGCCGTCCACGCCACCCGCGCCGAGGTAGCCGAGGCCGACGAGGTTGCGCTGGAGCAGCTTGGTGTCGCTGCTCGTGCCGGTGCCGCTGGAAGTGATGCGGTCGATGTTCATCGCGGCCATGGTGAGCGGACCGGCGATGCCGTCGGCGTCGAGCCGGTGGGAGCTCTGGTAGGACTTCACGGCGCTGATGGTGGCGGGGCCGTAGTCGCCGTCGGCCGAGGAGCCGGCCTTGCTCTGCACCTGCTTGACCTTCGCGATGAGCGCACCCATGGTCGCGGGCCCGGCGTCACCGTCCACGGAGAGGCCGTTGTCGCTCTGGAAGTGGCGCACCGACGCGGTGGTCTGGCTGCCGTAGATGCCGTCGACACCGCTGAGCGGCGCGTAGCTGAGGCCGGCCAGGTCGCGCTGGAGCAGGCGTACGTCGGTCGCCGCGTGGGCCTGTGGCACGGCCGGGCCGAGCAGCAGGCCGACCAGTACCGCGGCGAGGACGAGCGCGAGCGAGGCGACGTAGGAGCCGCCCCCACGTCTGGGTGTGCGGAGGAGCGTTGTGGTCACGTGTTCTCTTCCTGACGTCCCGGGGGCATGCCCGGGGTAGGGGTGGATGGAGTGGTGCGTAGGAGAGAGGGGGGAATGGATGCCGACCGGCGACGACCAGCCTTGGGCACGGCGCCACCATCCCGCCAGTGCACGCGGCAGGTTGGGATCCCTTGGGACGTCTCACATCGCTGACCTGCGGCTGAGCACAACGGCGGGACGCTGCCCGGGACATGGCGCCCACCGGCTGGCAGACGTCCCGCGATCGCCGAAGGAAGCCGGGGAAACAGCTGGTCAGAACCGTGGGACGGCGAACGGCCGGCTGTGGGACGGCGGATGGTACGTCGTGGGACGGATCGGTGTTGCCCCGCGGATCCCGGCTGTGGAACGGTCCTGACCGCAGCGGCGCCGCGCCCCGACGCGCCTGGACCCGCGCTCGACTCCTCGACCGTCCACGGCGCCTGAGTCCGGCCGGCCCGCCCCTACCCGAACCCCTGTCGACGAGGAAGTTCCCCATGCCCAGAAAAGCCGGAAGGCTGATCACACTCGCGACCACGACCGCCCTGCTCCTCGGCGCGGGTGTGGTCTGCGCCGGTACCGCATCCGCCGCCTACAGCTATCAGTACTGCGCCAAGTACTCCGTCGCGGAACCCGAGTTGAGCTACGGCGACACCGGGGCGGCGGTGAAGGAGCTCCAGTGTGAACTGAACGCAAACGTGACCGGTGCCGACCTCAAGGTGGACGGCATCTTCGGCGGGCTGACGTACAACGCCGTGATCAAGTTTCAGGGCTGTTTCAGCCTCAAGCAGGACGGCATAGTCGGTCCCCAGACCTGGCACGAGATGGACGGCGTCAGCGACTTTCCCGTCAAGGCGGAGCGCCTGTGCTGACTTCGAGGTTCCGCCCTGCCGGGGCCCGTGTCCTGCTTCGCGCATACGAGTGAGACCAACCGCCGTGTCCGGGCCCCTTGGAACTGTCCAGGGGGACCGGACACAGCGTTTCCGCTGGTGAGGAACCTATGGGCTGCTCTTGCAGGGTGCCCCGGCGAGGGGGGCCGAGTCTGGTTCCCCCTCTACACTCCGTCCATGACGCTGACTCCTGAGAACGCCGCGGCGGCTGATCTGGGGCGCCTTCAGCCAGTGCCACTGCGTGAGATCTGGACCCACGAGGCGCTCGATTTCACCCCTTGGCTGCTGGCCAACCCCGACATCCTTGGCGAAGCGCTCGACATGGAACTAGAGATCACCTCCGCCGAGCACTCCGTGGGTGACTTCTCCCTCGACCTGATCGGCACGGATCTCCGCACCGGCCGGTCCGTGATCATCGAGAATCAGCTCGAAGCCACCGACCACACCCACCTCGGGCAGCTCCTCACCTACGCCGGCGGAACTGACGCGGCGAATATTGTGTGGGTCGCCAAAGCCTTCCGTGAAGAGCATCGGGCCGCTCTGGACTGGCTCAATGCCAGGACCGACACGGAGACGTGCTTCTTTGGCATCGAAGTCTCGGTGGTCCGGATCGGCGACTCCCTGCCGGCACCACTGCTGCGAGTTGTCGCGCAGCCTAACGACTGGGGTAAGACGGTGCGCTCAGCGGCACAGGTCCGGGAAGGAGGGTCCAGTGACCGGGCAGTGCTCTACGGGCAGTTCTGGGAGCGCTACCTCACAGCACTCAACGCTCAAGGACTGTCATGGACCCGGGCACGCAAGGGACCCAAGGAAAACTGGTTCAACACATCTGCCGGAGTCTCCGGCGCAAACTTCTCGGTGTCATTCGCCCGGGGGCGGCTCCGTTCTGAACTGTATCTGGGGCATTCGGACGCGATGGTGAACACCAGCCGCTATCAGCATCTGCTCGACAAGCGTGATGCCTTGGAGGGCGTCTACGGTGCGGCCTTGACCTTCGAGCCGCTGGAAGAAAGGCGGAGCTGTCGTATAGCGGACTACCGCGACGACGCAAGGGTCGAAGACGTGGACGACTGGGATGTGTTCATCGAGTGGTTCGTCCACTCGCAGCGCCAGTTCCGGGAGGCCATCCGCGCCTGTGGGGGGCTGCCAACGGCAACCGCATGACCCAGGGCGCAAGGGCGGAGTCGGAGGCAGGCGAGCGGGGATCGGCCCCCGGGAGGGAGACCGATTGTTCGGGAGACTGCCGTGGGAGCTCGGGGTATATCCCTCGGGCTACCCGACCGGATCGGCACTTGGGGGAGTCGGTGGTGAGCGTGTGCCGGGCGTTGCGGAATACGGCGTGACCTGCGGCGATGCTCCAAGTCCCGTCCACGCCTCGTCCACGGACCCCGACATACGGCCGCTCCGGGCGGCACATGCCCGCACAAATGCGAAGACCCCGGCCTCAGCGTTTCCACTGGTGACGGGGTCTTTGGGCACCTCATGCTGGGTGCCCCCGGCAGGATTCGAACCTGCGCACACGGCTCCGGAGGCCGTTGCTCTATCCCCTGAGCTACGGGGGCGCTGCCGCGTCGTGCGCGGCGACGGGTAGAACCCTACCAGCTCGTCAGGGGTGCCCGTGAACAGGTATTTGCGGAGTGCGACCGGTCCGCGACGGTGGGAGGGCCGGAAACCCGTTACGGGGTGGAAGTAGGGAAAACCGGGACGCGGCGGCCCGTGTCGACCTACGCTCGAAGGGTGCCAGGCGCGTCGGGCCGGGTCCTTGTCGTGGACGACAACAAGGTCATCCGGCAGTTGATCAGGGTCAACCTCGAACTGGAGGGTTTCGAGGTCGTGACCGCGGCTGACGGTGCCGAATGCCTGGACGTCGTGCACCAGGTGCGGCCCGACGTCATCACCCTGGACGTGGTCATGCCCCGCCTCGACGGCCTGCGCACAGCGGCCCGGCTGCGGGCGGACGCGCGTACCCGCGAGGTGCCGGTCGTCGTGGTCAGCGCCTGCAGTCGCAACGAGGTGGACAGTGGCCTCGACGTCGGCGTGGACGCGTTCCTCGCCAAGCCGTTCGAGCCCGGTGAACTGGTCGGGGTCGTACGGCAGTTGAGCGAGCTCGGGCGTGACGGGGCCGCCGCGTCCGGTGCCGCCCGCCCGCGTCCCGCCGACGAGCCGGAGAGCGCCGGGCGTCCGGGCGCGTAGTCCTCGACAGCCCTCTCCGGTAAAGCCCTCCCCGCCAAGGCCCCTATCGCCACGGTCCCCACCGCCGAGGCCGTCTTCGCCGAGGCCGTTTCCGTTAAGGCCGTCTCCGTTAAGGCCCTCCCGGCCGAAGCTCCCCACGGCAGCCCTTCCGACCGCAGCCCTACCTCCGCGCGCCGGTCCACCCGGTCCACCCGGTCCACCCGGTCCGCCCGGCCCTCCGCACCGTCCGCCCCTCCGCCCCTCCCACCCCGTCCGCATCGCGGACCATCGGGCAAATCAGTTCGCCTACCCACCCCCCCTCTCGCCTACGCTTGTCCCGTGACCCCCGCAGAGCTCTCCCGTACCGTCCTGCGCGCCGTCGGCGGCGCGGTCGACGACGGTGAGTTCCGTGCGGGCGCGCGCGGTGGCGGGGGAGCCCGCATCGTCGTCGAGCGGCCGCGCGCCGGCGGGCACGGGGACTACGCCACCAACGTCGCCCTGCAGATCGCCAAGGCCGCCGGGCGCCCGCCCAGGGAAGTCGCCGAGGTGCTGTCGCGGCGGCTCACCGCCACCCCGGGGATCGTCGCCGCCGACGTCACCGGGCCCGGGTTCCTCAACCTCACCCTCGGGGCGCGGGGCCGGGACTGCGGGCCACTCGTCGAAGACATCCAGCGGCAAGGGCTGCTGTACGGACATGGCGACTCGCTGCGCGGTCATCGCGTCGAGCTCCGCGTTCCCGATGAGCCGCGGGCCCGCGTCGTCGCCGATGCCGTCGCCCGGATCGGGCGCAGCCAGGGCGCCGAGGTCCACGTCGTGCGCGCCCAGCGGCCCGGCGACGTCACCTTCCGGCCCGTCCCCGCCCACCCGCGGGACCTGGTCCGGCTCATCGGTTCCGATGCCGCCCGCTGGGCGCTGCTCAGGCCCGCCGTCGCCGACCACCCCCGTACCGCCACCGCCGTCGAGCGCGCCGCGCACCTCGCCCAGCGCGAGAGCAACCCGCTCTTCCGCGTCCGGTACGCCCACGCCCGCACCCGCGCCCTCACGCGCAATGCCGCCGATCTCGGGTTCCGCGCCCAGCCCGGCGACGGCGGCGGCGCCGACGTGCAGGACGGGCTCGTCGCCGCCCTCGCCGACCATCCGCGCATCCTGCTCTCCGCCGCCCGGCACCGCGCCCCGGACCGGCTCGCCCGGCACCTCGTCGACGTCGCCGATCTTTTCCTCGCGCGGCTGAACACGACCGTGCTGCCCGTCGGTGAGGAGAAACCCTCGGCCGCCCACCGCGCCCGGCTCGCGCTCGCCGAAGCCACCGGGACGGTGCTCGCCGGTGGCCTCTCCCTGCTCGGCATCGACGCACCCCAGCACCTGTAGGCCACCAGGTTCGCAAGACCTGTAGAGACGAAGAGAGCGCCACCCGCCATGAGCCGTTCCGCCCACCCCGCAGGCCCCCGGCACGCCGACGTTCTGCCCGAGGGGCACTACACCGCCCCGCCCGCCGACCTCAACGCACTCGACCCGAAGGTCTGGTCGCAGACCGTGGGGCGCGCCACCGACGGCGCGGTGACCGTCGCTGGCATCGAGGTCACCCGGCTCGCCGAGGAGTTCGGTACCCCCGCCTACTTCCTCGACGAAACCGACTTCCGCGCCCGCTGCGCCGCCTGGCGCGACGCCTTCGGGCCCGGCGCCGACGTCTTCTACGCCGGGAAGGCGTTCCTTTCGCGTGCCGTCGTGCGGTGGCTGCACGAGGAGGGGCTCAACCTCGACGTGTGTTCCGGTGGGGAGCTGGCCACCGCCCTGTCCGCAGGGATGCCCGCCGAGCGGATCGCCTTCCACGGCAACAACAAGTCAGAGGACGAGATCGAGCGGGCCGTCAGTGTCGGCGTCGGGCGGATCGTGCTCGACTCCTTCCAGGAGATCGTCCGCGTCGCCCACATCGCCCAGCGGCTCGGCAAGCGCCAGCGCGTGCAGATCCGCGTCACCGTCGGCGTCGAGGCGCACACCCACGAGTTCATCGCCACCGCCCACGAGGACCAGAAGTTCGGCATCGCGCTCGCCGACGGCCTGGCCGCCGAGGCCGTACGACGTGCCCTCGAACTCGACGGGATCGAGCTCATCGGGATCCACTCGCACATCGGGTCGCAGATCTTCGACATGGCGGGGTTCGAGGTCGCCGCGCGGCGCGTCGTCGGACTGCTCGCCGAGGTGCGTGACGAGCACGGGATCGAGCTGCCCGAGATCGACCTCGGCGGCGGGCTCGGCATCGCGTACACCTCTGACGACGACCCCAGCGAACCGCACGAGATCGCCAAGGCGCTGAACGAGATCGTCAGCCGGGAGTGCGAGGCCGCCGAGCTGCGCGTGCCCCGGATCTCCGTCGAGCCGGGCCGCGCCATCGTCGGCCCGACCGCCTTCACCCTCTACACCGTCGGCACGGTCAAGCCGCTCGAAGGACTGCGGACGTACGTCTCCGTCGACGGCGGCATGTCCGACAACATCCGCACCGCCCTGTACGACGCCGAGTACACGGTCGCCCTCGCCTCCCGCCGCTCCGACGCCGAGCCGATGCTCGCCCGTGTCGTCGGCAAGCACTGCGAGAGCGGGGACATCGTCGTCAAGGACGCCTTCCTGCCCGCCGACATCGCCCCGGGTGATCTCATCGCCGTGCCCGCGACCGGCGCGTACTGCCGTTCCATGGCCAGCAACTACAACCATGTTCTGCGCCCGCCGGTCGTCGCCGTGCGCGACGGTGAGGCGCGCGTGATCGTCCGGCGCGAGACGGAGGAAGATCTCCTGCGCCTCGATGTCGGATAAGTGAAATAGCTGTCTCATCATCCGGACCGGGCGCAGAAAGCCCGGTCCGGTGGGTGAGACTGGCTCTACCAGAGATGTACTTACAGAAACGAGGTCGGATGATGCGTACGCGTCCGCTGAAGGTGGCGCTCCTGGGGTGTGGGGTGGTCGGCTCAGAGGTGACACGCATCATGACGACGCACGCGGACGACCTCGCCGCGCGGATCGGCGCTCCGCTGGAGCTGGCCGGTGTCGCCGTCCGCCGCCCCTCCAAGGTCCGTGAGGGCATCGACCCGGCGCTCATCACCACCGACGCCACCGCGCTCGTCAAACGCGGCGACATCGACGTCGTCGTCGAGGTCATCGGCGGCATCGAGCCCGCCCGCACCCTCATCACCACCGCCTTCGAGCACGGCGCCTCCGTCGTCTCCGCCAACAAGGCGCTGGTCGCCCAGGACGGCGCGGACCTGCACGCCACCGCCGAGGAACACGGCCTCGACCTGTACTACGAGGCCGCCGTCGCCGGGGCGATCCCGCTGGTGCGCCCGCTGCGCGAGTCCCTCGCGGGCGACAAGGTCAACCGCGTCCTCGGCATCGTCAACGGCACCACCAACTTCATCCTCGACAAGATGGATTCGACGGGTGCCGGGTATCAGGAGGCGCTCGACGAGGCCACCGCGCTCGGGTACGCCGAGGCCGACCCGACCGCCGACGTCGAGGGTTTCGACGCCGCCGCCAAGGCCGCCATCCTCGCCGGAATCGCCTTCCACACGCGCGTGCGCCTCGACGACGTCTACCGCGAGGGCATGACCGAGGTGACCGCCGCCGACTTCGCCTCCGCGAAGGAGATGGGCTGCACCATCAAGCTGCTCGCCATCTGCGAGCGGGCCGCCGACGGCCGGTCCGTCACCGCCCGCGTCCACCCCGCGATGATCCCCCTGTCCCACCCGCTGGCCTCCGTGCGCGGCGCGTACAACGCCGTGTTCGTCGAGGCCGAGGCGGCCGGGCAGCTCATGTTCTACGGTCCGGGCGCCGGCGGTTCGCCGACCGCGTCCGCCGTACTCGGCGACCTGGTCGCCGTCTGCCGCAACCGTCTCAACGGCGCTACGGGACCCGGCGACTCCGCGTACACCCGGCTGCCCGTCTCCCCGATGGGCGAGGTCGTGACGCGGTACCACATCAGCCTCGACGTGGCCGACAAGCCAGGCGTCCTCGCGCAGGTCGCCACGGTCTTCGCCGAGCATGGCGTCTCCATCGACACCGTGCGTCAGTCGGGGAAGGACGGCGAGGCGTCCCTCGTCGTCGTCACCCACCGCGCGGCGGACGCGGCCCTCACCGGGACCGTGGACGCGCTGCGCCAGCTCGACACCGTGCGCGGTGTCGCAAGCATCATGCGTGTCGAAGGGGAGTAGCAGCTCATGACCGGAATGACCCACCAGTGGCGCGGCATCATCGAGGAGTACCGGGACCGGCTCCCGGTGACCGACACCACGCCGGTCGTCACGCTCCGCGAGGGCGGCACGCCGCTCGTGCCGGCGCAGGTCCTCTCCGAGCGCACGGGCTGCGAGGTCCACCTGAAGGTCGAGGGCGCCAACCCCACCGGCTCCTTCAAGGACCGCGGCATGACCATGGCCATCACCCGGGCCAAGGAGGAGGGCGCGCAGGCGGTCATCTGCGCCTCCACCGGCAACACGTCCGCGTCCGCCGCCGCGTACGCCGTGCGCGCCGGCATGGTCTGCGCGGTGCTCGTGCCGCAGGGCAAGATCGCGCTCGGCAAGATGGGCCAGGCGCTCGTCTACGGCTCGAAGATCCTCCAGGTCGACGGCAACTTCGACGACTGCCTCGACCTCGCCCGCCGCCTCTCGGAGAACTACCCGGTCGCGCTGGTCAACTCGGTCAACCCGTACCGCATCGAGGGCCAGAAGACCGCCTCGTTCGAGATCGTGGACGCCCTCGGCGACGCCCCCGACATCCACGTGCTCCCCGTCGGCAACGCCGGCAACATCACGGCCTACTGGAAGGGCTACAAGGAGTACTCCGCCGACGGACCGGCCACCCGCACCCCCCGCATGTGGGGCTTCCAGGCGTCGGGCTCCGCCCCGATCGTGCGTGGAGAGGTGGTCAAGGACCCCTCGACCATCGCCACAGCGATCCGCATCGGCAACCCGGCCTCCTGGCAGCACGCGATCGCCGCGCGCGACGAGTCCGGCGGCTTCATCGACGAGGTGACGGACCGTGAGATCCTGCGCGCCTACAAGTTCCTGGCCTCCCAGGAGGGCGTCTTCGTCGAGCCCGCCTCCGCGTCGTCCGTCGCGGGCCTCCTGAAGGCCGCTGAGCAGGGCAAGGTCGACAAGGGGCAGAAGATCGTCTGCACCGTGACCGGCAACGGCCTCAAGGACCCCGACTGGGCCGTGGCCGGCGCGCCGCAGCCCGTCACCGTCCCGGTCGACGCGGTCGCCGCGGCCGAGCGGCTCGGCCTCGCCTGACGATCGCCACGGCCTGATCCCCCGTCAACTGGGCGTTTCCGTACAGGGGGTGCACAGGGGGCTTACGACACGCATCGTGCGCCTCCTGTGCGCCCTATGTCGCCACAGAACCTTCCTTCGATAGGCTGTACCGAACCCGCGCACCGCATATGCAGTGGTGCCGCCGCTGTTCCGTCGTATTCCGGCGCATGTCGCCACATGGCGCCACATGTCTGCCGTTGTACCGACGAACGCGGCCCTTGTCCCACCGTCTTCGGAAGTTCTCGAAACACCTCGAAACATCCCGCAGCGCAAGGAGAGTCATCGAGCGATGGCCGGTCCCGCGTTCCGCGCCGCCGCCGTCAGGGTGCGCGTCCCCGCCACCAGCGCCAACCTCGGCCCTGGCTTCGACAGCCTCGGCCTGTCGCTGGGGCTCTACGACGACGTGGTCGTCCGGGTCGCCGACTCCGGGCTGCACATCGACATCGCCGGTGAGGGCTCCGAGACCCTCCCGCGCGACGAGTCGCACCTTCTCGTACGGTCCCTGCGCACCGCCTTCGACCTGCTCGGCGGTCAGCCGCGCGGCCTTGAGATCGTCTGCGCCAACCGCATCCCGCACGGCCGGGGCCTGGGCTCCTCGTCCGCCGCGATCTGCGCGGGCATCGTCGCCGCCCGCGCCGTGACCATAGGCGGCGACGCACGGCTCGACGACGCCGCGCTGCTCGAACTCGCCACCGAGATCGAGGGCCACCCGGACAACGTGGCCCCCTGCCTGCTCGGCGGCTTCACCATCGCCTGGACGGAGCACGGGGCGGGCCGGGCGATCCGTCTGGAGGCCGCCGATTCCGTCGTTCCGGTGGTTTTCGTCCCCGGCAGGCCGGTCCTCACCGAAGAGGCCAGGGGACTGCTGCCGCGCACCGTCCCGCACGTGGACGCCGCGGCCAACGCGGGGCGGGCCGCCCTGCTCGTAGAGGCCCTGACCAGGCGCCCCGAGCTGCTGCTGCCCGCCACCGAGGACCGCATCCACCAGGAGTACCGGGCCCCGGCCATGCCGGAGAGCGCCGCCCTCGTGGAGCGGCTGCGGGTCGACGGGGTGCCCGCGATGATCTCCGGGGCGGGGCCGACGGTCATCGCCCTGGTGCAGGACGAGTCGGCCGACAAGGTCGCCCGGCTGGCCGGTGAGGGCTGGGCGGCCAACCGCCTCGCCCTCGACGTCGACGGAGCGAGCGTGCTGCCGCTTGGCTCCTGAACACGGTTGCCGGATGACGAGAGGGGGAATGTTTGTTGGATCCGGTAGTGTTAACCTCAAGTGTGCACCCGACCTCACTTTGGCGAGGTGCCGTGTGTCCCCGTCCGGGACAACCATTCTTCCGGGAGCCTCCCCAGCGATTCCGCACAGCGTCCCCGTACCTCGGGACGTGGTGCTGAACGTCGGCGAGCATGCTCCGGAACCGGCGTGACCGAGCCGCGTGACACCACAAGCCAGTGCACCCGCGGCCAAGGAAAACGCCGTCACCAGTGAATTCTTCCGCCACATCGGCGGACAACCGCCCCGGCACGGTCCGTACAGGCAGGACCACCGCCGGACAGCACAACCGGTCGCCGAGCCAGACAGGCCGACGTCCGCTCCAGGGAAGGACCCTTCGTGAGCGACACCACCGATCTGATGGGCGTGACTGCCGACAGCTCCGCTGCCGCGCCCGCAGCATCCGCAGGGGACGCCTCTGCCGCGCCCGCCTCCGGTTCCCGGCGGCGCCGCGGTACCGGCCTCGAGGGCATGGTGCTGGCCGAGCTGCAGCAGGTCGCATCCGGCCTCGGCATCAGGGGCACCGCGCGGATGCGCAAGAGCCAGCTGATCGAGGTCATCAAGGAGGCGCAGGCGGGAGGTGGAGCCTCCGCGAAGAGCGCCGACGCCGCCGAGGCCAAGCCGAAGCGCCGCGCCACCTCGAAGGCCCGTACCCAAGAAGACTCCGCCGCCCCCACGACGGCGGAGGCCGAGACGAAGCCCGCCGCCAAGGCCGCGAAGGCCGACAAGGCCGACGGCGCCGACAAGGCCGGATCGGGTGAGGCCAAGGCGCAGAAGGCCGGCGCCCAGCAGATCGAGATCCCGGGCCAGGGCGCGGGCGACGACCAGCAGTCCGGCGACCGCCGTCGCCGTCGCGGCGAGACCTCCGGCGCCGACACCGCGGCCGCCGAGTCCAAGGACGGCGCGAAGGCCGAGTCCAGGCAGGACCGCCAGGGCGGCGACAAGGCCGACAAGGCCGACAAGGCCGACAGGGGTGACAAGGGCGAGGGCGCCCAGGACGGCTCCGGCAACGAGAACCGCCGTGACCGCGGCGACCGTGGTGGCCGCGACCGCCGTAACCGCGACCGCGACCGTCGCGGCAAGGGCGGCGACGAGCAGCAGGGCGGCGGCCAGGACCGTCAGCACCAGGGCGGCGGCCGCCAGGACCGCCAGGGCGGCAGCGGCCCGCAGGACGACGACTTCGAGGGCGGGCGCCGTGGGCGCCGCGGCCGCTACCGCGACCGCCGTGGCCGTCGCGGCCGCGACGAGTACGGCAACGAGCCGCAGATCTCCGAGGACGACGTCCTGATCCCCGTCGCGGGCATCCTCGACATCCTCGACAACTACGCGTTCATCCGGACCTCCGGCTACCTGCCGGGCCCCAACGACGTGTACGTCTCCCTCGCCCAGGTCCGCAAGAACGGCCTGCGCAAGGGCGACCACGTCACCGGCGCGGTCCGCCAGCCCAAGGAGGGCGAGCGCCGCGAGAAGTTCAACGCGCTGGTCCGCCTCGACTCGGTCAACGGCATGGCGCCCGAGACCGGCCGCGGCCGCCCGGAGTTCAACAAGCTCACGCCGCTGTACCCGCAGGACCGGCTCCGCCTGGAGACCGACCCGGGCGTGCTCACCACCCGCATCATCGACCTCGTCTCGCCCATCGGTAAGGGCCAGCGCGGTCTGATCGTGGCCCCGCCGAAGACCGGCAAGACCATGATCATGCAGGCGGTCGCCAACGCGATCACGCACAACAACCCCGAGTGCCACCTGATGGTCGTCCTGGTCGACGAGCGTCCGGAAGAGGTCACCGACATGCAGCGGTCGGTCAAGGGCGAGGTCATCTCCTCGACCTTCGACCGCCCGGCCGAGGACCACACGACGGTCGCCGAGCTCGCCATCGAGCGCGCCAAGCGGCTCGTCGAGCTCGGCCACGACGTCGTCGTGCTGCTCGACTCCATCACGCGTCTGGGCCGCGCCTACAACCTGGCGGCGCCGGCCTCGGGACGCATCCTGTCCGGTGGTGTCGACTCGACCGCCCTGTACCCGCCGAAGCGCTTCTTCGGTGCGGCCCGCAACATCGAGGACGGCGGCTCGCTGACCATCCTCGCCACCGCCCTGGTGGACACCGGGTCCCGCATGGACGAGGTGATCTTCGAGGAGTTCAAGGGCACCGGCAACATGGAGCTCAAGCTCGACCGCAAGCTCGCCGACAAGCGCATCTTCCCGGCGGTGGACGTGGACGCGTCCGGCACCCGCAAGGAAGAGATCCTGCTCGGCAGCGACGAACTCGCCATCGTCTGGAAGCTGCGCCGGGTGCTGCACGCGCTCGACCAGCAGCAGGCGATCGAGCTGCTGCTCGACAAGATGAAGCAGACGAAGTCCAACGCGGAGTTCCTGCTGCAGATCCAGAAGACGACGCCGACGCCGAACGGTTCGAGCGACTAGTCGCTTCGCGGACGGGTTCGTCCCGGGCCGGGCCCCCACCGCTTTGCCGCGGCGGGGGCCCGGCCCTTTGTCGTCCGCTGTCGGGTCCGCTGCCGCGTCCGCTGTCGGCCTCCTGTCGTCCGCGGCTTGTCGTGTCCGCGGTCGCGTCCGGAGACCTTGGCCACACGGTCCCCTGACCAGGACATGGCATAGATGACCATAAAAGTCCTGGTCGCAAGGGTATTGCTCGTGCCTGGGCGTTACGTTCCGCGCACGCGACATCCGCAAGGGCCACAGGACTCTGTGCAACCCTTCAGGGCGGTTCGCCGTCACACCCAGTGAGGCGCACAGCGGGCCCCATCACGAAAGACCCTGCGAGGAGTACATGCCGGACAGTGAGAGCAAGCCCGGGCGCGGTCGCGCCAGGGGCCGCCGCCGAAAGCCGCGCAGCGCGGGCAGCAAGGCGCTGCGCGTCGCGGCGTGGGGCGCGGCGGGCGTCGTGGTTCTCGGCGGCACCGGCCTCGGGTACGTCTATTTCAAGCTCGACGGCAACATCAAGAGCGTCGACATCAACCAGGCCCTCGGCAAGGACCGGCCGCGCAACGTCGACAACGGCTCGCAGGACATCCTGGTGCTGGGCTCCGACAGTCGCGCCGGGGCCAACAAGAAGGCCGGTGGCGGCATCGACGACGGGTCCGCGCGCTCGGACACCGCGATGATCGTGCACATATACAAGGGCCACAAGAAGGCGAGTGTCGTCTCCATACCCAGGGACACCCTCGTCGACCGGCCCGCCTGCACCGACACCCGCGGCACCACGCACCCCGCCCAGCACCACGCCATGTTCAACTCGGCCTACTCCGTGGGCGGCGCCGCCTGCGCGGTCAAGACCGTCGAGTCCATGACCGGCATCCGGATGGACCACTACATCGAGGTCGACTTCAGCGGCTTCGAGAAGCTCGTCGACGACCTCGGCGGCGTCCGGGTCACCACCAGCAAGGCGATAGACGACCCCGACAGCCACCTCAAGCTCGCCGCGGGCACGCACACCCTGAACGGCAAGCAGTCGCTCGGCCTGGTCCGCACCCGCCACGGCGTCGGCGACGGCAGCGACCTCGGCCGCATCCAGCTGCAGCAGGCCTTCATGAAGGCCCTCATGGACCAGGTCGAGCACATCGGCGTCTTCAGCAACCCCAAGAAGCTGTACGAGCTCGCCGACACCGCCACCAACACCGTGACCACCGACTCGGAGCTCGGCTCGGTCAAGGACCTGTACTCGTTCGCGAGCGGCCTCAAGGGCATCGGCTCCAAGGACATGAAGATGGTCACCATGCCGGTGCAGTACGACACCGCCGACGCCAACCGGGTCCTGCTCGACAAGACGAAGGCCCAGACCGTCTGGGACGCCCTCAAGGCCGACAGGGCGATCCCGAGGGCCGCCACCGAGGGCACCGCCACCGGCCAGGCCGACGGCGTCGTGAAGTAGCCCGGGAGCGGACCGGGGAAGCAGACCGAGAAGCAGCCCGGGAGCAGCCCGGGAAGCGGCCCGGGAATAGTTTCGTCCGCCCCCCGGTTTTGGGGGATACGGCCAGTCCTGGCAGACTGGTACGTCGGCTCCGGTTCACGCTTCCGCATCCCGCGGCTGCGACCCGGCGCCCTCCCGAACCTAGGAGACACCTTGAAGCGCGACATCCACCCCGAGTACGTCGAGACGCAGGTAAGCTGCACCTGCGGCGCGTCGTTCACCACCCGCAGCACGATCTCGTCCGGCACCATCCGTGCCGAGGTCTGCTCCGAGTGCCACCCGTTCTACACGGGCAAGCAGAAGATCCTCGACACCGGTGGCCGTGTGGCCCGCTTCGAGGCCCGCTTCGGCAAGGCTGCCGCTGCCAAGAAGTAGCGAGGCTCCAGCGCCGGTCCTCGGCGCCCCTTCCGTGGGGGCGCCGGGACCGGCGCTTTGCGGTGCAGCCCCCTTTCGTTCACGTACACGTCGCTCACACACGACGTACACAAAGCAGGAGCCGGAGATGTTCGAGGCCGTCGAGGAACTCATCGGCGAGCACGCCGATCTGGAGAAGAAGCTCGCGGATCCCTCGGTCCACGCCGACCAGGCCAACGCGCGCAAGCTCAACAAGCGTTACGCCGAGCTGACCCCGATCGTCGCGACGTACCGCTCCTGGAAGCAGACCGGCGACGACATCGACACCGCCCGCGAACTCGCCGCCGACGACCCGGACTTCGCCGACGAGGTCAAGGAGCTGGAGGCGCGCCGAGAGGAGCTCACCGAGAAGCTGCGGCTGCTGCTCGTGCCCCGGGACCCGTCCGACGACAAGGACGTCATCCTGGAGATCAAGGCCGGTGCGGGCGGCGACGAGTCCGCGCTGTTCGCCGGTGACCTGCTGCGCATGTATCTGCGCTATGCCGAGCGCGTCGGCTGGAAGACCGAGATCATCGACTCCACCGAGTCCGAGCTCGGCGGCTACAAGGACGTCCAGGTCGCCGTGAAGACCAAGGGCGGTGGCGGCGCCACCGAGCCCGGCCAGGGCGTGTGGGCGCGGATGAAGTACGAGGGCGGGGTGCACCGCGTGCAGCGGGTGCCCGCCACCGAGTCGCAGGGCCGCATCCACACCTCCGCGGCCGGCGTGCTCGTCACGCCCGAGGCCGAGGAGATCGACGTCGAGATCAACCCGAACGATCTGCGCATCGACGTCTACCGCTCGTCCGGACCCGGCGGCCAGTCCGTCAACACCACCGACTCCGCCGTACGCATCACGCACCTGCCCACCGGCGTCGTCGCCTCCTGCCAGAACGAGAAGAGCCAGCTCCAGAACAAGGAGCAGGCCCTGCGCATCCTGCGCTCCAGGCTCCTGGCCATCGCCCAGGAGGAGGCCGAGAGCAAGGCCGCGGACGCCCGGCGCAGCCAGGTCCGCACCGTCGACCGCTCCGAGAAGATCCGCACCTACAACTTCCCGGAGAACCGCATCTCGGACCACCGCGTCGGCTTCAAGGCGTACAACCTGGACCAGGTGCTCGACGGCGACCTCGACGCCGTCATCCAGGCGTGCGTCGACGCGGACTCGGCCGCCAAACTGGCAGCCGCCGCGTAATCACCACCCTTCCCAGCCCCCCTCGTAAGTCCACAGCTCAGCCCGGAGGACCAGCGTGAACCTGCTGCTCGCGGAAGTGGCCCAGGCCACCCAGCGGCTGGCCGACGCCGGCGTGCCCTCGCCGCGCAACGACGCGGAGGAACTCGCCGCCTTCGTGCACGGCGTCAAGCGGGGCGAGCTGCACACCGTCAAGGACGCGGACTTCGACGCCCGCTACTGGGAGGTGATCGCGCGCCGCGAGGCCCGCGAGCCGCTCCAGCACATCACCGGGCACGCCTACTTCCGCTACCTGGAGCTCCAGGTCGGGCCCGGCGTCTTCGTGCCGCGCCCGGAGACCGAGTCGGTCGTCGGGTGGGCCATAGACGCCGTACGGGCCATGGACGTCGTCGAGCCGCGCATCGTCGACCTGTGCACCGGCTCGGGCGCCATCGCGCTCGCGCTCGCCCAGGAGGTGCCGCGCTCGCGCGTCCACGCCGTGGAGCTGTCCGAGGACGCCCTGAGGTGGACGCGGAAGAACGTCGAGGGATCCAGGGTCGACCTGCGCCAGGGAGACGCCCTGGACGCCTTCCACGACCTCGACGGACAGGTCGACCTGGTCGTCTCCAACCCCCCGTACATCCCGCTCACCGAGTGGGAGTACGTCGCCCCCGAGGCCCGCGACTACGACCCCGAACTCGCCCTCTTCTCCGGCGAGGACGGACTCGACCTCATCCGCGGTATCGAACGCACCGCCCACCGCCTGCTCCGCCCCGGCGGCATCGTCGTCGTCGAGCACGCGGACACCCAGGGCGGCCAGGTGCCCTGGATCTTCACCGAGGAACTGGGGTGGGCCGACGCCGCCGACCACCCGGATCTCAACAACCGGCCACGCTTCGCCACCGCCCGCAAGGCGCGGCCATGACCCTCGACCACTTCTACGAACCCGCACCCGCATCCGAGCAGGAGGCACGCTGAATGGCACGGCGCTACGACACCAACGACGCGACCGACCGCGCCACCGGCCTGCGTGAGGCAGCGTCCGCCGTCCGCCGCGGCGAGCTGGTCGTGCTGCCCACCGACACCGTCTACGGGATCGGCGCCGACGCGTTCTCCCCCGAGGCCGTCGGCGACCTCCTGGAGGCCAAGGGCCGCGGCCGCGGCATGCCGAGCCCCGTCCTGATCGGCTCCCCGAACACGCTGCACGGCCTCGTCACGGACTTCTCCGAGACGGCCTGGGAGCTGGTCGACGCGTACTGGCCCGGCGGCCTCACGCTCGTCGCCAGGCACCAGCCGTCCCTCCAGTGGGACCTGGGCGACACCCGCGGCACGGTCGCCGTGCGCATGCCGCTGCACCCGGTCGCCATCGAGCTGCTCACCGAGGTCGGCCCGATGGCCGTCTCCTCGGCCAACCTCACCGGACACCCGGCGCCCGAGGACTGCGACGCCGCGCAGGACATGCTCGGCGACTCCGTCTCCGTCTACCTGGACGGCGGCCCCACCCCCGGCATCGTCCCGTCGTCCATCGTCGACGTGACCGGCAAGGTGCCGTTGCTGCTGCGCGAGGGCGCTCTGACCGCCGACGAGCTGCGCAAGGTGGTACCCGACCTCGAGGTGGCGAATTGACGGCCCCTGAGACGGGGCGTGGCATAGGCAACGGGTACGTACAGTCGCCGGTCCTCCCCGGCGACTCCTTCCGCATCCTCCACGTCAGCACCGGCAACGTGTGCCGCTCGCCCATCACCGAGCGGCTGACCCGGCATGCCCTCGCGGCACGGCTCGGCGACCCGTCCGCGGGCGGCCTCGTCGTGGAGAGCGCCGGCACCTGGGGCCACGAGGGCGCCCCGATGGAGGCCAACGCGGAAACGGTCCTGTCCGACCTCGGCGCCGACCCCACGGGTTTCGTCGGCCGCGAGCTCCTGGACGACCACGTCATAAGGGCCGACCTGGTCCTGACCGCGACCCGGGACCACCGCGCCCAGGTCATCTCCATGGGCCACAGCGCGGGCCTGCGCACCTTCACCCTGAAGGAGTTCACGCGCCTCGTGCAGGCCATAGACCCGGCGACCCTGCCCGACCCCCGGGAGGCCGGGGTGGTCGAACGGGCCCGCGCCCTGGTCCGCGCCGCCGCTGCTCTACGCGGGTGGCTGCTGGCCCCGTCGCTGGAGGCGGACGAGGTGTACGACCCGTACGGGGCGCCGCTGCCGTTCTTCCAGTCGGTGGGGTCGGAGATCAGTGCGGCGCTCGACCCGGTGGTCACGGCGCTGACGGGAAGACCCGAACAGGTCTGAGCGGCACCATCACGCCCCTCCGGCGATTGAGCTGCGGGGCCCCGGGCAGAGCCCCGGGGAGCGCGCCCCCGGGCGGCCGAAAGCTCCCGGATCTACATTGGAAGGCACCACCTCCCCACCGCGAGGCCCGGAGCCCGAAGATGACGCTCACTACCGAATCCAGCCCCCTCGCGGCGCTGACCCGCCAGGACCCCGAACTGGCCGAGGTCATCCTCGGGGAAGCGGCCCGGCAGGCCGACTCCCTCCAGCTCATCGCCGCCGAGAACTTCACGTCACCCGCCGTGCTCGCGGCCCTCGGCTCCCCGCTCGCCAACAAGTACGCCGAGGGCTACCCGGGCGCCCGCCACCACGGCGGCTGCGAGCTCGTCGACGTCGCCGAGCGGATCGCCGTCGACCGGGCCAGGGCGCTGTTCGGCGCCGACCACGTCAACGTACAGGCGCACTCCGGCTCCTCCGCCGTGCTCGCCGCGTACGCGGTGCTGCTGCGCCCCGGCGACACGGTCCTCGCCATGGGCCTGACCTCCGGCGGGCACCTCACCCACGGCTCACCGGCCAACTTCTCCGGCCGCTGGTTCGACTTCGTCCCCTACGGCGTCGACCCGGAGAGCGGGCTCATCGACCACGACCGGGTCCGCGACCTGGCCCGCGCGGCCCGCCCCAAGGCGATCGTGTGCGGCTCCATCTCCTACCCGCGCCACATCGACTACGCCGCCTTCCGTGCCATCGCCGACGAGGTGGGCGCCCATCTCGTCGCGGACGCCGCGCACCCCATCGGCCTGGTAGCCGGGGGAGCGGCGCCGAGCCCCGTCCCGTACGCCGACATCGTCTGCGCCACCACGCACAAGGTGCTGCGCGGACCGCGCGGCGGCATGCTGATGTGCGGCGCCGAGCTCGCCGACCGCGTGGACCGGGCCGTCTTCCCGTTCACGCAGGGGGGTGCGCAGATGCACACGATCGCGGCGAAGGCCGTCGCGTTCGGGGAGGCGTCCACACCGGCGTTCAGCGCGTACGCCCATCAGGTGGTGGCGAACGCGCGGCTGCTCGCCGCCTCGCTGGGCGCGGAGGGCTTCGAGGTCACCACCGGCGGCACCGACACCCACATCGTCACCGTCGACCCGGCCCCCCTCGGCGTGGACGGCCCGACGGCCCGCGCCCGCCTCGCCTCCGCCGGTGTCGTCCTCGACATCTGCGCCCTGCCGCACGGCGAAGGGCGGGGACTGCGCCTGGGCACGGCCGCCGTCACCACGCAGGGCATGGGGGAGGCGGAGATGGCCCGGATCGCCGTGCTCCTGTCGGGTGTCGTGCGCGACACCCTGGACGTGCGCGAGGTGCGCGAGGAGGTCCGCGAACTGACCGGCGAATTTCCGCCGTACGAGCGGTAGCGACCGCGCCCACCTGGTGACTCTCGGTCGCGCGGGACCCGGCCGGGGGCCGCGGAACGTAACAGCCCCGTCACTCGTGCAACCATCCTCGCTACCCGGCAGTCCCCATCTTCAACCACGCGAAGCTAGGGTGTGGGGCTGAGATGGCCAGCGATACCTGTGGGGAAGCCCGTGCGTGAATACCTGCTGACGCTCTGCATCACGGCCGCGGTGACCTATCTGCTCACAGGCCCGGTGCGGAAGTTCGCGATCGTGGCCGGCGCCATGCCGGAGATCCGGGCACGTGACGTGCACCGGGAACCCACGCCGCGGCTCGGCGGTATCGCCATGTTCTTCGGACTGTGCGCGGGCCTCCTCGTCGCCGACCACCTCTCCAACCTGGACAAGGTCTTCGAGTCGTCGAACGAGCCGCGCGCGCTGCTCTCCGGCGCGGCGCTGATCTGGCTGATCGGCGTCCTGGACGACAAGTTCGAGATCGACGCCCTGATCAAGCTCGGCGGTCAGATGATCGCCGGAGGCGTCATGGTCATGCAGGGCCTGACGATCCTGTTCCTGCCGATCCCCGGCGTGGGGACCGTCTCCCTGACCCAGTGGCAGGGCACGCTGCTCACCGTCGCCCTGGTCGTCATCACGATCAACGCCGTCAACTTCGTGGACGGCCTCGACGGCCTGGCGGCCGGCATGGTGTGCATCGCCGCCGCGGCGTTCTTCCTGTACGCGTACCGCATCTGGTACGGCTACGGCATCGAGTCCGCGGCCCCGGCGACGCTGTTCGCGGCGATCCTCATGGGCATGTGCCTGGGCTTCCTGCCGCACAACATGCACCCGGCGCGGATCTTCATGGGCGACTCCGGGTCGATGCTCATCGGTCTCGTGCTCGCCGCGGCGGCCATCTCCATGACCGGCCAGATCGACCCGGACGCCCTCAAGCTGAACCTGGGCGGCAGCGGCCGGGACACCACGCACGCGCTGCTGCCGGTCTTCATCCCGCTGGTCATGCCGCTGACGATCATCGCGATCCCGTTCACCGACCTGGTTCTCGCGATCGTGCGCCGCACCTGGAACGGCAAGTCGCCGTTCGCGGCCGACCGCGGCCACCTCCACCACCGGCTCCTGGAGATCGGGCACTCCCACAGCCGCGCGGTGCTGATCATGTACTTCTGGTCGGCGCTCATCGCCTTCGGCGCGGTCGGCTACTCGGTGCACTCGGCGTCCGGGATGGGCGTCGTCCTCGCGATCGTCGTACTGAGCTTCGTCGGCCTCGTGCTGCTGTTGCTGCCCCGGTTCACGCCCCATACCCCGCGCTGGGCCGAGCGGTTGGTGCCGCCGCGGTACCGGCGGCGCCGGGCCGAGGTCGGGTCCGCCGGGGCGGACGGGGCCCAAGACCCCCAAGATCAGGACGGATCGGGGGAGCGGCTGCCGGTTCCCACGGGTGTCGCCGGGGTCTCCGGAGTCAATGGCGCGACAGCGATCGGCGCCCGTTCGCGTATCACTGATCGGCGGAAGGCCGGAACGTCCCGCTGACGTTCGTCCGAAATGGCCTTCCATATCAGACAAGTTGCCCCACCAGGTGCGCGGACGCGCAGCGTCCCCCACATGTGTGACGGTCAGCACACCAAGTAGGTAAAGACCACATCAAATAGTTTGTGATACCGTTCACTACCGGTGAGTGAAGCACCGAAAGGCCTTGGTAGAGGGGCCTTTTGGATCGAAAGTGTCCTCGCCTCCCTGCGTTAATCTCCGTGCTGGACCGGATCGCACTCAGTGACATCCGGCCCTCGCCCACCCATACGACCCCCACTTTTCGCTGGAGCCGTTCGCATGCAGCCAAACGACGTCCGGATCCTCCGGGGCGCGACGCTCGTCGCCGCACCCGCAGGTGTCGTCGCCACCGTTGTCAGTGCGATCGTCGCCGGTGAGAAGGGGCTCGTCGGCGCGCTCGTGGCGCTCGCCGTGGTCGCCGGCTTCTTCGGCCTCGGCTCCGCGGCACTGATGCGCATCACACAGAACAAGCCGCAGGTGGCGATGACCGCGGGCCTGCTCGTCTACACGGTGCAGATCCTCCTCATCGGTGTCTTCGTCATCGCCTTCGGTGACACCACGCTCTTCAACGGCCGGGCCTTCGGCCTCACCCTCCTGGTCACCGCGCTGGCCTGGGTCGGCGGTCAGGTGAAGCAGAGCCTCACCAGCCGGATGCTCTACGTGAACCCGGAGCCGTCCGTGCCCGCCGAAGGGTCCCGTGATGGGATGTAAGGGGGGCGTCAAGGTGATACATCCCGATCTGCTATGGTCCGGGAGCGCTTCCGGTGAGGATCCCTCCCGCCTTCTCGGCGGAGGAGGGCATCGCCCTCACGGTCGACGGCGTACTCGGATCGACAGCTG
This sequence comes from Streptomyces beihaiensis, assembly GCF_026274175.1. Lineage (GTDB taxonomy): Bacteria > Actinomycetota > Actinomycetes > Streptomycetales > Streptomycetaceae > Streptomyces > Streptomyces beihaiensis. The sequence goes on from NZ_JAPHNL010000332.1 coordinate 46,110, forward strand.
TGATCACGGTGTGGAATCCGAGCGGCCGGGCCCGCGGCGGATGCGTCCCACGGACTGCGGCGGCACCGCCACACCACCATGTCCCCAGTGCCGACAAGCGGCCTCACCAGCCGCGCTGACACACAAGGTTGCCGTTACTTATGCGTCACGACGAAGGAGTCACGGGTGAGTGCCCACATGCTGCTCGCTGAAAGCGGCTGCCACATCAATGCTGACTGTGCCTTTCCCGCACCGGGCCTCCACTCGTTCAACTTCGAGCCGATCTTCAGCATCGGTAGCTTCGACTTCACCAAGCCGATGCTTCTCGCGGTCATCTGCACGCTGCTCGTGGTCGGCTTCTTCTGGCTCGCGTTCCGCAAGCCGAAGCTGGTCCCCGGGAAGCTTCAGCTCGTCGGCGAGATCGGATACAACTTCGTCGCCCGCAGCATCGCCCTCGAAGTGATCGGCAAGAAGGGGAAGAAGTACATCCCCTTCCTGACCTCGATCTTCTTCTTCGTGTGGGTCATGAACATCATGGAATACATTCCGTTCGCGATGTTCCCGGCCACCTCACGGTTCGCCTTCCCGGTGGCCCTCGCGGCGCTGGTGTGGATCACCTACATGTTCCTGGCGTTCAAGACGCACGGTTTCAAGGGCGGCATCAAGAACCTGGTCTGGCTCGAGGGCATTCCGAAGCCTCTCGTCCCGCTGATCGTGTTGCTTGAGTTCCTTCAGAACGTGATCCTGCGCCCCTTCACCCTCGCGGTGCGACTGTGGGCCAACATGTTCGCCGGTCACATGCTGATCGTCATGTTCAGCGTCGCCTCCTGGTACCTGCTGACGCCGTCGATCATGTCGGCCGTCGCCGCCGGTTCGTTCGTGGTGGACATCCTCATGACCGCGCTTGAGGTGCTGATCACGTTCCTTCAGGCATACATCTTCACGCTGCTCGCCTCGATCTACATCGGCGGAGCGCTCGAAGAGGGTCACTGACCTCCCCCGCTCAACCCCCATCAGAACCTCCGTCGGGAAGCCCCCCGACGGACCGCATCACGAAGGAAGACAGGGAAATGTCTGCCGAGCTCATCAACCTCGCCGCCGCCACCACCGCGGGTCGCCTGGGCGCCGTCGCCTACGGTCTGGCCGCCATCGGCCCCGGTGTCGGTATCGGTCTCGTCTTCGGTCACTCCATCGAGGCCATGGCCCGTCAGCCCGAGGCCATGCCGATCATCCGCACCAACATGTTCCTCGGCTTCGCCCTCTGTGAGGTGCTCGCGCTCCTCGGCCTGGTCGTGCCCTTCATCTTCCAGAAGTGATCTGGGCCGGCAAGTAGCCACATTCGACGAAAGGTTCAGACATGATGGCCTTCCTGGCGGCGGCAGACGCGGAGAACCCGCTCCTGCCGGACACCGCGGAACTGATCATCGGCCTGCTCTGCTTCTTCATCGTCTTCGGTTTCCTCGGTAAGAAGCTTCTGCCCAACATCCAGAAGACGCTGGACGAGCGGCAGGACGCGATCGAGGGCGGTATCGAGCGGGCGGCCGAGGCACAGGCCGAGGCCCAGCAGATCCTCGAGCAGTACCGCGCTCAGCTCGCCGAGGCCAGGCACGAGGCAGCGACCCTGCGCCAGGAGGCCACCGAGCAGGGCGCCGCGATCATCCAGGAGATGAGGGCGGAAGGCCAGCGGCAGCGTGAGGAGATCATCGCCGCCGGTCACGCCCAGATCGAGGCGGACCGCAAGGTCGTGGTCACCGCGCTCCGTCAGGACGTGGGCAAGCTCGCCACCGACCTGGCCGGCAAGCTGGTCGGCGAGTCCCTCGAGGACCACGCCCGCCAGAGCCGCACCATCGACCGCTTCCTCGACAGCCTCGAGGACAGCGCATCGAAGGTCGAGGCGAGCTGATGACGGCCCCGCACGGAGGAGCGAGCCGCGAGGCGCTGGCCACCGCGCGCGAGCGTCTGCAGGCGCTGACCGACACCTCGTCGGTCGACCCCGCCGCGCTCGCCGAGCAGCTGGCCGCCGTCACCGAGCTCCTCGACCGCGAGGTGGCTCTGCGTCGCGTCCTGACCGACCCGGTGCAGCCCGCCGAGGCCCGCGCCGACCTTGTGGGGCGCCTCCTTGCCGGACAGGTGGACGGCCCGGCCGTCGACCTGGTCACCGGCATGGTCCGCTCGCGCTGGTCCAGCTCGCGCGATCTGGTCGACGCGGTGGAGGAACTCGCCGCCGACGCCGATCTCGCGGCGGCCGAGCGAGCCGGTGCGCTCGACAGCGTCGAGGACGAGCTGTTCCGCTTCGGCCGGATCATCCAGTCCAACAGCGCGCTGCGCTCGGCGCTCAGCGACCGCAAGGCCACGGCCGACGCCAAGCGTGAGCTGCTGCACAGCCTCCTTGGCGGCCGCGCCGACGCCGTCACGGAGCGGCTGGTCATGCGTCTTGTGACCCGGCCGCGGGGACGTAGCCTTGAGACAGGTCTCGAGACGATGTCCAAGCTCGCCGCCGCCCGACGGGGCAGGGGCGTGGCCACCGTCACCTCGGCGGTGCCGCTCACCGACGGGCAGAAGCAGCGTCTCGGCGCCGCGCTGGCGAAGCTGTACGGACGCCAGATGCACCTGAACCTGGACGTGGACCCCACGGTCCTCGGCGGGGTCTCGGTGCGCGTCGGTGAAGAGGCGATCGACGGCACGATCGCGGGGCGCCTCGAAGAGGCGTCGCGGCGGGCGGCCGGCTGACGGCCGGCCGGCCACGAAAAGAACAGCGGCCCGGTTGGGCCGTGCAGAAATTGCAGAAGATTGCTGGGGGCCCGCGGCGTAGCCGCTAAGGGAAACAGCCCCAGACCCCCAAAGACTTCGGGCCCAACAAGGAGAGCAGGGAACCCAGATGGCGGAGCTCACGATCCGGCCGGAGGAGATCCGGGACGCACTGGAGAACTTTGTCCAGGCGTACAAGCCGGACGCGGCCTCGCGCGAGGAGGTCGGTACGGTCACCCTTGCCGGCGACGGCATCGCGAAGGTCGAGGGTCTTCCCTCGGCCATGGCCAACGAACTTCTGAAGTTCGAGGACGGCACCCTCGGCCTCGCCCTCAACCTCGAGGAGCGCGAGATCGGTGCCATCGTCCTCGGTGAGTTCAGCGGCGTCGAGGAGGGCCAGCCGGTGCAGCGCACCGGTGAGGTGCTCTCCGTGGCGGTCGGCGAGGGCTACCTCGGCCGCGTCGTCGACCCGCTCGGCAACCCGATCGACGGCCTCGGCGAGATCGAGACCACCGGTCGCCGCGCCCTCGAACTGCAGGCCCCGGGCGTCATGGCCCGTAAGTCGGTGCACGAGCCGATGGAGACCGGCTACAAGGCCGTCGACGCGATGACCCCGGTCGGCCGCGGCCAGCGTCAGCTGATCATCGGCGACCGCCAGACCGGCAAGACCGCCCTGGCCGTCGACACGATCATCAACCAGCGCGAGAACTGGCGCTCGGGCGACGTGAACAAGCAGGTCCGCTGCGTCTACGTCGCCATCGGCCAGAAGGGCTCGACCATCGCCTCCGTGCGTGGCGCCCTGGAAGAGGCCGGCGCGCTCGAGTACACGACGATCGTCGCCGCCCCGGCGTCCGACCCGGCCGGCTTCAAGTACCTGGCGCCGTACACCGGCTCGGCCATCGGCCAGCAGTGGATGTACGAGGGCAAGCACGTCCTCATCATCTTCGACGACCTCTCGAAGCAGGCCGACGCCTACCGCGCCGTCTCCCTGCTCCTGCGCCGCCCGCCGGGCCGCGAGGCCTACCCGGGTGACGTCTTCTACCTGCACTCCCGTCTGCTCGAGCGCTGCGCGAAGCTCTCGGACGACCTGGGCGCCGGTTCGATGACGGGTCTGCCGATCGTCGAGACGAAGGCCAACGACGTCTCGGCGTTCATCCCGACCAACGTCATCTCCATCACCGACGGCCAGTGCTTCCTGGAGTCGGACCTGTTCAACGCCGGTCAGCGCCCCGCGCTGAACGTCGGTATCTCCGTCTCCCGAGTCGGTGGTTCCGCGCAGCACAAGGCGATGAAGCAGGTCTCCGGCCGTCTGCGCCTCGACCTGGCCCAGTACCGGGAGCTGGAGGCGTTCGCCGCCTTCGGTTCCGACCTGGACGCCGCGTCGAAGTCCCAGCTGGAGCGCGGCCAGCGCCTGGTCGAGCTGCTCAAGCAGGCCCAGTACCAGCCGATGCCGACCGAGGACCAGGTCGTCTCCGTGTGGGCCGGTACCACCGGCAAGATGGACGACGTCCCGGTCAACGACATCCGCCGCTTCGAGAAGGAGCTTCACGAGTACCTGCACCGCAAGGAGCAGGGCCTCATGACCTCCATCAAGGAGGGCGGCAAGATGTCGGACGACACCCTCACCGCTGTTGCCGACGCGATCGCCGACTTCAAGAAGCAGTTCGAGACCTCGGACGGCAAGCTTCTCGGCGAGGACGCCCCGGCCGCGGCCAAGTGACGTAAGGAAGGGACCTGACTCATGGGAGCCCAGCTCCGGGTCTACAAGCGTCGCATCCGATCCGTCACCGCGACCAAGAAGATCACCAAGGCGATGGAGATGATCGCCGCCTCGCGCGTCGTCAAGGCGCAGCGCAAGGTGGCGGCCTCCACGCCGTACGCGACCGAGCTGACGCGCGCGGTCACGGCGGTCGGTACCGGTTCGAACACCAAGCACCCGCTGACCACGGAGCCGGAGACGGCGACCCGTGCGGCGGTACTGCTCCTCACCAGCGACCGCGGTCTGGCCGGCGCCTTCAACTCCAACGCCATCAAGACGGCGGAGCAGCTGACCGCGCGTCTTGAGGCCGAGGGCAAGGAGGTCGACACGTACGTCGTCGGCCGCCGCGGTCTGGCCCACTACAACTTCCGCGAGCGCAAGGTCGTGGAGTCGTGGTCGGGCTTCACCGACGAGCCCTCGTACGCGGACGCGAAGAAGGTCGCGGGTCCGCTGATCGAGGCGATCGAGAAGGAGACGGCGGACGGCGGCGTGGACGAACTCCACATCGTCTACACCGAGTTCGTCTCGATGATGACGCAGACAGCCGTCGACGGCCGCCTGCTGCCCCTGCGCCTCGAAGAGGTCGCCGAGGAGGCGCCCAAGGGCGAGATCCTCCCCCTCTTCGAGTTCGAGCCGTCGGCGGAGGACGTCCTCGACGCCCTGCTGCCGCGCTACGTCGAGAGCCGTATCTACAACGCGATGCTCCAGTCGGCTGCCTCCAAGCACGCCGCCACGCGCCGCGCCATGAAGTCGGCGACCGACAACGCGGGAGAGCTCATCAATACGCTCTCCCGACTTGCCAACGCGGCCCGCCAGGCCGAAATCACCCAGGAAATCAGCGAGATCGTCGGTGGCTCCGCAGCACTGGCCGACGCGTCCGCGGGGAGTGACAGGTAATGACGACGACAGTTGAGACGGCCGTTGCCACGGGCCGCGTCGCCCGGGTCATCGGCCCGGTCGTCGACGTGGAGTTCCCCGTCGACGCGATGCCGGACATCTACAACGCCCTTCACGTCGAGGTCGCCGACCCGGCCGAGGAAGGCGCCAAGAAGACGCTGACCCTGGAGGTCGCCCAGCACCTGGGTGACGGCCTGGTCCGCACCATCTCCATGCAGCCGACCGACGGTCTGGTCCGCCAGGCCCCGGTCACCGACACCGGCGACGGCATCACCGTCCCGGTCGGCGACTTCACCAAGGGCAAGGTGTTCAACACCCTCGGTGACGTGCTGAACGTCGACGAGAAGTACGACGGCGAGCGCTGGTCCATCCACCGCAAGGCCCCGAACTTCGACGAGCTCGAGTCGAAGACCGAGATGTTCGAGACCGGCGTCAAGGTCATCGACCTTCTCACCCCGTACGTCAAGGGTGGAAAGATCGGTCTGTTCGGCGGCGCCGGCGTCGGCAAGACGGTGCTCATCCAGGAGATGATCTACCGCGTCGCCAACAACCACGACGGTGTCTCCGTGTTCGCCGGTGTCGGCGAGCGCACCCGTGAGGGCAACGACCTCATCGAGGAGATGGCGGACTCCGGCGTCATCGACAAGACCGCGCTTGTCTTCGGTCAGATGGACGAGCCGCCGGGCACCCGTCTGCGCGTGGCTCTCGCGGGTCTGACGATGGCGGAGTACTTCCGGGACGTCCAGAAGCAGGACGTGCTGTTCTTCATCGACAACATCTTCCGCTTCACCCAGGCCGGTTCCGAGGTCTCGACCCTGCTCGGCCGCATGCCCTCCGCGGTGGGCTACCAGCCGAACCTGGCCGACGAGATGGGCCTCCTCCAGGAGCGCATCACCTCGACCCGCGGTCACTCGATCACCTCGATGCAGGCGATCTACGTTCCCGCGGACGACCTGACCGACCCGGCCCCGGCCACCACCTTCGCCCACCTCGACGCGACGACGGTTCTGTCCCGTCCGATCTCCGAGAAGGGCATCTACCCGGCCGTGGACCCGCTGGACTCCACGTCCCGCATCCTCGACCCGCGCTACATCGCGGCGGACCACTACGCCACCGCGATGCGCGTGAAGAACATCCTGCAGAAGTACAAGGATCTCCAGGACATCATCGCGATCCTCGGTATCGACGAGCTCGGCGAGGAGGACAAGCTCGTCGTCCACCGTGCCCGTCGCGTGGAGCGCTTCCTGTCCCAGAACACGCACGTCGCCAAGCAGTTCACCGGCGTCGACGGTTCGGACGTCTCGCTCGACGAGTCGATCGCGGCCTTCAACGCGATCTGCGACGGCGAGTACGACCACTTCCCGGAGCAGGCGTTCTTCCTGTGCGGTGGCATTGAGGACCTCAAGGCCAACGCCAAGGAGCTCGGCGTCTCCTGAGCCCCGTGCTCGTAGGGAGGACCGGGGGTATGTCCCGGTCCTCCCGTCACGCCCACTAGACTTTGAACCGACACCCGGCAGCGAGTGCCGTCGGGTGGTGACCCGAGGAGCCCACCTTGGCTGCTGAGCTGCACGTCGAGCTCGTCGCCGCGGACCGCAGCGTCTGGTCCGGCGAGGCCACCCTGGTCGTCGCGCGCACCATGTCCGGCGACATTGGCGTCATGCCCAACCACCAGCCTGTGCTCGGTGTGCTGGAGTCGGGCCCCGTGACGATCCGTACGAGCGACGGTGGCACGGTCATCGCGGCCGTCCACGGCGGTTTCATGTCGTTCGCGGACAACAAGATGTCGTTGCTGGCCGAGACCGCGGAGCTGGCGGACGAGATCGACGTCCAGCGCGAGGAGCGTGACCTGGAGCGTGCGAAGGCGGCGGGTGACGCTTCCGCCGAGCGTCGCGCGTCCGTGCGACTGCGCGCGGCGGCGGCTCGCTGACACCAGCGGCTCCGCAGGCTTACCTCAGCCGCGGCTCGGACCGGAGACGACCTCCGGACCGGGCCGCGGCTGCGGCGATCTACAACTGTTTTGCTGTTCCGTTATCAGACGGCCCGGCCAGGTGGCAGGCTCGTCAGTCGAGAAGCGAGGAGGGTCGGTGCAGATGGTCCTCGTTCTTGTGCTGTGCGTAGCCGCGGTCGTCGTACTCGTATTGCTGGGGCTCTTCGGCTTCGGGCTGCGGCGCCGCCTGATCCAGCGCTCCGGCGGCACCTTCGACTGCTCCCTGCGCTGGGGTGCCCCGGGCCCCGGCGACCCGGACGCCTCCGGCAAGGGCTGGGGGTACGGAGTGGCCCGCTACAACGGTGACCGCGTGGAGTGGTTCCGCGTCTTCTCCTACTCGCCCCGCCCCCGTCGCATCCTCGAACGCGCGGCGATCCAGGTGACGGGCCGCCGCGCCCCGGACGGCGAGGAGGAGCTGGCGCTGCTGTCCGACGCGATCGTCCTGTCCTGTGTCCACCGCGACACCCGACTGGAACTGGCGATGAGCGAGGACGCGCTGACCGGCTTCCTGGCGTGGCTGGAGGCGGCTCCGCCGGGCCAGCGGGTGAACGTGGCGTAACGACGCGAGCCTCGCCGACGAGTCAAGGAAGAAGCCGGGCGAACGGGGGACGTACCCGTTCACCCGGCTTCCGTGCGCGGGGGCTCGCAGAGCCTCAGCTCAGCCCGGAGTTGATCGCGCTCACCAGCTCACCGTTCGGGGTGTCCCCGGAGAACTCCCAGAAGAACGCGCCACGCAGGTTCTGGTTCCTGGCCCAGCTCATCTTCCCGGCGATGGTGCTCGGGGTGTCGTAGGACCACCAGTCACTGCCGCAGTGCGCGTACGCCGTACCGGCGACCGTCCCGGTGACCGGGCACTTGGTCTTGAGCACCTTGTAGTCCTCGATGCCCTGCTCGTACGTGCCCGCGGCGGGCCCGGTCGCGGTGCCGCCCGGCGCGTCCTGGGTGACGCCGGTCCAGCCGCGGCCGTAGAACCCGATGCCGATGAGCAGCTTGCTCGCGGGGATGCCCTTCGCCTTGTACGCGGCGATGGCGTCGGCGGTGTCCCAGCCGGCCGTCGGAATGCCGTTGTACGAGGTGAGCGGGGAGTGGGGGGCGGTGGGGCCGGTCTTGGCCCAGGCGCCGAAGAAGTCGTACGTCATCACGTTGTACCAGTTGACGTACTGCGCGGCGCCCGCGTAGTCGGCGGCGTCGAGCTTGCCGCCGGAGGTGCCGTCGGCGGTGACGGCGGCGGTGACCAGCTTGTCCTGGCCGAACTTGGCGCGCAGGGCCGCCATCACGTTCTTGAATGCCTCGGGACCGCTGGTGTCGCAGCTCTTGCCGCAGGAGTTCGGGTACTCCCAGTCGATGTCGATGCCGTCGAAGACGTCGGCCCAGCGCGGGTCCTCGACCAGCTTGTAGCAGGAGTCGGCGAACGCGGCCGGGTTCTGCGCGGCCTGGCCGAACCCGCCGGACCAGGTCCAGCCGCCGAACGACCAGAGGATCTTGATGTTCGGGTACTTGGCCTTCAGTTCGCGAAGCTGGTTGAACGCGCCGCGCAGCGGCTGGTCCCAGGTGTCGGCGACGCCGCTGACGCTGTTGTCGGCGGTGTAGGCCATGTCCGTGTCGGCGTAGGAGTCGCCCATGGCGCACTGCCCGTTCGTCACGTTGCCGAACGCGTAGTTGATGTGGGTGAGCTTGGCCGCCGACCCGGATGTGACGATGTTCTTCGGGAAGTACTTGCGCCCGTAGACGCCCCAGTCGGTGAAGTAGCCCATCTTCACGGTGTCGCCGGACGGCGGGGGAGGCGTGGTTCCGCCGCCAGTGGTGTGGACCTTCACCGCGCCGCTGACCGGTCCGGTCTGGTCGGCGGTGTCGCGGGCCTGGACGGTGTACGAGTAGTCGGTGCCCGCGGTCAGGCCGGTGTCGCTGTAGGTGGTGCCGGTGACCGTGGCGACCTTGGTGCCGTCGCGCAGCACGTCGTAGTTCTTGACGCCGTGGTCGTCGGTGGCGGCGGCCCAGCTGAGCTTCACCGAGGTGTCGGTGATGTCCGAGGCGGTCGGGGTGCCGGGGGCGGAGGGGGCGGAGTCGCCGGGCACGTCACCGCCGTCGCAGGAGGCGCCGTTGATCAGACAGCCGGAGGGGGCGCCGGAGCCGGAGCCGTTGAAGCCGAAGGAGACGGAGGCGCCGGGGGCGATCGTCCCGTTGTAGGAGGCGTTCTTGGCGGTCCAGTGGTCGGCGGAGTTGGTGACCGTCGCGTCCCAGGCGGAGGTGACCTTGGTGCCGGAGGGGAAGTCCCACTCGACGCTCCATGAACTGATGGACGTGCTGCCGCCGTTCTTGATGGTCCACTTGCCCTCGAAGCCGGTGCCCCAGTCCTGGGTCTTGGTGTACGTGGCGGTGACCTGGCTGGCCGTGGTCGCGGCCTGCGAGGGTCCGGCGAGGGAGACGAGGGCCGCGGCGGGAAGTACGAGCGTGGCGAGCGCGGCGCCGAGTCTGTGCCGAAGTCTCTTTCTGGCGAGGTCCGTCGGTTGCATCTGCTGCTCCTCGGGTGGTCCTGGGTCCGTGACGGGGGAGAGGTGGAACCCTGCGACGCCCGTGAGCACGTGGTGCGTGGGGTGTGCTCACCGCAGTGCGGCGAGAATAGAAAGGTCTGGACCAACGGTCAAGGTCTAAACCAATTGCGGGTTTCGGCCAAGTTACCGAACGCCCCGGTCAGAGCCCCAACTCCCGCGCCAGAACAGCCGCTTGAACCCGGCTGCGCAGCTCCAGCTTGCCCAGGAGGCGGCTCACATGGGTCTTCACGGTGGCCTCCGCCATGTCGAGGCGCGCCGCGACCTGGGCGTTGGACAGCCCCTCGCCAAGACATCCCAGGACCTCGCGCTCGCGCCGCGTCAGCGTCGCCAACTGCGGGGGTGCGGTGGGCGGTTCGGGACGGGCGGGGCCCGCCGCGAACTCGGCGATCAGGCGGCGGGTCACGGCGGGCGCGATCAGCCCCTCGCCGCGCGCGACCGTCCGTACGCCATCGAGCAGGTCCTTAGCGTCGGCGTTCTTGAGCAGGAATCCGGCCGCGCCCGCGCGCAGCGCCCCGAAGACATACGCGTCGAGGTCGAAGGTGGTCAGCACCAGCACGTCCGCAAGCCCCTCCCCGACCACCGCGCGCGTGGCCGCGACACCGTCGAGCCGCGGCATCTGTACGTCCATGAGGACCAGGTCGGGCCGCAGCTCGCGGGCGAGGGCGACGGCCCGCTCACCGTCCTCGGCCTCGCCGACGACCTCGATGTCGGGCGCGCTGTTCAGGATGAGCACCAGTCCGGCGCGTACGGCGGACTGGTCCTCGGCGACGAGCACGCGGGTCGGGCGGGGCACGCCGGTCGCGCCGGTCGTGTTCGCACGGCTCATGCGGCCTCTCCTTGCGGGGCGGGCGGTTCGAGCGGCAGCGTCGCCCGGACCTGCCAGGCCGGGCCGTCGGCGGGCCCCGCCTCGAAGGTCCCGCCGAGCAACGCCGTGCGCTCGCGCATGCCGACGAGCCCGGCCCCGGAGCCCGGCGCGCGCGGCTGCCCGTCACGGTCGTCGTCGTACGGGCTGGTGACCCGCACGTCGACCCGCTCGTCCGACCGCACGACCACAACCGCGACGCGGCCCGGCCCGGCGTGCTTGAGGGCGTTGGTCAGGGACTCCTGGACGATCCGGTAGGCGGCGAGCCCGACCGGCGCGGGCAGCCCGCCCAGCGTTCCGGTCACCGTCAGGGTGACGTCCAGACCGGTGCCGCGGGACTTCTCGACGAGGGCGGCCAGGCCGTCCAGGGTGGGCACGACAGCGGGCTCGGCCGGGTCGCTGGTCGAGCCCGCGTCGCGCAGGATGCCGATCAGGCGGCGCATCTCGGCCAGGCCGTCCACGCTGTTCTCGCGGATGGTCTCCAGGGCGCCGCGCGTGGTGGCCGGGTCGTCGATGGAGAGCGCGGCCGTCGAGTGGATCGCGATCGCCGAGAGGTGGTTGGCCACCATGTCGTGCAGCTCACGGGCCATCCGCGCGCGCTCCGCCGTCACCGCCTGCACCCGGTCCACCTCGGCGAGCAGGGCGGTCTGCTCGGCACGCAGCCGCTCCGCCGTGGCGGTGTCGCGGTGCCCGCGCACCAGCACGCCGGTCACCGCGGGCCCGAAGGCGACGAGCCCGACGGCGGCGCCGATCAGCAGCGCCTCGGGCCGCCGCAGCCAGGCCAGCGAACCGACGGTCGCGCCGACCGTGACCAGGCCGGTGACCAGGGGGAGGCGGCGGGCCAGGGCGCGTGATCCGTACAGCGCGCCCGCGTACATGAGGTCGGTGAACATCAGCAGCGTCGCCAGGCTGCCCTGGGTGAACTGGTCGGCGGCGAGGACCAGGGTGCCCGCGAGCGCCGAGAACCCCGGGCGGGTGCGGCGCGACAGCTCCAGGGCGGACATGGCGACGAGGGGGAGCAGCACCCAGGCGCCGCCCAGCGGCCGCCCTGTGTTCAGGGCGAGCCCGAGCCCCCACAGCGCGAGCCCACCCAGCAGCCCGCCGACGGCGATACGGGCGTCGTCGCGGTGCGGTCGGGGCAGCGGGACGTGCATGGCTCCATCCAACACGCACGGGGCGGGGGCGGCATGGTGCGGCGGGAGGAGAGCGGGCCGGACGCCGGTACATCGAAGGACGCAGTCGCACTTCGTCACCGGCGACGACGAACGCGGGCCGCTCGGCGACCAGCCTGGAAGGGAGAACAGAGAGGAGCCCACCGTGATCGTCACGCTGATCGTCGTCTGCGAGGTCGGCTTCTGGGTGCTGCTGGCCGCCGGTCTCGCGCTGCGCTACTGGGCGAAGCTGCCGCGCGCGAGCGTCGCCGTGCTGCTGTGCGAGCCGCTCCTGGAGGTCGTGCTGTTCCTGGTGACGGCCGTCGACCTGAAGAACGGCGCCGAGCCCGACTGGAAGCACGGGCTGGCCGCCGTCTACATCGGCTGTTCGATCGCGCTCGGCCACTCCACGATCAAGTGGTTCGACGTCCGCGTGGCCCACCGCTTCGCGGGCGGCCCGCCGCCCTCGACACCGAAGTACGGGGCCGCCCGCGCGCTCCACGAGTGGAAGGTCGCCGCCCGCTGGGTGCTCGCCTCGCTGATCGCGATCGGTCTGCTGCAGGGCGCTGTCTGGTACGTGGGCGGGGGCGGGGACACCGGATCGCTCGTGCGGTGGCAGCAGCGGATGCTGTTCCTGATCGCGATCAACGTGGTCATCGCGCTGAGCTACACCCTGTTCCCGAAGAGGCCCCCTGCGGTGACCAGGGACTCCCGTGGCTCCTAGCGCTCGCCGCCCGGCACCCACAGCACGTCGCCGACCTCCTTGTTGGCCGTGCGGGCCAGGATGAACAGAAGGTCGGAGAGGCGGTTGAGGTACGTCGCGGTGAGCGGGTTCATCGTCTCGCCGTGCGCTTCGAGCGCCGCCCACGTGGAGCGCTCGGCGCGCCGCACCACGGTGCATGCCTGGTGGAGGAGGGCGGCGCCCGGGGTGCCGCCCGGCAGGATGAACGAGCGCAGCTTCTCAAGGTCCGCGTTGAACCGGTCGCAGTCCGCCTCCAGCTTGTCGATGTAGAACTGCTCGACGCGCAGCGGCGGGAACTCGGGCTCGGCGACGACCGGCGTCGACAGATCGGCGCCCACGTCGAACAGATCGTTCTGCACACGCGTCAGGACCTTCACGACCTCCTCGTCGAGTCCGCCGAGCGCGACGGCCGTGCCGATGACGGCGTTGGCCTCGTTGGCGTCCGCGTACGCCGCGATCCGCAGATCGGTCTTGGCGGTGCGGCTCATGTCGCCGAGGGCGGTGGTGCCCTTGTCTCCGGTACGGGTGTAGATGCGCGTCAGGTTGACCATGCCGTCAGAGTAGTTACTCCCGCCCGTCACCCACCGCCACCCTTGCACGAAGCCCTTCGGACCGCCCCCGTGCCGCGGCCGGCGGAAGACACGTGTGCCGATGCTCACGGCCGGCCCCACGACATCGGCGAGTCGGCCGCCCGGGCGGTGCTGCGCGAGTTCCGCGGCGAGGCCGAGTCGGTCTCGGCGCGCGTCGGCCTGATGCGGGGCTACGACCGCTTTCTCCGGGTCATCCGGGACGCGCCCGCGCTCCGCTCCCGCCTGTGGGGCTTCCAGACGGAGGTCCAGGAGAGGCTGGAGACGACGCTGCGCGAGGAGACCGGCGCCGACGACGGCGACCCGCTGCCGACCCTGATGGCCGCTCAGATCAACTGGGTCCATCACACCGTGATGGACGTCATCAACCAGGAGACGGGCAAGGGCCGCGACCCCGCCGAGGTCTCCCGGGAAGTCCTCGTCCTCATCGACGACATCGAGGAACTCTTGAGCGAAAAGGTACTCAACTACGCCGTACGTGACGCCTGATGAGCCCCTTGTGGGCCGTCTTGGTGTGATGTCCGTCATTCGAGACGTGACGCGCATCTCTTACCGGTCACACGCCCCCGCCCGAGCGCTAAGGTCCGGACAAGAGCAACGTAAACAGTGGTCAAGTCGTATGCGTCAGGCGTAAGGGGAGTCGCACGTGGCAGGGAAGCTCGCCGTCATCGGGGCCGGTCTCATGGGATCCGGCATCGCTCAGGTCTCCGCCCAGGCGGGCTGGGACGTCGTCCTGCGCGACGTCACCGACGAGGCCCTGGCGCGCGGCACCGACGGCATCAAGGCGTCGTACGACAAGTTCGTCGGCAAGGGCAAGCTGGACGCCGCCGACGCCGAGGCGGCGCTCGGCCGGATCACCGCGACCACCGACCTGGACGCCGCCGCCGACGCCGACCTCGTCGTCGAGGCCGTCTTCGAGAAGCTGGAGGTCAAGCACGAGATCTTCCGCGCGCTCGACAAGATCGTGCGGGACGACACCGTGCTCGCCTCCAACACCTCGGCCATCCCGATCACCAAGATCGCGGCGGCCACGGCGCGCCCCGAGCGGGTCGTCGGCACGCACTTCTTCTCGCCGGTGCCGATGATGCGGCTGTGCGAGCTGGTGCGCGGCTACAAGACGAGCGACGAAACCCTCGCCACCGCACGGGAGTTCGCCGAGTCCGTCGGCAAGACCTGCATCGTCGTCAACCGTGACGTCGCCGGTTTCGTCACCACCCGGCTGATCTCCGCCCTCGTCGTGGAGGCCGCCAAGCTGTACGAGTCGGGCGTCGCCACCGCCGAGGACATCGACATCGCCTGCAAGCTCGGCTTCGGGCACGCCATGGGCCCGCTGGCCACCGCCGACCTCACCGGCGTCGACATCCTGCTGCACGCGACCGAGAACATCTACACCGAGTCCCAGGACGAGAAGTTCGCCCCGCCGGAGCTGATGCGCCGCATGGTGGACGCGGGTGACATCGGCCGCAAGAGCGGGCAGGGGTTCTACCGGCACGACTGAACGGAGTATCACCCCCAGGGGTGAATTCGGTATCGGTTCGCTTACAGACGGCAACTTCTGGCCCCTCAAGCCAGTCAGTTGCAGTGACATACCCAGATCACATGGAAACCTCTCGTTTCGGGGAGCGCATATGTACATCAGGGGCGACCACGCCGAGCTGGTCGTCGGGGGCCGCCTCGACGTCCGCAGCGCGGCGGACGCCCGTACGGTCCTGCACACCGCCGTCGACGACGGCCGGGGCGACCTGGTCCTCGACCTGTCGGGGCTCGACTCCTGGGACGCGACCGGGCTCGGCGTCATCATGGGCGCCCACCGGCGCGCCGGCCGCTGCGGCAGGCGGCTCGTCCTGCGGGACGTGCCGCCCCAGATGCAGCGGCTCCTGGTGGCCACGCGGCTGCACCGGATCCTCGCCATCGAAGGCGGCATCGGCCTGGAGTCGCTGCCGCGCGTGTGACGGGCGCGCGCCGCCCGGCCGGGACGAATCGTTCGTTCCGGGCAGCGGGCGAACAATCCTCACGAGACCGTGACGTCTCGGGCGGGCCGGTACCCCGGCCGTGCGGAGATACTGGGCCAGCGTCTAGGGTTCGGTCGCCCGCGATGAAGACGAAACGAAGAAGACGAAGAACGAGACCCGCGCGCGGGCACCGGACCAGAAGCGACAGCGAAGTGTGCACAGGCCGGGAGGGGCAAGCGGCGCACCACGCTTTTGGGGGCTTTCACCATGGACCCGATGAACCGGGAGCCGGAAGATTTCGGCCAGGACCGCAACGACGACGGCGGCGGCATAGCCGACGACGGCGCGCACCACGGCCACGAAGCCGCGCGGCGCCCGCCGCGCGACACCGCCACGCCCGACTCCGGGCAGCCCGCGCCCCTGCCCGCGCTCACCCGCACCGTCCAGCTCGTGTGCGGGGACTCGCTTCTGACGGTCAACCCCGTCGACGGCAGCGAGATCGAACCCTGCCCGCCGGGGGAGCGCCCCGGCAGACCCGTCAGGTACGACGCCGCGGACCGCGCCGAACTCGCGCGCGCCGCCCGCGCGCCGCTGCCCGCGGGGCCCGCGCTGCCCCGGCTGCCGCTCCTGGAACGCCAGGAGGAGCGCGAGGGGCTGGTCCGGTTCCTGGCGCGCGGCCGCTCCGTCCGCCTCACCGGGCCCTCCGGCTCCGGCCGCACCGCGCTCCTCGACCAGGTCGCCGACGACTGCGCGGACCTCGCGCCCGACGGCATCGTCCGCCTCAGCGGCCACCAGCGCTCCGCGACCGACGTCCTGTACGACCTGTTCGCAGCCGTCTACAAGGCGCCGCTGCACCGCCCCGACCGCCCGCTGCTCCTGGAACTTGTCCGCGACATCGGCGCCGTGGTCGTCCTCGACGACCTGGAGTTCGGCGGCGCCGCCCTCGACGAACTGCTCGACGCCACGCCCGAGTGCGCCTTCCTGCTCTCCGCCACGCCCGACGTGCCGCGGCCGTCCGCCGACTCGCACATCGAAGAGATCCACCTCGGCGGCCTCGGCCGCGGCGCGGGCCTCGAACTGCTGGAACGCACGCTGGGCCGCGTGCTCACCGACGACGAGGCGAACTGGGCGGGCGACCTCTGGTTCGAGTCCGAAGGGTTGCCGCTGCGGTTCGTGCAGGCCGGTGCGCTGCTGCGACAGCGCGACGAGCTCCCCGCGGAGCCGGCCACGGAGTTCGGAGCGGAGCCTGGCACGCAGTCCGGTACGGACCTTGGCGCGGACGAGCCCCCGCTGCCCACGCTCGCCGAGGGCGCCGCACCGGTCGCGCTGCTCGCGTCACGCCTGAGCGAGTCCGCGCGGACCACTCTGCGGTTCGCCGTCGCGCTCGGCGGAGAGATCCCGCACCAGGCCCATCTGCCCGCGCTCGTCGGCGACACCCACGCCGACGCGGCCCTCGCCGAGCTTGTCTCCTGCGCCCTCGTCACCCCGGTCGGCCGCCGCTACCGCCTGGCGTCCGGCGTCCGCACCCAGCTGCTCGCCGCCGGCTACGGCGACGACACCGACGACCACGCCGAAGCGGCCGGGCGGCACTACGCCTGGTGGGTCGCGCACCCGTCGGTCGCGCCCGAGCGCGTCGCCGCGGAGGCCGACGCCGTACTCGCCGCGCTCACCGCCCTCGTGCCGCGGACGCGCCGCCTGGCGGGCGACGAGCCCGCCGTCGCCGTCGAGCTGGCCCGCGCCGTCGCGCCCGCGCTCGCCGCCGGGCTCGCCTGGAGTGCGTGGGAGCGGGCGCTGCGGTCCGGGCAGGAGGCCGCGCTGCGCACCGGCGCCGTACCGGAACAGGCCTACTTTCACCACGAGTTGGGCATCCTCGCCCTGCTCGGCGGTCAACTCGACCGGGCCCGTGCCGAACTGGAGGCGTCCATCGGGCTGCGTGGCGCCCTCTCCGACAAGCGGGGCACCATCGCCGGACGCCGCGCCCTCGCCCTGGTCGCCGACCGGTCCGGCGAGGTGCCGCGGTCCCCGTACGAGGAGTTCGCGCCACCGGCGCCGCCCGCGCCCGCCGACGAGGCGGAGACCGTGGTGACGCGGCAGGCCGCCGCCCCCACGACCCGGCTGCCGAGGGTCACCGGTGGCCCGGCCGCCGACGACCGGAAGGTGCCCACGCGCCGCGCCGTCGCCCTCGGCACCCGGCGCAACCTGGTCGCGGCGGGCGCGGGCGCGCTGCTCGCGGCGGTCCTCGGCACGGTCGTCGCGGTGGGCGCGATGTCCGGCGACGAGCAGCCGCCGGCCGGCACGGTCGGCTCCAACCCGTCCGCGTCCGTGGGCGACAGCGGCGGCGACCTCGGCGCCGACACGGCCGATCCCGGCAGCACCGGCCAGGCCGACCCCGGCAAGGACGGCACACCGGGCACCTCCGACGACCCGACGCCGTCCGCGTCCGGCACGGCCTCGACGACACCGTCGACCGGCCCCACGGGATCCTCGTCGTCGCCGGATGCCCCGACGACCTCGCCGACGACCTCCCCGAGCACGACGCCGGGGCCCACGCACCCATCGAGCTCGCAGTCCACGACCTCGACGACCTCTCCCTCGGCCCCGTCGCCCACGACGTCGTCCAGCCCGTCGTCGTCGGACAGCTCTTCGCCGCCCTCGATGACGCCGACCCCCGGTCAGTCGTCCTCCGACACATCCGCCTCGGGACCGGCGGCCGGAGCCTCCGCCACGACCTCCCCGACCGACTCCAAGCCGTCGGTGATCTGACGGACTACCAAGGGGGGCGCGGGGAACCGCGTGCTCAGTGATGGCAAAGCCGCGGACGCGCGCATGACGCAGGGGCAGACGCGCCCGCGGCTCGTGAAGACTCAGAAGCCAGTGCCAGTGCCAGTGCCAGTGCCAGCGCCAGTGCCTGAGCCAGCGCCGGAGCCAGAACCTGAAGCAGAACCAGAACCTGAAGCAGAACCAGAACCAGAAGCAGAACCGGAACCGGAACCAGAAGCAGAACCGGAACCGGAACCAGAAGCAGAACCGGAACCAGAAGCAGAAACCCAGAGACTCAGAACAACCGCAGCTTGTCGTCCTCGATGCCGCGCAGCGCGTCGTAGTCGAGGACCGCGCACCCGATCCCCCGGTCCGTGGCCAGCACGCGGGCCTGCGGCTTGATCTCCTGGGCCGCGAAAATGCCCCGCACGGGGGCCAGGTGCGGGTCGCGGTTCAGGAGCTCCAGGTAGCGCGTGAGCTGCTCGACGCCGTCGATCTCGCCCCGCCGCTTGATCTCCACGGCCACGGTCTGCCCGCCGCCGTCCCGGCACAGGATGTCGACCGGGCCGATCGCCGTCATGTACTCGCGGCGGATCAGCGAGTACCCCTCGCCGAGGGTCTCGATACGGTCGGCAAGCAGCTCCTGGAGGTGCGCTTCCACGCCGTCTTTGATGAGGCCCGGGTCCACGCCGAGCTCGTGCGACGAGTCGTGGAGGATCTCCTCCATCGTGATGATGAGCTTCTCGCCCGCCTTGTTGATGACGGTCCAGGTGCCTTCCTCGTCACCCGAACCCTCCTTCAACGTGCAGGGCGGGGACATCCAGTTGAGGGGCTTGTAGGCCCGGTCGTCCGCGTGGACGGAGACGCTGCCGTCCGCCTTCACCAGGATGAGGCGGGGGGCCGACGGAAGGTGGGCGGTGAGACGGCCCGCGTAGTCCACGGAACAACGGGCGATGACGAGACGCATGGTGGGCAACGCTACTCGACACCCCCCGCTCCACGCGATTCGCGAGGTCCGCTGCGGCCGCCGGCTTGACTGTCACTCGCGCCACATCCGATACGCCCAATACCTCCCGTTCGGCAATGGCCGGTTGTGCACGAGGCTTACGCGTTACGCCCTGTTGTCGTTCGGATACGTTGCATACCGTAGAAGCGGGAGGTCGCGACGCGTGCACGCTGCGTGCCCGTGTGCTCGATGGGGTGTATGCGCCGTGCTCTCCAGACCTGTCCGTCAACCCCCGCATACCCGGGGGTGCGAGAGGAGAACCCATGTCGCTCGACGTCTCACCGGCACTGTTGGAACAGGCCGAGCGAGGCGAGGTTGACGAAGCCGACTTCGTCGACTGCGTCCGGACCTCCCTGCCCTATGCCTGGGAGATGATCAGCTCCCTGGTGGCCCAGCTGAAGGTCGACGGCGGCCAGTTCGCCGACAACCAGACGCCGCCGCCGGACGAGCAGGCACGCGGTCAGCTGCTGCGTGCGCTCGCGAGCGATGCCATACGCGGCGCTCTGCAGCGGCACTTCGGTGTCCGGCTCGCGTTCCAGAACTGCCACCGGGTCGCGGTGTTCCCGCTCGACCCGTCGGTGGACGAGACGCTGACCCGCTTCACCTCGGTCCGCAACCAGCTGCTCAACCAGTCACCCGAACTGCGTGACTGCTGACGGCCGGCGACTGACGGCGTAACCGTCCCTGCTTGCCGCCCCGTACGCGGGAGGTGCATCTGTACCGGGCGGCAAGCACCATGTGGTGCGGCTCCGAGAGTCGGGCATCGGGCGTATCAGCCGAGTTGCGGCAGCACCTCGGCTCCCAGACGGCGTACGTTCTCCTCCGTCGCCGCGAGATCGCCGGAGCCCTCGACGAGCAGCGCGAACCTGGTGATGCCGGTCCGCTCGGACGTGGCCGTCAGCCGGTCCGCACACAGCTGCGCCGTGCCCACCGGGTGCAGACCGCACAGCAGATCGGTGTACGCGTGGGGGTCGCGCATCGACCGCGCGCGCCCGTCGACCGTGACATGGGCGTCCAGACCCTGCTTGAGCCAGCCCGGCATCGTCTTGCGGAGCGTCTCGCCGGCCTCCGCGTCGCTGTCGCCGATCTGTACCACGCCCGCGGAGACATGGGGCGCCGAGAGGATCTCGTCGGCGCCGCGCCCCGCCTCGCGCGCGCAGCGCCGCCACAGGGACACCATCTCGGCCTTCTCCTCGTCCCCGATGTGCATGCCCAGCTGCATCGGCAGGCCCCGCTCGGCGGCCATCCGTACCGATCGCGGCGACGTGCACGCCACCAGGACCTCGGGGCCCTGCTGCCCGCCCGCCGCCTCGTCCGCCCCTTCCGCCCCTTCCGTCTCGTACGCGTCTATCGCCTCCGCGGGCCGCGGCACGACCGGCACCTCGCGGAACGCGAACCGCCCGCCGTCGCCGCCGTCCCCGCCCACCCGCGGCTCGCGCAGCCAGCGGAGCAGCAGGTCCAGCGCGTCGGGGTAGCCCGTCTCGTACGCCTCGACGCCCGTGCCGAACACCTCCAGGTCGACCCAGGGCCCGCCGCGCCCCACCCCCAGGGAGAACCGGCCGCCGGAAGTCAGATGCAACAGCGCCGCCTGCTCGCCGAGCGCCACCGGATGGGTCGTCGGCAGCACGCTCACCGCCGTGCCGATCCGCAGCCGCCGCGTGCGGCCGAGCAGCAGGGCGGCCAGGGTGATCGCCGACGGGCACGTCCCGTACGGCACGAAGTGATGTTCGGCCAGCCAGGCCGAATCAAGCCCCGCCTCCTCGGCGACCTCCGCCGACCGCACCGCACGGTGCAGCGCCTCCCCGGGCCCCTGACCCGGGAACTGGGCGGCCAGTACAAACGTTCCTACACGCATCGCACTCCTGCTCCTTGGTGACGACGCGGGCATTCCCCTGAAGGCAACAACGGCTGACAAGTGCCAAGGGCACGGCATGGCGGGAAGATTGGCGGATTTTCGGCAGCGCGCCGCGATGCAGGGTTCGCGCACGCGCGCCGCTGACCGTCGGATACCCCCGGATCATCGGCGTACGCTGGGCGCAACCCCTTTTTCCGTGTCGTCCACGTATCCCGTGAGGTGAGCCGTGTCCCCGCGCCGCAACCGCCCGAAGGCCGGCGGATCGCCCAACAGCAGCCAGGACGAGGGGCGGCGCTACGGCGGCTTCGAGTCCACCGAGAGCTGGCAGGGCGAGGACTGGAGCGTGCGGCATGTCGCGGGCGCGAGCGCCGCGGGCAAGACCTACCGCTGCCCCGGCTGCGACCAGTTGATCCCCTCCGGTGTCGCGCACGTGGTGGCCTGGCCGCAGTACGCGGGCGTCGACGACCGCAGGCACTGGCACAAGGCGTGCTGGAACGCGAAGGACCGCCGCACCACGAAGGCACAGCGGTCCCGGAACGCACCGCGCTACTGACTACACATCACCGACCACACGTCACCGACCACACGTCGCCGACTACAGGTCGCCGACTACAGGTCGCCGACTACAGGTCGCCGACTACAGGTCGCCGACCACACGTCGCCGACTACAGGTCGCCGACCACACGTCGCCGACTACACGTCACGCTGGTTGAGCGTGAAGAACGCCGCGCCGAGCGCCACCACCGTGGCGCCGCCGACGATCCACAGCGGCTCCCAGCCGGTGGGGCCCGAACCACCGCCGAGCGAGTTGCCGTAGAGCACGATGAGCTGGCTGGGGATCGAGTATTCGAGCAGGGCCTGGCGCACTGAGTGCAGCGACGACGCGAACATGAAGAGCGCGAGCACCAGGGGCAGCAGCACCAGACCGATCATGATCGTGATGGCGCCCGCCGAGTGCCGCACCAGCGTGCCGACCGCGAGGCCGAGCAGCCCGAGCAGCGCCACGAACAGGCCCACGCCGACGGTCGCCTTGAACCACGCGGAACCGCTGGGCGAGCCCGCGGAGTCCACCATCGCCGACTGGATGACGGCGACCAGCGCGGCCATCAGCGTGGTCAGCACGAAGACGAGACCGAAGAACACGATCGCCTTCGCGGCGAGCACCCGGTTCCGACTTGAGCAGGCCGTCATCGTCGTACGGATCATGCCGGTGCCGTACTCCGACGCGATGGTCAGAACGCCCAGCGTGATCACACAGATGCTGCCGAGCAGCACGCCGAAGAACCCGAGCGAGAGCAGATCGGAGCCGGACGGGGGCTCGGCGTCCGACGCGGAGACGGCGGCCGCCGCGGCGAAGCCGATGCCGAGCATCAGCAGGATCATCACACCGAGCGTCCACATCGTGGAGCGCACCGTACGGATCTTCGTCCACTCCGAGGCGAGCGCGTCGCCCAGGTGCGCGCGGCGCACCGGGATCGGCGAGGCGTAACCGGCTCCGGGCCCGGCCAGTACCGGAGGCTGCTGCTGCGGGGCGGCGGAGGGCGGGGGCGGCGTGCTCATCGGGCGTCCTTGTCCATCGTCGGGGCCGGGGCCGGGGCGGGGGCAGTCGTCGGGGCCGGGCCGGCGGGCGGCTGCTGGGGCGCGGCGTACGGGTTGTGACCCTGCTGGACCTGCTGGACCTGCTGGACCTGCTGCATCGGCTGTCCGGGCTGGTGCGGCTGGGGCGGCGGCGGGGCGTACCAGCCAGACTGGCCCTGGCCGGGCACCGGCATCTGCGCGGGCGGCACGGCCCCCGGCGGCAGCGGCTGCTGGAGCCCGGCGCGCTGGTCGGTGGTGGACCGGTAGTCGACCGCGCCCTGCGTCATCCGCATGTACGCCTCCTCCAGCGAAGCCTGGTGCGGCGACAGCTCCCACAGCCGTACGTCCGCGCCGTGCGCCAGGTCGCTGATCCGGGGCAGCGGCAGACCGGTGACGCGCAGCGCCCCGTCCTGCTCGGGCAGCACCTGGCCGCCCGCCTCGGTGAGCGCGGCGGTCAGCTTCTCGCGCGCGGCGCCCCCGGCGTCCGGACCGTCGGGCACCCGGACCCTGGCGAAGTCGGCCGAGTTGCGCGCGATGAACTCCTGCACGCTCATGTCGGCCATCAGCTGCCCGCGCCCGATCACGATGAGGTGCTCGGCGGTCAGCGCCATCTCGCTCATCAGGTGGGAGGAGACGAAGACCGTGCGTCCCTCCGCGGCCAGGGACTTCATCAGGTTGCGGACCCAGAGGATGCCCTCCGGGTCGAGGCCGTTGACCGGCTCGTCGAAGAGCAGCACCTGCGGGTCGCCGAGCAGCGCGGCGGCGATGCCGAGCCGCTGCCCCATGCCGAGGGAGAACCCCTTGGAGCGCTTCTTGGCGACGTCCTGGAGGCCGACCACGCCGAGCACCTCGTCGACCCGGCGGGCCGGGATGCCGGCCAGCTGCGCCAGGCACAGCAGGTGGTTACGGGCGGCTCGGCCGCCGTGCATCGCCTTCGCGTCCAGCAGCGCGCCCACCTGCCGCGGGGCGTTGGGCAGCTTGTTGTACGGGTATCCGCCGATCGTCACGTGACCGGCGCTCGGCTGGTCGAGGCCGAGGATCATCCGCATCGTGGTCGACTTGCCGGAGCCGTTCGGTCCGAGGAAGCCGGTGACGGTCCCCGGCCGCACCTGGAAGGAAAGGTTGTACACGGCCGTCTTGGCGCCGTAGCGCTTCGTCAGGCCGACTGCCTCGATCATTCTCCGCACCCATCGGAAGGTTCGTGACGGTCGGGGCGCGAGCCCCCGTAAGAGTTAGGAGGATATCCAGCCGCTGACGGTTCCGGCCAAGAGAGGGCAAAGGCCCGGGAGCGGCCCGGCGGGGTCCGGAGGGCGGTTCAGCGGGGGCCCGAGGCCGTCCGCGGCAGCCCGTGCAGCAACCGCGTGCCCTCCTCCCGTACGGACGCGGAGGCGGCGGCCGCCCGTACCCAGTCCTCGGGCTCGGGCCCGAGCAGCGTCCGCAGCGCCGCCGACCCCGCCAAGAGCGTGCGCAGCAGCGCCGCCTGGTCCCCGCCGCCCGGCCGGGGCGCACCGGTGCCGGGATCGACGAGGACGCCGTGCTCACTCACGTACAGCTGGAGCCCGCCCGCAGGACCCAGGGGTACCCGCCGGTAGTTCGGCTCCTCGGTCGCGTCCACCGCCGCCAGCTGCTCCGCGTCCAGCCACGACACGACGAGCGTGCGCCTCTCGGCCGGCGCCGGGTAGGGCGCCGCCGCCACGTAACCGCGCAGCCCGATGTGCGCGGAGCAGCCGACCGCCACCCCGTCGACCGGCAACGGCACCATCGGCACGGCCACCGGGAGCCCGGTCCGGCGCAGCTTGTACGCGACCTGGGCAGGGGCCGCGTTGGAGCCGACCGCCACCACGGGGGTGCGCTCCGCCGCGCCGGCCCCGCCCGCCGCCGTGAGCAGCCGGTCGAGCGGGCCTCGGCCGGGGACGGTCCAGCGGGCCGGGTCCGGGCCGCGTACGTCGAGGTCCAGGAGTTCGTCGCCCAGGAGCAGCGACGGGGCGGTGGCCGGGCGGCCCGGATAGCTCAGCGGGACGAGCGCGGGCACGGTGTCGTGGCCGAGCGCGGCGAGGGTGCGGAGAGGGTCGGTGAGCGCCATGGCCCGGCAGCGTACGGGACAGCGCGAACGGGACAGCGCGAACGGGACAGCGCGTACGGGACAGCACGTACGGGACAACGCGAACGCAACGCGGAGAGGGGCTGCGGGAACGCGAAGAGGGGCTGCGGGAGCGCGGACAGGGACGGGAATGGGGACCCCGGAGAGGCGCAGAGCGAGGCGACGGGGGCGGAGGGGGCCGGAGGGGGGCGGCTACGCGTCCCGGTTCTTCAGCAGCGCGTAGCCGATGACGAGCGCCGCCGCCACCCAGGCCAGCAGGATTCCGAGGCCGCCCCACGGGCCGTAGTGGGCGACGTCGTTCGGTGGGGTCACCACCTGCATCATCTTCTGGCCCGCCCGGTCCGGGAAGTACTGGGCGACCTTCTTCGTCGCGGACACCGAGCCGAGGATGGGCGAGACCAGGAAGAAGAACGGCATCAGGATGCCCAGGGAGAGCATGGGGGAGCGCAGGATCGCCGCCATGCCCATGGAGAACACCGCCATGAGCGTCATGTAGACGGCCGCGCCGAACACCGCGCGCAGCACGTTCGGCGCGCCCAGGGTCGTGCTGTGGTCGCCGAGCATGACCTGACCGAGCAGGAACGCCGCGAAACTGGTGACCAGAGAGGCGGCGAGGGCGAGCAGCGTGGCGACGGTGATCTTGCTGAACAGGAAGGTGCCGCGCTGCGGCACAGCGGCGAGTGAGGTGCGGATCATGCCGGTGCTGTACTCGCTCGCCACCACCAGGACGCCGAAGACCACCATGGCCAGCTGGCCGAGGGTCAGACCGCTGAAGGAGACGAACGTCGGGTCGAAGGACAGCCGGTCCGCGACGGACATCTTCTTGAAGTCGTTGTTGACCAGGGCGCTGATGAGCATGCCGAGGCCGATCGAGACGACGATGGCCAGACCGAGTGTGAGCGCGGTCGAGTTCACCGACCGGAGCTTGGTCCACTCCGAGCGCAGGACCTGGGCCGCGGCCATCTCAGGCCCCCTTCCGGTTCTTCTGCTGCCAGGAGGAGCCCCACGGCTGACTTTCGGGCGCTGCCGCCTGGTGGGGCTCTGCCGCCCGATGGGGCTCGGCCGCCTGGCCGGGTTCAAGGGTGCGGTGCGGGTCCGAGTGCGCGTGGTACTCCACCGATTCGGCGGTGAGCCGCATGAACGCCTCTTCCAGGGAGGCCTGCTGTGGGCTGAGCTCGTGCAGGGTGAGGTGGTGGCTCGCGGCGAGTTCGCCGAGCTGCTCGGCGGAGCCGCCGTCCACTTCCAGCGCGCCGGAGCCGGTCTCGACGACGGTGATGCCGGCCTCGTGCAGCACGTCGAGCAGCCGCTCGCGCTGCGGCGAGCGCAGCCGCACGTAGCTGCGTGAGTTGTTCCGGATGAAGTCCGCCATGGACGTGTCGGCGAGCAGCCTGCCCTGACCGATGACGACCAGGTGGTCGGCGGTGAGCGCCATCTCGCTCATGAGGTGCGAGGAGACGAAGACCGTACGGCCCGCCGCGGCGAGGGATTTCATCAGGTTGCGGATCCAGTGGATGCCTTCGGGGTCGAGGCCGTTGACCGGCTCGTCGAACATCAGGATCCGCGGGTCGCCCAGGAGCGCGCCCGCGATGCCCAGGCGCTGGCCCATGCCGAGCGAGAACCCCTTGGCCTTCTTCCGCGCCACGGCCGTCAGACCGACCGTGTCGAGGACCTCGGTGACCCGCGCCTTGGGGATGCCGTTGGACTGAGCCAGGCACAGCAGATGGTTGTAGGCGCTGCGGCCGCCGTGCATCGCCTTCGCGTCGAGCAGCGCGCCGATGTACGTGAGCGGGTCCTTGAGCTGGTCGTAGCGCTTGCCGTCGATCAGGACCGAGCCGGACGTCGGGTTGTCCAGGCCGAGCACCATGCGCATCGTGGTGGTCTTCCCCGCGCCGTTCGGGCCGAGGAAACCGGTGATGATGCCGGGCCGCACGCTGAAGGTGAGGTGGTCGACGGCGGTCTTCGTGCCGAACCGTTTCGTCAGCCCGTCGAGCTCGATCATGTCCATCCCCCGATCATGCCGATGTCTCGATCATGCCGATACGTTAAATCGGCCGAAAGCCCCCTGCCACTCAGGAGCGGCAGGGGGTTCGGGTCGTGCTGTGCGGACCGCCTACAGCGGTGATTCAGCGGTTCAGCGCCTCAACGGGACTGCTGGGCCGGAACCCCGCGGCTGATCGGCTCGTCCTCGCCGGCCGGCGCGCCCGCGGCGGCCACAGCCGCACCGGTCAGCGTCGCCAGCATCTCGCGGACGTTGGTCAGCTGGGCGTTGATCGAGTCGCGGCGGTTGGTCAGGGCGGCCAGCTCGCGCTCGGACTCCGAGCGGATGCGGTCGGCCTTCTGGTTGGCGTCCGCCACGATGTCCTCGGCCTGGCGCTGCGCGGTCTCCACCGTCTGGCGGGCCCGGCGCTCGGCGTCGGTGCGCAGCTTCTCGGCCTCCAGGCGCAGCTGCTCGGCGCGGTGCTCGATCTCGGCGAGGCGCTTCTCGGCCTTGGCCTGACGCGAGGCCAGGTCGCGCTCGGACTGCTCGCGGCGCTTGGCCAGGTTCGTCTCGAAGTCGGCGGCGGCCTGGGCGGCCTTGGCGCGGGTGTCCTCGAAGAGGGCGTCGGCCTCCTCGCGCTTGGACTGGGCGTCCTTCTGCGCCTCGGCGCGCAGCGCGTTCGCCTCGCCCTTCGCCTTCTCGACGATCCGGACGCCCTCGTCCTCGGCCTTGGACTTGCGCTCGGCGGCGAACGACTCCGCGTCGTTGCGCACCTGCTGGGCGGCCGACTCGGCGAGCTCGCGGTGCTGTTCGGCGGCCCGGCGGGCCTCCTCGCGCAGGTCCTTGGCCTCCTCCTCGGCGAGGCGCAGGATCTTCTCGACGCGCGCTCCCAGACCCGCGTACGACGGCTCGGCGTCGTCGACCTGGGCCTGGGCGTTCTGGGTCTCGAGGTGCAGCTCCTCGATGCGCTTTTCCAGAGCAGTGATGCGGGCAAGAGCGCTGTCACGGTCGGAGACGAGCTTGGAAATACGTTCGTCCACCTGAGCGCGGTCGTACCCACGCCGCACAAGCTCGAAGCCGTAGGGGGAAGTGTCGCTCATGGGGTTCCTGTCGAAAGAGACCGGTGAGGTGATAGAGGGAATCCTAGAGGCCCGAACGGCGTGTCATCGAGCAGATGCCCGTTTGATCTGGCTTCGGTTGGAGAATGTGACCCCTTTTGAGTGGCGTAACCCCCGGAGGGCTTGCCAGAACGGAGGCCGAAGGTCCCGTCCCAGCACGAAAGTTGCCGTCTTGGCTAGGTCTCGGACCCCTTGCCACCCGATCGTGTGGCACCGGCCGCCGCACCGGCCTTGACGCCACCGTCCTTGCCCGAACCGGACGGTGC
Source organism: Streptomyces beihaiensis (assembly GCF_026274175.1). Classification (GTDB taxonomy): domain Bacteria; phylum Actinomycetota; class Actinomycetes; order Streptomycetales; family Streptomycetaceae; genus Streptomyces; species Streptomyces beihaiensis. The sequence goes on from NZ_JAPHNL010000332.1 coordinate 73,988, forward strand.
CTCAAAGGATTCCAACGCTTCGAGAACATCTTGGACACGGGAGATCTCGGCATTGATGTCCTCGCGGCGCCGGACCAGCACGTCCAGCTCGCGCTGGCCCTTTTCGATCATGGCGGCGGCCTCCGCCTCCGCGTCGCTCTTGATCTTTTCCGCCTCGCGGGAGAGCCCGGCCTTTTTCAGCTCGGCCTCCTTGAGCAGACCTTCCGCCTTCTTGACCGCCGCGATGCGGACCTTCCCCGCCTCCGAATTCGCGTCCGACAGCAGCTCCTTGGCCTTCGCCTGCGCCTCGGCGAGCTGCTCCTCAGCCGCCTTGACCAGCGCGTCGCAGCGCTCGCCCGCGTTCTTCATCGTCTCCGCGGACTCGCGGCGAGCGTGCTCGTGCAGCTCCTCGATCTCGGCCGTGATGCGGTCGCGCAGCTCCTCGGCGCGCTCCCTTATCTGCGTGGCGTCCCGGCGCGCGCCGACAAGCAACTCGTCCGCGTCCGTACGGGCCTTCTCCACGATCGAGTTGCCCTCGACGGTCGCCTCCGACACCAGCCGCTCGGCCTCGCTGCGGGCCGCGCCGACCATCGTGTCGGCCTGCGTCTCGGCGTCGGCGGTCTTCTTCTGCGCCGCCTCCCGCGCCTCACGGGTCAGCTTCTCGGCCTCGGCCGTCGACTCCGTGATGAGCTTGTCGACCTGCTCCGCGGCCTCGCTGCGCCGCTTGTTGGCGGCCTTGCGGGCCTCGTCCAGGGTCCGCTCGGCCTCCTCGCGCGCCTCGCCGGTGATGCGCTCGGCCTCCCGCGCCGCGTCCGCCTTGACCTGCTCGGACTCGCTACGGATCCGCTCCGCGTGCTGCTGCGCCGAACCGACCGTCTCGGCGGCCTCGGCGCGCAGCCGCTCGGCCTCCTCGGTGGCGTCGCCGACGAGCTTCTCGGCCTTGGCCGCGGCCTCGGCGGTGACCCGGTCCGCCGCCTCGCGGGTCTCGGTCGTCAGCCGTTCGGCCGCCGCGGTCGACTCGGTGCGCAGCCGCTCGGCGTTCTCGGTGGCGTCGCCGACCAGTCGTCCGGCCTCGGCGATGGCCTCGGCGCTGACCCGGTCGGCCTCGGCGCGGGTCTCGGCGGTCAACTGCTCCGCCGCGGCCGTCGACTCGGCGCGCAGCCGCTCGGCCTCCTCGGTGGCGTCGCCGACGAGCTTCTCGGCCTTGGCCGCGGCCTCGGCGGTGACCCGGTCCGCCTCGGCGGTCGTCTCCCGCTCGAGCCGCTCGGCCTCGGACCGCGCCTCACCGATGAGCGTGTCCGCCTGCTCGGCCGCGTCCGAACGGATCCGGTTGGCGTCCTCGCGGGCCTCCGCGCGGGTGCGCGACGCGTCCTGGTCGGCGGCCGCGCGCAGGTCGGACACCTCGGTGCGGACCCGCTGCGCGTGCTCGGCCACCTCCGTACGGACCTGCTGGGCATGCTCGGCCGCGTCCGTGCGGGTCCGCTCCGCCTCGGCCAGCGCCTCCGTCACGGTCCGCTCGGCGAGCGCCTTGGCGGCCTCCGCCTCCGCGTTCGCCTCGGCCCTGACCCGTGTCGCGTCCTCGCTCGCCCGCTCGCGCTCGGCGGCCGCGTCGGCGCGGAGCCGGTCGGCCTCCTCCTGCGCCTCCGTCCTGGTCCGCTCGGCCGCGTGCTCGGCGGCGGAGCGCAGCCCGGCGATCTCCTCCTGGGCCTGCTCCTGGAGGCCCGCGACGGAGTCGCGCACCTGCTGCGCGGTCTGCTCGGCGGCGGAGACCGTCTCGCTCGCCCGCTGGTCGGCCTCCTCGACGAGACGGACGGCCTCCGCCTGCGCCTCCTCCACCCGCGAGCGCGCCACGGCGAGCAGCTCCTCGCTCTGCTCGCTCGCCCGCTGCCGCTCCTGGTCGGCCTCCTGACGCGCGCTGCCCAGCGTCTCCTCGGCCTCGCGCCTGCGCCGGTCGGCCTCCTCCCGCGCCGCGGCGAGCGTCTCGGCGGCCTCCTCGGAGATCCGCTCGGCCGCCGTACGCGCCTCGCCGCGAATCCGGTCGGCCGACTCCTGCGCCTCCGTCTTGAGCCGCTCGGCCTCGGCCGCCGCCTCCGTGCGCAGCCGCACCGCCGCGTCCTCCGCCTCGGCACGGGTCGTCGACGCGTCCGACGCGGCCTCGGTGCGCAGCCGCTCCGCCTCCGCCTCGGCCTGCGCCTGGAGCGTGCGGACCCGCTCGGCGGTCTCCGCGCGCAGCCGCTCCGTCTCCTCCGCCGCCTCGGCCCGCAGCCGCTCGGCCTCCGCGCGCGCGTCGGCCAGCGCCGTCTCGGCCGCTGCGACCTTCTCCTCGGCCTCCGTGCGCAGGCGGGTCAGCTCCTGGGCCGCCTCCTCCCGGCGGGCCGCGATCGCGGTCTCGGCCTCCTCCTTGAGGGCGCGGGCGGCGTCCTCCGCCCCGGCGCGGGTCCGCTCGGCCTGCTCCTCGGCCTCGGTGCGGTGCCGCTCGGCCTCCGCACGGGTGCGCTCAAGGGTGTCCTCGGCCTGCTTGCGCAGCGACGTGGCTCGCTCGATCGCCTCGGTGCGCACCCGCTCGGACTCGGTCGTCGCGTCCTTGCGCAGCTCGTCGGCGTCGGCCTTCGCCTTGGCGAGCAGCTCCTCGGCGGTCTTGGCCGCCTCCTCGATCTGCTGGACGGCCTCGCGGCGCGCCTCGGCGCGGATCCGCTCGCCCTCCTCGACGGCCTCGGCCCGCAGCTGCTCGGCCTCGCCGCGCAGCCGCCGCGCCTCCTCCTGCAGCTCGACGGTCTTGGCGCGGTACTCCTTGGTGTCGTCCTTCGCCGCCCCCTTGAGCTGCTCGGCCACGTCGTGCGCCTCGGCGCGCAGCCGGTCCGCCTCCGCCTCGGCCTCCGAGCGGATCCGCTCGGCCTCCTCGGTCGCGGCCTTCGTCGTCGCCTTCGCCTGCTCGGACGCCTTGTTGACGACGTCCTCGGCGGTGCGCGCGGCCTTGGCGAGCTCGCCCGCGGTCTCCTCCGCGGTGACCGTACGGGCCTTCTCCCTGGCCTCGGCGATCAGCTTCTCGGCATCGGCCCTCGCGTCGGCGACGACCTGCTCGGCCTGCTCCTTGGTGGCCTCGGCCTCCTTGGTGGCCTCCTCGACCAGCCGCGCCACCTGCTCCTTCGCGGTGCGGGTGCGCTGCTCATAGGTCGCCTCGGCGGACGCCAGCTGCTTGGCGGCGGACTCCTTGGCCTCGCCGAGCACCTTCTCGGCCTCGGCGCGGGCCTCGCGCAGCGCCGTGTCCGCCTCGGAGGCGCGCTGCTCGGCGGTACGGGTCAGCTCGGCGGCCTCGCGGCGGGCCGCGTCGGACTCGCTGGTGGCCGACGAGCGCAGCCGCTCGGCGTGGTCGGTGGCCTCCTGGGCCTGCGCGGACGCGGCGTTCAGCAGCCGCTCGGCGTCCTGGCGGGCACGGGCGAGCAGTGACTGCGCCTCGGCGCGCGTCGCCTCCGCCTCGTCGGCCAGGCGCCTGCGGGCCTCGCCGGTGATCCGCTCGGCCTCCGCGCGCGCGGCGGCCAGGGCCTGGTCGGCCTCGGCACGGGAGTCGTCGAGCAGACGGCGGGCCTGCTGCTCGGTGCGGGCACGCAGCTGCTCGGCCCACTGCACGTTCTCGTTGACGTGCGTCTCGACGGTGCGGCGGCGCTCGGCCAGCTCCTGGTCGAGCTGCTGGCGCCGGTTGACCGCCTCGGTGTGCAGCTCGGCCTGGAGGCGGGCCTGCTGCTCGGCGTGCTCCTGGAGGATCCGCTGGGTCTGCGCGCGGGCGTCGCGCAGCTCGCGCTCGGCGTCCGAGCGCAGCTGATCGGCCTGGATCTGCGCGTTCCGAAGGAGCTGCTCGGCCTGGTAGCCGATGTCGCCGCCGTCGTACGCGGGACGGGTCGCGAGAGTGCGGCGCGCCTCGTGCAGTTTGGCGCGCAACACCTCCACCTGGTAGCCGAGGTCCTCGGCGTGCTGGACGGCCTTCTCCCGCTCGGTCTTCAGCCGCTCCATCTCGGCCTCGAACCGCGAGAGATGGTCGGTCTCAGCCGGCCGTCGGCCGTCCTGGCTCTCGTAGCCCCGCACTGCGCGGTCCCATCCGTCCCCTGGTCGCAAGTTCTTCCTTACGAGCCCCGAACATCCGCCGATCGGGGCCCCCGGGGAATGGTGTCAGATCGAATGCGTCGGCGCGTCCGCGCGCGGTGCCCGACCGCCCGACCGCCCCGACCCTCGATCCCCGACACCCGGACCCCGGCCCACGACTGGCCGTTGGAGACGGCAGCCGCCCCCCAACCCTACCGGCACGGATAACGAGCAGTCAGTGCTCGATCGAGTCCTGGGACGCCGCGGTGACGAGTTCGGTCAGGACGCCGTGGCAGTCCTTGGGGTGCAGGAACGTGATCCGCGAGCCCATCGAGCCGCGCCGCGGCTCGTCGTAGAGGACGCGTACGCCCTTGTCCTTGATGGCGGCGGCGTCCGCGTCGACGTCGGCGGTGCCGAAGGCGATGTGGTGCACACCCTCGCCGTTCTTGGCCAGCCACTTGCCGACCGCCGAGTCCTCACGGGTCGGTTCGAGCAGCTGGAGGTAGGTGGCCCCGCCGTCGCTCGTCTCGTTGATCTTGAGCATGGCCTCGCGCACGCCCTGCTCCTCGTTGACCTCGGAGTGGTACACCTCGAAGCCGTACGTGGCCTTGTAGAACTCGACGGTCGCGTCGAGGTCGTGGCAGGCGATCCCGATGTGGTCGATTCGTGTCAGCATGCTGCCAGTGCAGCGCGGCCCGGCATGGTTACGCAACGTGCGCGCGATCACACTTGTCGGCCGATGACGCGCGGGGTACCGCTCAGTACATTCGAGTAAACCCTCGTTCACTCCTCATCATCCAAGGGGCCGCGCCTCATGTCTGGAACGACCGGTAGTACCTCCCCCAGTACCTCAGTCATCGTCGCGGGCGCACGCACGCCCATGGGCCGTCTCCTCGGCTCCCTCAAGTCCTTCTCCGGAGCCGACCTCGGCGGCTTCGCGATCAAGGCCGCCCTCGACCGTGCTGGGATCGGTGGCGACCAGGTGCAGTACGTGATCATGGGTCAGGTGCTGCAGGCCGGGGCGGGGCAGATCCCGGCGCGCCAGGCCGCCGTCAAGGCGGGCATCCCGATGAACGTCCCGGCGCTCACCATCAACAAGGTGTGCCTCTCGGGCCTCGACGCCATCGCCCTGGCCGACCAGCTCATCCGTGCGGGTGAGTTCGACATCGTCGTCGCGGGCGGCCAGGAGTCCATGACCAACGCCCCGCACCTGCTCCCCAAGTCCCGCGAGGGCTACAAGTACGGCGCCGTGCAGATGCTCGACGCGATGGCGCACGACGGCCTGACCGACCCGTGGGAGAACATCCCCATGGGCGAGTCCACCGAGAAGCACAACACCAAGCTCGGCATCGGCCGCCCCGAGCAGGACGAGATCGCCGCCCTCTCCCACCAGCGGGCCGCCGCCGCGCAGAAGAACGGCATCTTCGAGGCCGAGATCACCCCGATCGAGATCCCGCAGCGCAAGGGCGAGCCGGTCATCGCCAGCAAGGACGAGGGCATCCGCGCCGAGACGACCGCCGAGTCGCTCGGCAAGCTGCGCCCGGCGTTCGCCAAGGACGGCACGATCACCGCCGGCACCTCCTCGCAGATCTCGGACGGCGCGGCCGCGGTCGTCGTCATGAGCAAGGCCAAGGCCGAGGAGCTGGGCCTGGAGTGGATCGCGGAGATCGGCGCGCACGGCAACGTGGCGGGCCCGGACAACTCGCTGCAGTCGCAGCCGTCCAACGCGATCAAGCACGCGCTCGGCAAGGAGGGCCTCACGGTCGAGGACCTCGACCTGCTGGAGATCAACGAGGCGTTCGCGGCCGTCGCCGTGCAGTCAATGAAGGACCTCGGGGTGTCGTCGGAAAAGGTGAACGTCAACGGCGGAGCCATCGCCCTCGGCCACCCGATCGGCATGTCCGGCGCCCGTCTCGTCCTCCACCTCGCCCTGGAGCTGAAGCGGCGCGGTGGCGGAGTCGGCGCGGCGGCGCTGTGCGGTGGCGGCGGCCAGGGTGACGCGCTGATCGTGCGGGTACCCAAGGCATAACGCTCTGCGTGTGCGTACCGGTGTACGCACACGCCTACGCCTACGCCTACGCCTACGTATACGTATACGCACAGGTGTACGTGACCGAGTGAACGGAGCTGTGATGCAGGACGTCCCCACGCTGGTCGCCCAGGCGAGGGAGGGCAGGCCCCGGGCCGTGGCCCGGCTGATCTCGCTGGTGGAGGGGGCGTCCCCGCAACTGCGCGAGGTCATGGCCGCGCTCGCCCCGCTGACCGGCAACGCCTACGTGGTCGGTCTGACCGGCTCGCCCGGTGTCGGCAAGTCCACGTCGACGTCGGCGCTGGTCAGCGCATATCGGCGGGCCGGGAAGCGGGTCGGCGTGCTCGCGGTCGACCCGTCGTCGCCGTTCAGCGGCGGCGCGCTCCTGGGCGACCGGGTGCGGATGTCGGAGCACGCGTCGGACCCCGGGGTCTACATCCGCTCGATGGCCACGCGCGGCCACCTGGGCGGTCTGGCCTGGGCGGCACCGCAGGCGATCCGGGTCCTGGACGCGGCGGGCTGCGACGTGGTCCTGGTCGAGACGGTCGGCGTCGGCCAGTCCGAGGTGGAGATCGCCTCCCAGGCCGACACGACGATGGTGCTGCTGGCCCCGGGCATGGGCGACGGCATCCAGGCGGCGAAGGCCGGAATCCTGGAGATCGGCGACGTGTACGTGGTCAACAAGGCGGACCGCGACGGCGCCGACGCGACCGCGCGCGAGCTCAACCACATGCTGGGCCTGGGCGAGGCGCGCTCGCCGGGGGACTGGCGGCCGCCCATCGTCAAGACGGTCGCGGCCCGCGGCGAGGGCGTCGACGAGGTGGTGGAGGCCCTGGAGAAGCACCGCGCGTGGATGGAGGAGCGCGGTGTGCTGCAACAGCGCAGGACGGCGAGGGCCGCGCACGAGGTCGAGGCCATCGCGGTGACGGCGCTGCGCGAGCGGATCGGCGACCTCTCCGGCGACCGCCACATCGACGCGCTGGCCGAGCGGATCGTGGCCGGAGAGCTCGACCCCTACCGGGCGGCGGACGAACTCCTGGCGGGGCTCACGGGCCGCTGACGGGCGCTGCCGCCCGGCCACCGTGCCGATCACGCGCGGACCACCTGCCGACCACGCGCGGCCCCGCGCCGACCACCTGCCGACCCCGCGCCGGTCAGGGCCTGCCGCGCTGGGACCGCAGATGCTCGGCGATCGGCGTGAGCGCCTTGTGGAGCGCGGTCAGCTCCTCCGGTGACATCAGGTCCACGAAGTGCTGCCGCACGGAGGTCACATGGTGCGGGGCGACCTTCCGCATGGTCTCCATGCCGAAGTCGGTGAGCACGGTGTACAGGCCGCGCCGGTCCGACTCGCAGTTCTCGCGCCGCACGAGGCCCGCGTTCTCCATGCGGGTGATCTGGTGCGAGAGCCGGCTCTTCGACTGCAGCGTCGAGGCGGCCAGATCACTCATCCGCATCCGGTGTCCGTCGGCCTCGGAGAGGTTCACGAGGATCTCGTAGTCGTTCATCGTCAGGCCGAACGGCTGGAGATCCCTCTCCAGCTGATAATTGAGCAGCCTGTTGACCTCTAGGTGGGTGCGCCAGGCGCACTGTTCCTCGTCGGTCAGCCACTGCGTGGCCGTCTCGGTCTCCATATAAACGATTCTACCTAAAATGTTGAAAGGCGAACGAATGGGGGGTGTGTGACGCAGGGCACTTCACGTGCAAAGGCTCCCGCAAAAAAGGGTCACGCGTTCGACGTCACACTCCGCAGATTACCGCTCACAGCCCGAAGCGGCGGTGGAGGTCCCCGAGCTGTCCGGGAAGGCGCGGTGCCGTTGGCTGACTCCCGGCGCCTCCGTGACCCCCCGCGCCACCGCCCGGCACACCGGCCTGCTCCGGCACCGCCCCCCGGTCGAGCTCGGGCATCAGAGCCTCGCTGGACTGCAGAAGCACGGTCCCGGCCCCCACGAACTCGAACTGGTGCTCCTCGCCCGACGCCCCGCCGATCCCCGTAAGCGCACGTAGACCGCCGATCATGCCCGTCAGGTAGGCGTGGTCGTAGTGGTGGCACGGCGACGGGCAGTCGGCCCACCCCACCAGCGCCTGCGGATCGACCCGCACCGGCGGGTCCATGAACACCACGGGACCGTTCGACGCGGCGACGAATTTGCCGGTGCCAATGAGCGTCAGAAACCCCGGAACGATCGACTGCTTCAGTGAGAGAGTTGGCTGAAAAGCGAGCAGATTGCCCGCCCGGATGGTCAGATTGCCGTCATCCAGGTCGTAGGAGTTCACATCGAAGGCCCGGTCCGCGAGCAGCATCTTGCCGCTGCCCTGCGCCACCACCCAGTCGCTCGCGTGCAACGGCGAGTGGAACGAGGAGCGCACCAGCCGGTCGAGCGGCCCGTGCCCGATGCCGTCGAAGGAGATCCGCCCGTAGTAGGCGATCATCTTCCCCTTCTGCAGGAACCACTGACCGCTCTTCAGCTCCACGCAGAAGGTGTACGGATTGACGTTGTCGTCGACCGGCAGCGTCATCGGATCGAACGGGCTCACGGCGTGGCTCCTCCCGGCGGTGCACGGTCGAGTATCGCCCTGCGGTCGGCATTCACGCGACTGTGCGTACCCAGTTCCCGTTATCGGCTGTGCGGTGCGTCACTTTCGGCGGGGCCCGCGCGTCCGAGCCTGCCCGCGCCGCCCCTTCCGCTTCACAGGAACCGCACAGTCGGCACAGGGGCTTCCCAAGCGGTCGGGGCGTTCCGGAACGCCCCCCCCCCCCCCGCGCCCGGCCGGGCGGCGCGACTGAAGTGGGCCTCTGTCCCGAAAATTCCCCTGTTCACGACGTGTTGACCGTGCGTAAGGTGACGAGCCGCGTTCCGGCCGGGGCCTGACCACCCCAGACCTCCGGACGCGGACAGGAAGGCGCGACCCGGGGGAGCGCACCGAATACGTCAGGCTGCCGAAATCCTTTGCTGGGCCTGGCCGTTTCTCTCCAGGGGCGTGTTCCACCCCCTACAGAGAGAAATACGTTGCGTATCCCTCTACCGAAAAAACGGGGCAGACATCCGCGGCGGGGCAGACGGCGGTTCGTGCTGCCGGTCGCGCTGACGTCTCTGGCGGTCTTCGCGACCGTGGCCGTGCATCCGGAGCCGAACGTGGGCCATGAGCCGCGTACGGCCACCGCCGCCGACTCGTACGACGGGTTCGACGCCAAGGGCGCGGAGCAGGTGCGGCAGGACGAGTGCCTGATGGGCGATGTCCTGCGGCAGGGCGGCCCGAACATGTTCGCGATCGGGCAGAAGGCGCTGGGCCAGCCGCCGTTGAGCCCGGCCGCTCTGCACACGCTGGCCAACCGTGAGTACTGGGACGAGACTCCGCTGTCGCAGGCGTTCAGCAAGGACAAGGCCAACGCCGACCACTGGTTCACGGTCATGGACAACCGTGCCAAGGCGTGGCAGGACTCCCTGGAGGCTCTGGTGGACACGCCTCCGCCCGATGTCCCTCCGCCGTTCACCTGGCCGCCAGGCAGCCCTGGCAGCAAGGAGAAGGACTTCTTCGATCAGGTCGGCTTCGGCCCGTGGGTGGCGCAGCAGTTCTGGAAGACCCAGGACGGCTTGTACAACGACCCCAGCGCGGAGGCGGACAAGGCCACCAAGGCGGCCTTCATGAAGCTGGGCGACCGGCTCTACGCCGACGACGGCCCTGCCTCGACGGACCTGAAGATCGCGTGGTCGGACTACTCGACCATGGACCACCCGGTGTGGGCCGACGATGCCCGTATCTTCCTGTCCTCCGGCGGCTTCCCCACGTCCGCGCCGAAGCCGGGCTCGCTGGCGTTCCGGATCGCGGTGGAGGACATGAAGTCCCGTTTCGCGTCCTGCAACTGGCACAACCCGCTCGACCCGAACCATGTCCTTGGCAAGGTCGTCAAGGCGGCGTCGGACGAGTGGCAGCGGGAGATCGCGGACCAGGCAACGCAGCGTAAGTGGGTTTTCGCGGAGAACAAGAACGCCACCACGGCCCTGCAGAAGAGCGCGTTCGGGTTGGGGGACATGCTGGCCAGTCCTGGAAGGCCGACCGCATCGCCCACTGGCAGAACTACTGGGAGCCGGGTGGCAAGGGCTGGATCGGTGACAGTCCGGTCGTGGTGCAGTTCCACGCGGCGAAGGGCATGTGCCTGGACATCGACGGCGACAGGACGGCCAACGGCACGCCGGTGCAGATCTATACGTGCAACGGTTCCAACGCGCAGAAGTGGGTTCTGGGCGAGGACCATACGGTGCGTGGGCTGAGTTCTGGCAAGTGCCTGGACGTGAGGGGCTCTCGCTCGGCGAACGGTACGAAGATCGAGTTGTGGACGTGTCACGACACCGACGGTCAGAGGTGGGACTACTCCACGACCAGGACGACGAGTCTGCGGAACAAGGCGACGGGCAAGTGCCTGGACCTGCACAAGTACACCAAGGGCTACGACTCGTGGCTGTGGGGCTGCAACGGCACCGGCCCGCAGCAGTTCGACATCGCCCCGACCGGTCACAACGGCGCCGACAACAGCCTCGACTACCCGCACAAGGCCGCCTTCACCTCCGCGAGCAGCGAGCTGGGCAAGGCCAGGGCCACGGCGAAGTCCGAACTCGCCCTGGTCAAGAGTCAGGTCGCGGTGGCGGATGAGGCGGTCAAGGGCACCGACCTCAACCTGTCCGAGGCCTACCGCAAGGCGGACGCGATGGGTGTGCCCAGGGGCAGGGGCATGCTCGTCGGCCTTCAGAAGGCGCAGGTCACCAAGGCGTCCGCGGCGGCACTGCACGCGATCGAGAAGGCTGCCGAGACGGCGTACGCCGCGACCCGTGCGTCGGTCGCGGACAGCGCGACACTCGCCGACCGTGCGAAGGCCGCGGCGGCGAAGGCCAAGAGCCAGTTCCGCCTCGCCGCGGCGAAGGAGGCGGAGGCGCAGGCGAAGGCCGCCGCCGACGCCGCCGATCTGCAGAAGAACAACGCCAAGAAGGCCCGCGACACCGCGAAGTCGAAGCTGGGCGACGCGGTGAAGGCCGAAGTCGACGCGAAGGCCCAGGCCACCACCGCGCACGCCAAGCTGCTCGCGGCGCAGGCCGAGGAGAAGACGGCGAAGGCGGACAAGGCCACCGCGGCCGCGAAACAGGCCGAGGCGGCCGGCTACAAGGAGACCGCCGAAGCCGAGGCGACGAAGGCTGAGCAGGCGGGCAAGAGGGCCGATGCCGCCCAGAAGACGGCGTCGGACAAGCGTCAGGCCGCGCAGAAGGCCGCGGACGCGGCCGAGGCGAAACGCGACGACGCGTGGGACGCGGAGCAGAAGGCGGCGGCGGCCCGCGCCAAGGCCGACGCGAAGGACGCCTACGCGGACTCCCTGGACGCCGGTACGGCGGCCACCGCGGCCCGCAAGGCCGCCGACCAGGCCGACGCGGCGGCGACCGACGCCGAAACGGCGGCCGACAAGGCGGCCACCGGCGCCGAGGGCTATGCCAAGGAC